>JAHDHW010000057.1 GCA_020631105.1 Saprospiraceae bacterium | reverse complement strand
ATATCATGGGCGGATTATTTTTTTTCAGGGGGAAGGGTAACCTTTTTGAAGTTCACTAAATTAAAGGGCATACGTAAAGGTTAAAAGCATAAATCAATCAACATGCATAACAACATTGCTCGAGCAGGGGTAAGCAAGATTCGTTCTGACCACCTGCTCGTTTTTTATTTTATGCCTACACCAAAAGAAATACAATTACGACTCCTTATATTAGCAAATATCAATCAATAGTAAGCAATCCTAAATTTCCCTCAAAAAATGTATCCGATGAAATGGCTATTCTTTTTTTCCTTATTAGTCCTTAGTTGCTCCGCACCAACTGCTTCTCAATCTCAAACAGAACAAGAGGAGGATCAGGATATTTTTGCTTTTGCGAACAATGATAGTGGCACAAAAGCAAGTTTTGACTTCATGCAAAAAAAGGCCTATCAAGAGACTTATCAGTATAAAGTTGCAAAATCTGTTTTTGACCGCCTGATTGCCGCCAAAGGGGATTTTAGTAAACGCGTCCCTACCCTGGTGATTAGCGATGCCTCCCGACAAATAGCTTATGCCAGCCCTCGAAAAGCAATCATCGGCTTAGAAATGAGTGCGTATAAAGCTTGTCAAAAGATGGGGAAGGATTCTTTGAATGCAATTGCGGTTCTACTCGCTCATGAATTGATACATGTATACCATGAACATAACTGGAAAAGGCATTTTGCGGCTAACCAGGTGGATACCCTTGATGCCGTCAAGAAGGTCAAAAATCTTGACGATGCCCTAAAACTAGAGTTACAATCCGATCATCTTGGAGGATTATTGGGCTATGCCGCCGGATACAGTACTTTAGATATCATGCCTCGCTTATTGGACACCCTGGTTCAGTTTTACCCGCGAATAAAATATAATAGTAGTAGCTACCCAAGTTTGGAAGAACGAAAACAGATTGCTCAGCAATCGATGGAACAGCTAAAAGATAAAATCCAGGTTTACGAAACGGCGAAGTACCTCATTGCCTTAGAGCGGTACGAAACCGCTAAGTATTATCTGGAATTTATACTAAAGGACTTTCAAAGCCGAGAGCTCTATAATAATCTTGGGGTAGTTTGCACTCAGGCGGCCATTCAGTTGCTCGGAGCAAACAATCTCAAATATGGTTTTCCGATTGAATTAGATGCGGTAAGCCGCTTAAAAAATGGTGGCTTAAAAGGAGATTTCGACAGAGATCCGGAAGCTGACGAATTACTCAATCAAGCCGTCAATTACTTCAAACAAGCAAGCTTGCTTGACGAAAAATATGCGCCTGCACTTCTTAACCTGGCCTGCGTTTATACCTTACTTTCTCATGATGAAGTGGATCATTACCGCAGGGCTAATTTTTATGTTACGGAGGCAACATTAATCGGAGGAGAAGACGAATGGTTAAAGACAAAAGCTGACGCCAAAGTTTTATCAGGAATCATTTCAGATCGTCAAGGAAAACCTGAGGATGCTAAAAAGCATTTTGAGGATGCTATTAAAATGGGCAGTAGCTTAGCCAATTATAATTTAAACCAACTGGAAGAGCTTCCCCTGCAAAGCAAATCAGAAGATACAGAGGAAGGGATCTTGGGATTTGGTGCTTCAGAAACTAAAATACGATTGTCAGATTTTAATATTGATCGTGGTGTCGCTAAATTATTTCAGAATCGCCTCGATGTAGAAAATGTAGTCGCTGTAGATAAATCTCGCAAAGCTAATTGTGGCCTGGCGATTCATGATGATTCTCGTTCTTATATTCACCTCGTAAGCCGAGAAGAGTATTCCTTTTTCCAGATTACGGATACCGGAACCATTGGCTCGGAAGTATCGACCATTAAAGTTGGAGATAGTCATGAGGAATTGGTAAAACTCTTAGGGCAACCTAACCGCCAGGTCGAAACCACTACAGGAAGCATCCTTATCTATTACCTTAATGAGCAACTTTTTGAAATCAATGACAAGCAGGAAATTGTTAAGATTGGCGTCTACCGTTCTCGGACACCTAGCAAATAAATTTGCCGCTCTTAGTTTTTATATTAAAAATGGCCATACATCCAATTAAATGCTCTAAGGAAAAATCACTTTAACCCCTAAATACTATACCTTATGAAAAAAATCAATTTACACAAGTTGAGTATAATTTTACTCGCTGCTTTCTTCTGCATTTTATCCTGTACAAATAATGAGTCTTCCCGCAGCACTTCTAAACAAGAAGATAATTTATCCTCAGCAGAAGTTATAGCACATGGTAAATATCTGGTTACCATAATGGGCTGTAATGATTGCCACTCCCCAAAACAAATGGGACCAAAAGGACCAGAGATTATTCCGGAGTTAATGCTGTCTGGTTTTCCGGCCGACCGACCAATCATTGAATTTAAAGATACGATGCTGCAAAAAGGTTTCGCTACTTTTTATCCGGATTTGACCGCAGCTGCCGGTCCCTGGGGAATGTCATTCGCCGCTAATTTAACGCCGGATGAAAGTGGAATTGGAACCTGGACCGAGGAACAGTTTATCAAAGCTTTTACCGAAGGTAAACTCAAAGGGTTGGACAATGGTCGAAGAATATTGCCGCCCATGCCTTTAGAAAACTATAGCGCCATGAAACACGAAGATGTAAAAGCAATCTTTAAATACCTAAAAAGTATTAAGCCGGTCAGCAATGTAGTACCCTCTCCTATCCCGCCTTCTAATATCTAGCGGTGTAGCCATAAAATAAAAAACCTGAATACTTCTTCACAGAGCATTCAGGTTTTTTTATTATTACAAATCTTATATTCTACATTGATAACTTCTTGGCAATCATTTTTGGTACAGCGTCTTTATGTACCATAATGGCTACCGTTTTCAACTGAAAATAAGGCGAAGACATGTGCAAATAGCCTTTGTAATCGCTGATCTCTCCCCAAGAGTTTTTGATGAGGTAATAACGATTCCCCTTAGCATCTTTGGACGTACCCGTTAGGTGCATTAGGTGGTCATCTGTCGTAGAGTAGCTTTCAAAAGTTTCCTGACGGAGTGCCTGAGTAACTTTCTTCTCTTTCCCAGGGCTGGTAAATAAATCTTCGCGCTTCGAATCAACTGGTAAAATAGCAATTCCGTTTTTCGCAGAAAATCCTTTTTCGCTGACATCACCGTCCCAGGCCACACTAAAGCCCTGATCCAGTGCATTATCAACAATCGCCTGCAACTCTTCCATTGGTACATTATAGTAAGAACCATTTGAATAGTTGTCCGGAATTTCTAAAACAAAAGAATCATAAAATGGGTGGTGGGTATAAGAAGTAAAACTGATGTAATCATCAGGGTTAATTTCCATAGCATCCGCAAAAGTCTTTGGGGTATAGGTTTTACCCTCGTAGGTAAATTCTTCCTGCACTTCACCAAGATAGGTGTCAACTACACAGTCAAATGCTTTTGCCCATTTTTGACTAAGGCGCTTACGCTTAAGCACACCATCGAGCATACCTTTTAATACTGCTTCCATCTCGCCGTGGTCATGCTTTTTTTCCCCTTCTAATTTTCCAGAGTATACGGATTCGGGTACTACACCATATTGTTTGGCTATTGAGATTAGGTCATGAGACAGGCTCCCTTGACTAAAGTTTGCTTTACCTTGTCGCAAAACATAATTTTTTGCTTTGCTACGATAGACATTTCGTACCACGAACATCTCTGATAAATCGTGAAATCCTTTACCTTTTCTGATCATTTCTGATTCCAAAAAAGAAGCTGTCGCAAAACTCCAGCAGGTTCCTGTACGATCCTGACTCTTAACATCCGTACATTCTATTTTTTTATCAATCTTAAATTGATAATCATCTTTTACATCCACCGCTACCTGTGCAGGTAAAGTAATCGCCAATAAAAACACGGCTAACAAACAAATTAATTCGAATCGCTTAGTCATAAATTTTTTGATTTTATTATTGATTCTTCTAAGATACTGCATCTCTACAATCCACTCCCAAAACTACCCATATTTTAACGCTAAAAAACCACTAACTGACATAAATAGCATGGTTTCAAAGTTAAGCGAATGTAAACTTAATATGAATAATTTGTTAATCAGGGTGAAATCCGCTATTATCGCAACATCATAAATACAAAATAGCTACACAATGTCAAAAGATAATAAGAAACTCAAAAAGAAGATATCCAAAACTAAATCAGAGCTGAAAGATGCCAGTAAAAGTACTAAACGAGCCAAAAAGGATTTTCGTAAAGCCGTTGAGGAGTGCATGCAAAAAAATAAAGCTTTACGCGTTGACCTTAGAAATGCACGACGTCGAGAAAGAGAACTCGAACGTTCTTTTAAGAAATTAATGAAAGAGTTGGAGGCTAATAAGAAAAAAGAAGCAAAAGCAGCAACTGTTAAAAAGAAAACTGCTGCTCCAAAGAAAAAACCAAAGGCTAAAAAACAGGCTGCAAAAAAGACAATTACTCGAGTATCAAGACCAGCTAAAAAGCCTGTAAAAAAGATTGCTACCATTAAGGCAAATCCTATATCTACTCAAGCTAAAGTGCCTAAAGTAACCCTTGCTCCTAAAGTGGAAAAGCCAAAAACTCCAGTAAAAGCTACACCAGCGAAACCTGCTGCTCTTACGGCTTCAACTAATAAATCTACGCCACCTCGTCGCCCAACTCCAAAACGACCAGCTACGACAACGCGCTCACAAGCCAATACAACTGATAACCTAAAACGAATCGAAGGTATTGGTCCGGCTATCGAACGACATCTAAAAGCAGCGGGCATCAGCACTTTTAGTCAGTTAGCTAAAACTAGTGCTAAAAAAGTGGGTGAAATACTCATTCAGCGAGGCGGAAGTCGATATTCCATGCATGACCCAACAACCTGGGCTCAGCAAGCAAGATTAGCAGCAGCCGGAAAAATGGAAGAGCTAAAAAAATTACAAGATGAATTAAAGGGCGGAAGAAAATAAACCCCTTGTCATAGTTTCTTCTTCAGGTTCTTTAGAAACTGTAAACAAACATCATTAAAACGTTCCGCCTTCTCAAGGTTTACGATATGTCCACACTTTTCGATGATTTTTAGTTGGACATTCTTGTGAAGGCGGACGTATTTTTTTGCCTGCGCCAAAAAGAAATGATCCTGCTCCCCCATTACCAGAATGGTTGGAATCTCGGAGACTGCTGTATAAATCTGTCGAAGTGTTTCGTTGAGTTGCTTCCCATACATTGAGGTCCACTTACGGAATTCATCATCCGTCAAATGTCTGGACTCTCTAATAAATATCTCTCTGGATTTTTTATGATTTTTCTTTGGTAAAGCTAACCAGGCTGCAAATTGATAAAACTTGCGAAAGCCAATGATCTTAGCCAAGCCCAAACTAAATGAAGAAACCATTTTAAGCTTTAGGTCCAGTCGAACAATTGCTCCTGCTAACACTACCGATGTAACATTCGACGGACGCAACTTTCTCATCTGCATAGCGATGATTGCCCCCAGAGAAACCCCAACTAAATGAATATTTGAAATTTTAAGTGAATCAACTACCTCCCAAATCTTATTCCCCAAAAAATCGAAATCATAAAAGTCACGCTTTACGTTTTTATGCTTCGACTCACCATGCCCCGGCAAATCAATGATCAACACATTATACAAAGCACTAAGTGCATCCCGTTGTTTTTTCCAGGTACGAATACTACCACCTGCACCATGAATTAATAATAACCAATCCGCGTTGGGATTAGAATGGCGTAGCGCTTCAAAGTGTAACATACTCTTTGAGGCAAACTGAGATAGTAATTGGTTAGCAGTTGTCATAATCTCCTAACAAGATAATCCAATTCTTGTTGTTATTAGGTAGGATTCTCTATAATTATTTATTTTGCTGACTATGAATACATACCGACTTTTCATTCTAAGTTTTTTTACAGCCTTTGTAGGTCTATGGACTGCTTGTAGCAAGCCGACGACAGAGGTAAATATCCCAGACTTATCTTCTTATCAACTCGCTGAAGATCTAAGCCTGGAAGTTGTGAGTGCAGAGCCTTTGATCAATTCACCAGTCGCACTTGATTTTGATTTGCAAGGTCGTATGTGGGTATTAGAGTTACCTGGCTATATGAAAAACATTGAAGGAACAGGAGAAAATGACCCGATAGGCCGGATTCTAATTTTGGAAGATAAGGATCAGGACGGTTTCTTTGAGACCGCAAAACCGTTCCTGGAAGGACTACGGGCAGCCAGGGCTTTTAAACTTGCCTATGGAGGTTTATTATTTGCGGAGCCTCCGAATCTCTGGTTTGTGGAGATCAACGGTGATCAAGCCGGTGCACGTACCTTGGTTGACTCCGCTTATGTTGAAGGTGGAAACATCGAACACCAACCTAATGGACTTGATCTCAATATTGACAACTGGATCTATAATGCCAAGAGTAGCTACCGCTACCAAATGGTAAATGGAGAATGGTATAAGGACGTAACGACCTTTCGGGGACAATGGGGCATCGCACATGATGACCACGGTCGCCTGTTTTATAATGACAACTCCAATCCATTATACGGAGACTTCCATCTTCCTAATCAACTGAATCAGAATTTGTATCACAAAAACAAAGAAGGAGAAAACGAAGTTATTCTAAAAGACAGAAGGGTCTTTCCTTTGCAGGCAACGAGTGTTAATCGAGGATATATCGAAGGCGTACTTGATGAAAACGGAATACTCCGCACCTTCACGTCCGCCTGTGGACCAGTGATCTATCGAGGAGATAATCTTGGAGAAGATTTTAAAGGAGATGCGTTTGTATGTGGTCCTGAAGTCAACCTTATCAAAAGGGTCTCCATAAAAGAAACACCAGATGGTATCGAAGGTAATCTCGCTTACGAGGAAAAGGAGTTTTTAATCTCTACAGATGAAGCCTTTCGGCCAGTCAATCTCTATAATGGCCCGGATGGTGCCTTATACATTGTCGATTATCATCGGGGGATTATCCAGCATAAGGTCTATATGACTGCTTACCTCCGAGAACAATATCTTGCTAAAGGACTGGATACAATTGTGAACTACGGAAGAATTCTTAAGGTACAGCGAAGCGCTGAGTCAGCGCCGGTGTCTTTCCCTGAGAATAATAATTATAATGCCTGGGTAGATCTCCTCCGACACCCTAACGGTTGGGTACGCGATCAGGCACAACATTTCCTGATCAAGGAACATGCAGTTGGTGTAGAACAGGCACTGAAAGACTTAGCAACGGATACGAATGCCGGAATTGCATCAATACACGCTGCCTGGACAATGGAAGGTTTGCAACTACTTAGTGTTGACTTTCTTAAAGATTTGGTCGCTACAAAAAATCAGACCTTAGCAGCTACTGCCATCTTATTCGCGGAACAGTTGGAAGCGGAGGACAGCCAGCTTGTTCTGGAACAAGCTTTAGCCTTAAACGACCCTAAGGTGGATTGGCAGATTGCAGTAAGTGCAGGAAAAATAAATCCAATGGGTTTTGACCACCTCTTAAAAGTTTTGGATCGATATACAAATAACCAAACTTATATCGAAGCTGCACTTAGTGGTCTTGCGGGAAATGAAGCGGCATTCGAAAAGTTTGTTGCCAATAAAAAAGAGTATGCGAACTCCCCCATCCTACCAATCTTACAGACTATCATTGAAGCTCGTAATAAAAATACGGAGGTCAAAATTGCCAGTGCCTTCACCGATTCAAAAACCAAAGGGCTTAAGCTTTTTCGACAGCATTGCGTATCCTGTCATGGGGAAAATGGATTAGGGATTAAAAACCTCGCCCCTCCTCTGCAAGATTCAGAATACATCAAGGGCGACTCAGAAAAATTAGTCCTCCTAACTTTACATGGCTTGCAGGGTCCGATCACGGTAAATGGCCAACGCTATGAGCTTAATGCGGTGATGCCTGGACTAAAAGATAATCCAGATCTAACAGATGAGAATATTGCAAATTTACTTTCTTATGTGCGCAACGCGTTCGCGGATGAATACCGTGATGTAATAGCAGAGGATGTAAAGGCTGGTCGCTCCAAATCTCCTAAAGGAAAAATGTATACGGAGGAGGAGCTGAAATAAGAATAGACTTCAGTAGAAAATTAAGATGCACACATCAACCTTGAAAGCACTACTTCTGTTCCGATCTATATAATTAGCTTAGAAAAGGGTATTTATTTTATTACCTTTAAGGTGAAGGACGATATGCTATCTTAAAAGGTAGCGATTCAATAAAATTAATAGTGACGTTGTTTACTCCGTATCCTTAGCATATCGCATCCCTTCGAAAATTTCCTTTCCATAAATCCAAATCATAATATCTTTTAAAAGGTATTACAAAATAAAACAGCTCTCCTGAGAGCAAGGCGACTCTTATTGTGCTTTTAAAAGGTTAATTTACATTCGTAAAACTTAAATTTGTCCTATGTCATACCCATCAACTTTATTGAAGACTGGAATTCTTTTTTTAGTCTTATTCCTTATCTGCCATGATATTTCCGGGCAAATCATAAACGTTGGAAGCGGAAGTTATACCACTCAATTTCCTGGTGTGGATCAAGCTGGAAGAAATACATTCCCATCAGGCTCGCCCTTTATAATAGGTCAAGCCTCTAACAAACCTGTCCCCACTAATGATTGGTGGTCAGCACAGATTAAAAACAGCCATACTGATAACTTATTCAATTACCCTTATACGCTAAAGACGATCAATGATGGATTAGTCGTCAGTTATATGCCCTGGGGCGTAATTGATGATCAACTCCCTGTAATTGTTGGAGTGACGGGCTTAAATGCAAATGAAGTGAATGTTTCTGATTTTACGGACTGGACCGTTACGATGGATTGGTCGAATAATGATCATAATTTCCAGGCAACTTCAGGCATCGGCATGCCCTTTCTCTATTTTTCAAAAGCAACAACAGATGAGGCTCGAATAATTGTAAATGAAGGAGAAGTAAGTATCACCAATGAAATGATGGTTATTACAAATGCTCACAATGGAGCAGACTTTGCCATTTATGCTCCCGTAGGTAGTAGTTGGGTACAAAACGGAAACACTTATACCTCTACATTGAATGATAAAAACTATTGGTCACTGGCTTTTATCCCAGCGACTGCGTCAGATATTTCAGCAGTTGCCAATGAGTATAAAAAGTATGCTTATGTTTTTCCTTCGAATACTACCACTACCTGGGAGTATGATGAAAGTACCTCTGTTTTAAGAACAGATTTTTTGGTGGAGACGGATATTAAAGAAGGGGTCGAAACTAATATTTTAATGGGACTTCTACCCCATCAATGGGCTAATCTCTCAGCGGACTCTCCGACTCCTGAAGGGTATTCTTATCAATCCATCCGGGGCGAATTAAAGACACTTGACGGAAATGTATTTAGCGTTGAAAATACATTCTATGGCATATTACCTACCCTTCCTTATTTGGATAATTATAGCGAAAGTTTTAACCCCCTGGATTTAAATGAAAAGATTCAATTGCTAGAAAATGAAGGCTTGGCGACCTGGACAGATTCTTATAATCAAGGCCAGGAAATGAACCGCTTAATACAAACAGCACGCATTGCCGACCTCACCGGAAATATTACCGCAAGGGATAAAATCGTAGCAACAGTAAAAGAACGACTCGAAGACTGGTTAACAGCCGAAGCCGGCGAAGTAGCATTTATATTTTACTATAATGAAACCTGGTCGGCTTTGTTAGGGTATCCTGCCGGCCATGGTCAAGATGGCAATATCAATGATCATCATTTCCATTGGGGATACTTTATTCATGCAGCAGCTTTTCTGGAACAGTTTGAGCCGGGCTGGACGAGCCAATGGGGAGAAATCATTGATCACCTAATCCGTGATGCCGCTAATGAAAGCAGAACCGATCCAATTTATCCTTTTTTACGCAACTTCAGTCCATATGCGGGTCATTGCTGGGCCAATGGTTTTGCCAGTTTTCCACAGGGTAATGATCAGGAATCAACCTCTGAGAGTATGCAATTCAACTCCTCGCTAATTCATTGGGGAGCGATTACAGGGAATGATGAGATCAGAGACTTAGGCATATATCTGTATACCACAGAACAGACGGCTATTGAAGAGTATTGGTTTGATATGTATGATCGAAATTTTGCTCCATCGCATCCTTATAGTTTAGTTTCAAGAGTTTGGGGAAACAGTTATGATAATGGTACCTTCTGGACAAGCGACATTGCGGCTTCTTATGGTATTGAGTTATATCCAATTCACGGAGGGTCACTTTACCTTGGTCACAATACGGAGTATGTTCAGCAGTTATGGACCGAAATAGGTCAAAACACAGGAATACTTAATAATGAACCTAATGTCAATCTATGGCATGATGTGATGTGGGAATACCTGGCTTTTATTGATGCCGAACAGGCTATAGCATTATATGATTCTTACCCTGATCGCGATCTTAAATTTGGTATCTCCGATGCTCAAACTTATCACTGGCTACATGCAATGAATGCCTTGGGGAGCGTAGATATCACCGTAACATCAAATAATCCACTTGCGGCTGCTTTTAATAATAATGGAGAGATTACTTATGTTGCCCATAATTATGAGAACACTCCGGTTGATGTCACCTTTTCCGACGGGTATGTGCTTACGGTTCCTGCTATGAGCATGGCAACGAGCAGAGATCTTGAAATCACTGGATTACTCTCTTCGAGTTTCCAGGAAGCTTACCCCGGAGGAAGTATAGATTTGAGTGTTTTGGTCAGTGGAGGAACTCCGGATAGTATTGAATTTTATCGAGGTCAGGAGAAGATTGGACAACTGATACAAACTCCTTTTGACCTACAAGCCACAGACTTACCGCTTGGCGTTCATGCTTTTTATGCTAAGGTCTATAAAGATGGTAATTTTAATATTACCAATCTGGTCAATGTACAAGTTGGCGAACAAGCTCCATATCAGGTTGCGCCGATAGAACTCCCGGGGTCTTTCCAGTCCGCCCACTTTGACATTTTCGATGGCGGCATCGGCCAGAACATCTCTTATAGTGATGTTACGCCTGCAAATTTAGGTAACATAAGAACGGAAGAATATGTGGATGCATTTTCAGATCCTTCGGAAGGAGATGCGGTTGGTTGGATCTCAACCAATGAGTGGTTAGAGTATACCGTAAATGTTCTGGACCCCGGAAACTATACCCTTACTTGCCGATTTGCAAGTGGTAATCCTGCTGGTGGTGGTCCTTTTCGAATAGAATCAGATGGTGAAATTATCAGCTCCGGCATCACTTTAAGTAACACCGGAGGTTGGGATAGCTGGAGTACCAAAACCGTAAATAATGTTCCACTCAAAGGCGGCGAGCAAGTATTAAGATTATTCTTTGAAAATGGTGAATTTAATCTGGGAAGTCTGACTTTTGAATATGACTCCCCTCTTACTTACGATCAGCCTTTTGCAGATGCCGGAACAGATCAACTTGTGGTGCTCCCACAAGATATGACCACCTTAGACGGAAGCAATAGCTTAAGCCCGGGAGGTTTAGATTTATCTTACTCCTGGACTCAGGTCTACGGCCCGTCCGTTTTAGAATTTTCTGATCCGAATATTGCTCAGCCTACTGTTTCTACTTTAGTAGAAGGAGTATACTTAGTGAGGTTAGTTGTTGACAACGGGACGTATTCAGATGAAGATGAAGTTTTTATAATTTCTAGTTTAGATTCGAATTATGAACCAGAGGTATACATTTCTTCCCCGGCTAATAATACTGATTTTTATGAAGGCAGTCCGATTGCTGTCTCTGCAGTAGCATCAGATTTGGGAGGTTTTGTTACACAGGTTGAATTCTTTGCAGATAATCAGTCTTTTGGTATTGATACGGAAGCGCCGTTCACTATGGAATGGTCGCCCGTTATAGGTAATTATATGCTAACGGCTGTCGCTACTGACAATGGTGGAAGTTCCACTGTTTCGGAGGCGGTTAATGTTAATATTGCAGCAGGCCCTGAACTGGAAGGAACCTGGAGAATGGCAGCAGAAGCGTTCTCTTTAGGGGTTGGCCCAACAATAAATGATCTTGGATGGTGGAATTGTGATTTATCCTGTGTCAACGAAAGAAGCTGTTACTTTGATGATAAATATGTCTTTGAAGAAGGCGGTGTTTTTTATAATGACCATGATGGTGAGACCTGGGTTGAATCCTGGCAGGATGGTGCTGCTGAAGGATGTAGGGCGCCTGTAGCGCCACATAACGGAACCAATGCGGCTACCTGGTCTTTATCAGGAAATATGTTAACGATCAATGGCTTAGGTGCGTATATCGGATTATCTAAAGTCTATAATGGCGGAGAATTGGGGTCGCCCGGTGGTGCTCCAAATTCAATTACCTATCCGGTAGTATTTAATCCTGCGGGGGACACTATGACGATTGATATTAATTATGGAGCAGGATTTTGGCATTTTGTATTGGTAAAAGATCCACCTACTAACATCCAGGAGATTGAGAAAGATAAATTCTTTGTTTATCCAAACCCGGTATCCAACCTTCTATCCTTTGAACTCCCTTCCGGTGAAAATGAGATCAAAATTTTTGATCTAACTGGTAGAATCTTAACGCAGCTTAAAGTTACAGACAATAACTATAGTTATAACATGAGTCCGCTACCTTCTGGCTTGTACTTTGTTGAAATAAGAAATGAGCAAAATGTAAAAATGTTTAAGATCGTTAAAGAGTAACTTTATCTAAATTTTTGATTGTGTACCACTATATAAAACCAACGCTTAAATAAAGTGAATCATGCTTAAATTTTTCAGTAAAATAAGGCATAGATTAATTAATGAAGGCAACCTAAAAAGATACCTCCTTTATGCTATTGGAGAAGTTTTACTGGTAGTGATAGGTATTTTAATTGCGCTACAAATTAATAACTGGAATGAGCAGCAAAGAGAAGAGACTAAAGCAAGATCATTCTTAATTAAACTAAAAGAAGATATTGCATCTGATATAGAATTTATAATGAGTAGAGATTCGTTTTTTGCAAGGTTCGAATCTAATTCAGAAAAGGCCATCGACCTTTTTCATCAAGCTAAAACAGTAAATGATATATTGACCGCTGATTCTTTATTCTTTTCCCAATGGAATGACTTAAGAATCAATAAAAGTGTCTATGAGGAAATGCTTAGCACAGGAAGTATCTATACCTTAAAAAATAAAACCCTGCAAGATAAGCTAACCAACTATTATTCTTTTATTGAATCCCATCAATATTATATCAAAGAAGTTAATGAAACTTCAACTAATTTAAGAAACAGTGAACATCTTCTACCTCTGCATTATTTGGTGAGTTCCAAGTCTTCTTCCAATTTAAAGAACATTAATACGGATTGGATTAATAATATAAATTCGCCTACGTATTTAGCCTTACATAAATTCTATTCTTATACTCAGGATAACTCCAATAAATATCGGCGAATCATATTCAAAAGAGTATTGAATAGAAGTCAAGATTTAATTCGCGAAATTGAGTTAGAGCTCCACTAAACGCCTCCATTAAATCATGACTTCTATTCCTTCAAGCTACTGTTTGGTTGCCTGGACGGTGCAATTTATCGTACTTGCCGGAGAGTCCGTGACCACTGTGTATTCAACGACTAAATTTCCGTTTTCTTCGATCGTTCCTGTCCCTGAAAAAGTGTATCCAACTCCCTGGCTGGAAATAAATTGTTCGCTTATCTCAAAGGACCTTGCACCTGTAAAGGTGGCGATCACATTAAATGCAGGCTGATGAAAGTTATTAATCAGGATTTCATTCAAAGCTGATGCTGACGCTCCAACTGCCCACTCCTCTGTTGGTGTACTACCATCATCACAAGAGCTTGAGAGGTTAAAATTCCCGGTGGTGCTTTCTCTGGTCAAAATTTCACAGAATTCTCCTTCAAATCCAGGTTCACACTCACAGACACCGTCGTTACAAACTCCATCATACTGACAGGTTACAGAATCACAATCGTCCTCACAAGATGATAATGCCAATAAGAAACAAAGACTCATTAATAATAATCCGAATTTTTTCATCTTTATATTTTTTAGAATTATAAAAGAAATAAAACTAAAGCTTTCAATAAGCTGTAGAAAATACAACTTCGCTTAATAATAAGCTTTCTAGAATAGGAAACTAAACGAAACAAATAGACTGGATATTATTAAAGAGAAAAAAACTCAACTTAAATAAGGTTTCTATAACTATAACTGGTATACAAATAACGTTTTCTTTACATCAATATAGACTCACCCATCGAACAAAATTCCCAACTAAAGTCGATTCATCAATTTTGTATATTTCTTAATCACCTCAATCGTAGCAGAGTCTTGCTCATACACAGAATACCAACCCTGATATTCATGTGGAGGATCGCCGATAAAATCATCTCCATGCTGCCAGATTGCTTTGGGCTCACTTGGTCGTCCTTCCCCACCCCAGGCCCAAAAGTTACCTCCAGCCATTGCGTTTCCTGATGCTGCATATTGATAGATAAGGTCGAATATCTGAGTATAATATTGATCCCGCCAAGCAGTGGATGCATCAGCAGAATGATTATCTAAATCCCGAGCAATTCCAAACTCTTCCAGGACGATTGGTTTTCCGGTTCGGTTCGCAATTGTAAGATGTTTATCGAGGTACGTTTTTGCTTTTTTAAATCCTTTGTCAAACGTTTCCTCTGGTCTCATTGGATCGTACCAGCCCCAATTTTGTATCCAGATATGACAAGTAAAATAATCGATATTGGGATCACTGTGATCTCTCCGAAATTTATTCCCAATGGGATACGGTGTCTTCCCTTCGCTACCGATTGATACGAGATGATTAGAATCCAAAGATTTGATTAATGCCGCAGTCTCCCTAATCCACCTGCGGTAAATTCTGGGGCGCAACATCCCTCGGGGTTCATTACAAAGTTGCCAGGCCATAATAGCAGGCTCATCTTTATATGACCTTCCGGTATATTTGTTCTCTCTAGTAATTAGTTGTCGAAGGTGTTCCCAGTAAAGTTCTTTCGCTTTCGAAAGATTATAAAACTTAGCAGTATAAAAACTATACTTTGTCCAGCCTCCATTTTCTAAATCAGGATAAGGAATCGGTTTTTCCGTTACCCACTGGACATATTGCGACATCCCTCCTGACCATACCCAAAAATTACTCAGGCATAATACCGCTTTAATATTCCGCTTACTTAATTCAGCAATTAAAAAATCAAGCCCGTCAAAAACGGCTTCATTATAGACACCGGGTTCAGGCATTAAGGCCGGTGTCATCCGCCAGGGCTCTGTATCAGGCCCTTCGCTTGCTGCAATGATCCTAAGGTTGGTGATTCCCATTTCCTGAAAACGGTCCAACTCTCTAAGTAATCTTGCCCGGTCGCCGTCTGGCCCTTCTACCCCAAGATTAAGCCCATACCAAAAATTAGTCCCTAAAAAATAGTACGGCTGACCATTTAGTTCGAAGTGTTGACCATTTACTTTGACAAAGTTCTGGGCCATAGTTTTAAAAGGTAAGGTAGAAAGTGATAAGGTACAACAATAAAGAAAGATCTGTAATCTAAACAGGTGTACCATGCTTGTAGTAATTCTTTTGATTTTATTGGGCAATTGAAATGCCCTTGACAGGATTAAATATAAAAAGAAACGGAGCAAGTTTTAGTAAGCTTGCTCCGTTAGTATCGAAATTATTTTTGAATGATTAGCCGTTCAGTACGCAGTATGCCCCGTTCGGTCATTACCGTCAGGAAGTACATTCCTCCGGATAATCGATCTAAATTAAGCGTATGATAAATCGCATCTCCCCGACCTAGTTCTTCCATATGCACTAATTGCCCTAAAGCATTATTAAGCATAATCTCAACATCTCGCACCTCCGTAAATTCAAGGTTCAAATTAAACTGTCCATTGGACGGGTTAGGAATGATCTGGAATCGTTCGATCAAAGTGACTTCATCTGTTGCAGTTAGCATTAACACCTCCACTTCTTTCTCGACATACATGGTACAACCATTATTATCCGTCGCCTCTAAACGTATCGTATAAGTACCCGTTGCTTCAAAAGCATAAGTAGTACTCGCTCCACTTAGCGTATCTACCCCCGGAATAAACCAGGTCACTGAAGATAAGCTTGCATCAGAAACCGCATCTAAACTAAATTCTGTAGACAGCCCTATTTCTTCCAACACCTCAAAATCAAGCATGAATGGTACAGAAGCAATCGACACACTTTGCTCAGCCATCACACTTCCCACCGCATTCCTTACTTCTACCTCAATGTCAAAATCACCTGACTCCTGGTAGTAATACACTAAAGTAGGCTCAGTGGTGGACACTACGTTCCCATCTCCTAAGTCCCAGATGTACTCGTAATTACCAACTGGTGCCGCTTCTAAGGTCACTTCATTCGCACAATCATTATCAACTGTAGCACTAAGCGCCCCGTCAACAGGAGGAATTAAATTTCCATTACAGTTCCATTCTATTTCGAAGCCATCAAAGTTGAGAAAGTCATTAGAAGTAAAACGAATTGTAATCGCAGGCCCAGTTGAAGAATACTGTGCACCAGAGCTCAAACTTGAAGTTAATACCGCAATCTCTTCCGCCAGCGTATCCAATCCATCATAGATATAAATAAAATCAAAAGTTGGCTGCAGTTGAACTTGGTTAAAAGTCAAAGTTACAAAGTCTGACCCTGTAGGTGCAATAGTAGTAATGTAATCTGAGTTTTCCAGATAATCTTCGTCAGGACCTCCGTTGTCATAGATTATACCATTACAGTTATCGAAGAAGGCATATCCTGTCTGAGTCATAGTTAAAGTATCACAGTAATTAACCAAGATCACTTGCTCTTGAAAGATCGAATCACAACCAAGATCATTACATGCAATTAATGAAACATCATAAATACCATTTTCTTCATATTGATGAACAGGCAAAGAATCGGATGATGTCGTACCATCTCCAAAATCCCAAAACAGAGAAGTCGAAGGATTGATCGTTTGATCTATGAACTGGTAAGTACCATCACAAATATCTACGATATCGATAGCGTAGTTTGCTTGTGGAAACGGAAGTACAATTAATTTCACTGGAAATTGTAAAGTAAACTGACTAGTATCTCCGCTTTGCATCGGAATATAATACAACAAGGTATCTGCTGCAAGATTGGTCGCATCAAAGGAAAAATTTATCACCTCTGAACCGCCCGGAGCAATTTCTCCGGATTGCGCAGCCTGATTCAACCAGCCAACCGTGCTTTCTGAGAGGCTATAGAATAAATCATCCGTTCCACTATTAGATATATTGAAAGAAGCATCGAATTGATCTCCTGCATTTAAGGTTACGCAAATGGAATCCGGGCTAAGGTTTAATATTCCTCCATTACCAACAACCAGGGAATTGGTGATCGTATCCATGCCAATACAGTTGTTAATAATCTGAGTAACGGTGTAAGTCCCTGGTGATGTATACTGGTGTGTAGGCGATACTTCCTCTGAAGTCGTACCATCTCCGAAATCCCAGAAGTAACCACCAGAGTAAACGGATAAATCCTCAAAGGTCACAGGTTGATTTAAAGACGGTTCAGTATTGCTAATCATAAAGTCAGCAACGGGATCACCGATAAATTCTGCCGGAGAATAGGTCAAATCAAACCCTGCTCGAGTTAAAGTATCATTAGATGTAAACCTTATTGTAAATGCACCACCGGATGTCGTAAAAAACTGATCTGGTAAGGTCCCGCTATAATTACCAATAACCGGAGCATTCGTATTCGGTCCATCATAAATAGAAAGAATATCAGTCCCCCAGGTATTACTTCGGCTCACACGAAATTCTGATATATGGATATCCAGTGGCCCTAAGACTGGCGGGTCAATCACCAAAACAGAGTTGGTATTAATCGGATAATTGCCTGTCCCTCCCGGGTCAAGAATTCTTCCGGAACACTCATTGAGTATGGTAGTACCGCTATCCGGCATTACATATGCAGTACAAATTGCTGCATCTTCGTCCAGGATAATGTAAGACTCTTTAGCTTCTGTATAAGTATCTCCATCACAAGCACTCACAGACAATGAAATATCATAAGCACCTGGAGTTGTAAAGATATGAACTGGGTTAAAGTCCGTACTCGTTGTACCATCTCCAAAATCCCAAACTACAGACTCCATGTTATTACTCGTATTATAGAATTGAATCGTATCCGGAGTTTCACACAAGAATCGTTGAGCATGGAAATCAACTGTAACATCCTCACTAAATGGTTCTCCCAATCCTACCGCTGCCCAGGCATTCACCGTTGAAATATACTCCTGAGAACAAGCACCAAATATATCCATAGCTGCAACCCCGGCGAATAAAGCAGCATCGTCATATTGTGACCCTACAGATAGATAAGCTGCTAAGTTTCGATAAGCGACTTGTACAGCTTTTTCCCAGCCGATTCCTTGGATTTCATAAGGTTCTCCAAAATCATTGACCCCAGTTCCTCCTTCACTCAAGAGGTAAAACCAGTGATTTTGTACCCCACTATTTATATGAACCCCTCCAACGTCTCCGGTGCTTTGCCACCAGTTATCTCCATAGTAATTCGCTGGGTGTCCATAAGCTTTCGGATTCTCAGCACTTCGAATACCCTGGCCGGAAGTTGTAGCATCCGGTCCGATCAACCATCCTCCTACCTCAGGACGGGCATAGAAATTAGTTGCCAGGCCAAAGATATCTGCAAAGGATTCATTTAATGCTCCAGGCTCATAATTATAAATCAAACCCGCAGTATACTGAACCAATCCATGGGTAAATTCATGCCCTACAATATCAATTGTACCCAAAGGACGATTAAGGCTTCCTCCTCCTCCATCACCATAGGTAGAAAAGGTCCCATTCCAAAAAGCATTGGCATAGTTTTCATCAAAATGAATATACATACGTAACTCTATACCCTCTTCATTGATACTATTTCGATTGAAGTGCTCTTGCAAGAAAAGGTAATATTGCTCCCCTGCCCAATGTGCATCATGCGCGTAGCGATCAAAGGTTGGGATATCACCAGCCCAATATTGATCTTCATGCGTAAAATCAACCGCTTCGTCATAATTGGTACTCCCTTGCATATTTAAGGTCACAACACCATCTCCATAGGTCGTCTGACGAAGACGATAGGAATTTTCGCTGAGTTGCTCCGTCAACACTTCTCGCTCGCCACTATTATTCGTTAATACAGTTGCAGGTACGTCTATCTCACAAATTCTGTTTTCTTCAGCAATGATTTCACCACTTCTTGCATCTACATAAACCCAATTGCGATGATGATGCTTATCATGCAAAGCATAAACATCCATTTTATAGGCTAGCTTAAATTGATCGTTCTTAAAATTGAGATCTTCTGGTATAAGTGTTAAGATAGGCTCTGGATATTCAGAAAGTTTCTCCCCAGAATAAGAATCTATATTAACTTCCCATCCCATTCTGGCATCTTTATAAGGCGCAATGGCAATCTCAATTGCTTGCTCGGAAGAGATAGATGCCTCCGTCACAGCTTCCTCAAGATTAAATAAATCTCCATTTAGTGCCTTTACGCGAGGGCCTTCTGTATGCAAAAGGTATATACCTCCAAGTATAGGTACGCCGTCTTTCATTTGTTGATAGCGATGATGAACCATTCCTAATTGGTCCTGTGAGCGCCGGATTAATTCAAAGCTTGTATTCTCCGGAAGCTCAGTAGATGCAAGTATTTGATTCAGCGCTTGTGTAACGGTAAGAGATACATCATCACGAATCTTAATATACTTTGGTAATTCCGTTTGCTGGTCAAGAATGACTTGTTCGGCACCTGGAAAAATTCTCCCTGCTTCGCTTCCTACGAGCTTTTGTGCCATCGATGCGAGCGTAAAAGTGGAGAGTATTAAAAAGAGTGTAAACTTTTTAAACATAGTGAGTGGTTTGGATAGTTTTTATACAAAATAGCCCTAGGGAGATCCTAATTAAAATAGTTGAACAAGATAGGAAAGTAAAAGGTTTTAGCCGCAGTAGAATAAGAAATATTCCTAAAACTGTCGTCTAATACAGACACGACCTTATGATCGCTTGTTTATTGCTCTGATTTGTGTAAACGGTCCATTCGTATAATGAAAAGAACAAGCCTTAAGTATTTTCTAGAAAATACTTAAGGCTTGTTGAGCTTACTGAATATTATCCACTTTAAATCGATAAGTCGTCACAGCAACTACTGGTTTCTCCGCAGTACCAAGTCCACTTCTAAATACGGTATAAAGATCATGCTTCCCCTCTGTAGGTTTTATTTCCGTAACTAGGTTTTTAGGGTCAAAATCTGTTAATCCTCCGGAAGCATCAGCAGAACCAATGAGCGGGCCATCAGGAGCATCTATTCGGTATTCAATCGTCCCTCCAGCCAGGAAAGCACTATTGACTACTGCCATTACCTCAATTGATTTCACTCCAGTAAAATCAAGATCTTTATATACTACGTGACCATTATGAACACCAATTACCAAGTCAAACGCTTCTGTCACGCCAGGGGCCATTCCGGGCTCCACTCTAAACTTCATTGCAGCAACAATTTCATCAAAATCAATTGACGCTATAACCGGGCTCCGCAAAACAAGCATATCACGAGCAGTAAGTGGACCAATAGATTCTCCTCCTTTATCTGTATAAGATGCTGTAAAAATATATCTTCCTTCTAAATCAGATGGTTTATGCTTGTTCAATGAGTAAACACCTTTTACCGGAAGACTTTCTCCTAAGTCCGCTTCGCCAGATAAGGATAAAATATACTTAGACATTTGTTCTGCTTCGCTACTGGATAATTGCGGATGAGCAGCCATCACGGTTTCACCCCAAACGCCACCGCCACCTTTGATGATTTTCGTTGCCAGATATTCAATTGCTCCGGGGTCGCTTTTATACTTTTGTGAGATGGCTTCGTAGGATGGCCCGACAGATTGAATTTTTGGTTGATGACAGGTCATACAATCAGAGTTGTCCATCAATTTTTTACCTAGTGCAAAAGCGGATGCTTCTCTAAGTGCCTTATGACCGATTGCTATTTCATTTGCATCACTCCCGCGCTCCAAATAATCGATAGACACATTTACCGCATTCGCATTGATCCCTGATCCCAGTGTACCATCTTCTTCATCTTTAACGGATACCTCATATTCTACTTGTTGACCATCGAAATAAAAGGATTGGTTCCCTTTAATCTTCCAGGATAAATCCGGTATTGCGTTTCCGGCTAAAACCTCTGTTGTGGTAGTCATAGATTTGCCCTCCGAATCACTCACGGTCAATTTAACTTTGTATTCTCCCGCTTTTTCAAAAGTATAATTCGGGTTAACCTGATCCGAGGTATTTCCATCTCCGAAATCCCAACTATAAGTCAATTCATCTCCGTCGAAATCAACCGATTCTTCTCCGTTAAACTGCACCTGTAAAGGTACTTTGCCTACGGACTGATTGGAGGCAACCTTTGCAACAGGTTGTCGATTTCCGGCAATGTATCCAATGTGAACCAATCGTGCATCTGGATTATCAGAAAACCAAACAGTTCCATATTCTAACATGTAGAGATCACCATCCGGTCCGAATATAATATCAATCGGATTACTAAATCGCTGACTCGGCAGGAAGCGCTCCATTCTTTCAAAATCTCCGTTTTCATTTAGGGTCACTGCCATTATCCAGCCGCGCATCCAATCGTAGATAAACAATTTACCGTCATAGTATTGTGGAAATTTTTTCTCTGTGGTTGGATAATCTCCGAAATGATAAACGCCGGCGGCCATCGCATTCCGAGCCCCATCCCCGACTTGTGGAAACTCCGGGGAGTTACCGTAAGGATAATAGATAAAGGCCGCTTGTGCCGGAGGTAGTTGTTTAGCTCCTGTATTATTAAGCGATACATTCATTGGCTTGGCAGGATCAAAAGGAGTCCCTGACTTTTGAGACTCAAAATCATATTGGTGATACGCCTGATTGTTTCCAATGAAATATGGCCAACCAAAGAAACCAGCTTCCCTGGCCTGATTTACTTCATCATATCCTTTGGGTCCCCGACCCAAACTGTCTTCTCCAGCATCCGGACCAACATCCCCCCAATACAAATATCCGGACTGATCATCAATCGCAATTCGATAAGGGTTACGGCAGCCCATTACGTATATTTCCGGGCGACCAACAGAACCATCCTTTGGAAACAGATTTCCGTCTGGAATGGAGTATGATCCATCAGCCTGCGGCTGAATACGAAGTATTTTACCCCGTAGGTCATTGGTATTAGCAGAAGATTTTTGTGCATCATATGGTCCACGACCTTCTCGGCCATCTATCGGAGCATATCCATCGGATTGATGGGGGTTGGTATTATCTCCGACTGATATAAAAAGATTACCATTCTTATCAAACTCTAATGAGCCTGCAGAATGACAACACTCCTCTCTTTGGACTGGAATTTCCAGTACGACTTTTTCGGTAGCAAAATCAATTTCTCCATCCTTAAGCTCAAAGCGGGACACGTGTTGCTTGGGTTCGGTACCGACCGGCGAATAAAATAAATAAATCCAATGGTTAGTTCCATAGTTGGGATCCAGGGCCAGACCAAGAAGTCCGTCTTCATGCTCCGTATGAACATTCATTTTAGCAACAGTGCGGGTTTCACCTAACTTGGGTTCATACAACTTGATTGCTCCGCTACGCTCTATAAAAAGTAAATTACCATCAGGTAACATTTCTAATTCCATGGGCTCATCGAGGCCAGCATCCAATACTTCCTTGACAAACCGATTCTCTTCGGGAGCCACTGTAGAACGGTTATAATTAACTGGTTGACCGGGGCCTGCCGCATAATCAATGCCCTGCCAGATTAATTGAAGGAAGTTTTCTTCTTCAAAAGATTCAGAGGTATGTCCCATCCCGGTATAAAAGGATCGGCCTCCATCAAACTCATGATACCAGGCCATTGGATGATTTTCTCCATTGGTTCCTCCTTCGTAAGTCGTCTCATCCAGGTTAAGCAGGACATTGATCGCAGGATAAATATCTTTGTAGTTGTACCATTCATCCATTCGTTTCCACTCCTCCGGTAGATGTTGACAGGAAGCGTGATTATGATCTACTTTGCGTACAATAGCTTCTCTGACATTTGGGTCATTGGGATGTCCGTTGAAGTAAGCACCGCATAACTTCCCGTACCAGGGCCAGTCATACTCTGTGTCTGCTGCAGCATGAATTCCGACGTAACCTCCGCCAGCTTGAATGAAGCGATTAAACTCCAACTGCTGAGCATCATTTAGTACATCGCCCGTTGTATTGAGCCAAACTACAACGTTATAGTTTTGTAGGGTTTTTTCTTTGAAATAAGAAGCATCCTCAGTGGTGTCAACGGTGAAGTCATATTTTTTGCCTAATGCGGCAATTGCGATCTTACCATCTTCAATGGATTGATGCCGAAAACTTTCGGTTTTGGAGAAAACGAGTACTTTAATTTCTCGCTTTTGCTCGAAGAACATTTTATAAGCAATGAACCCACCTACAATAAGGATAAGTAAAAAGAGGAGCAGCCCCTTGAAAATTTTTTTCATTGTGATTCAGTTTTAAAAGGTATTGTTTTCTAGGGGTGATTGAAGATATGAAATATTGAAGACAGTCCTAAAAATTTGTATAGCGAAATAACAGAATTAGCTATTTCTGTAAAAAAACGTCTGCGGCTTTCTTGTTAAAAGCTATTCTACTAATTCGAATTATTCTCAGTATATTTGATTTAGTCTAAAGTATACAATAACCTTTTTAAACCACTTAATGTATTTAAAGCGTCTGAGCTTACTTGTACTTTTTGTACTCCTTTTTCGCATTTCCTACCCTCAAGAGTCTATTTTCACGCCTAGACTTAGCAATTATTCTTATCAACAATACGGGGCAGGAACAGCAAACTGGGATATCCTTGAAGACGATCGAGGGCTATTATACTTTGCCAATAATCAAGGGGTACTGGAATACGATGGAAGCAACTGGACCTTGATTGAGTCACCTGATCAGGAGGTCGCCCGATCTTTTGCCAAAGATGACGAGGGTAAAATATACGTTGGATTTGTTGGAGACTTGGGTTATTTGGCCGCTGATGAAAAAGGAGCCATACACTTCGTTTCGCTTCGATCTAAACTCCCACCAGAATTCAGATTTTTTAAAGAAGTCTGGAGAACCCACTTCTTTCAGGGAGCGATATACTACCAAACCCGACATCACTTATTTCGATGGGATGGCTCGGAAATGAAGGTATTGAATCCTGGGGTAAACATTCAGTTTAGCTGGATTGCTAATGATCAACTGTTCGTTGGCTTATCAAATAAAGGTTTATTTCAGGTTAATGGTAGTGCGCTTCAATTAGCTCCAAATGGTGACCAATTTGCAGATAAACGAATCTATACCATCTTACCTTTTGATGATAACAAATACCTGGTTGGGACCCGTAAAGCAGGTTTGATGATTTGGGATGGTCAGGAGGTGCAACCATTCGAAACGGAAATACCAGATGCTTTTGTCAAGCAACTTTACCTACCCGGACTAAGCTTTGGTAATGGTCAGTTTTTATTAAATACCGTTGGTAATGGTGCTATTCAATTAAATGCCGAAGGTCAGATATTAAATCATTTTAATGAAGAGAGTGGCTTGCAGGATAACACGGTCAACTATACTTACCTGGATAGCAAGGGGACGCTTTGGTTAGCACTATTTAATGGTATTTCAGCCATACACTTGCCTTCGCCTTTTCGGTACTTGAAAGAAGACACAGGCTTGCCTTCCAAAACGGTGAATGATTTGGAATTACATAATGGTAATTTGTATGCCGGGACTATTAATGGCGTGTTTGTGTTGAATGACAAAGGGGATAAATTTGTGCCAGTCAATGGCACCTTTGGGCAGGTTTATCAACTTTTTCGGTACAGGAACCGGCTCTTTGCTGCGGGCTGGTCGATGGGTTTCTTTGAGATTGTGGGTAGAGAAATCAAATACATTACAAAGAATGCAAATGATAATTTTAAAACAACCATGATCAGAGCTTCTTCTCGGGATGCTCGAAGGATTTTCACAGATTGGCAAGATGGTTTGGTTAGTTTCTACTTTGATGAATCCACTAATAACTTTGTTGAAGAATCGAGGACAACTGCAATACGTCCACGTTATAAAGGATTTGAAGAGGATCAGGAGGGCAATATCTGGACCATTGGATTTGATAAAGGTACGGTGATCTGTTTAAAGCCTGAATTCTCAAATGGAAAATTAGACTTAAAAAAGTCTAAAGTAATTACCTACGATAGTAGTCATGGACTTCCCTCTGATCTTAAGTTAATTTTTAAAACAGATGGAGCCTTGGATTTTCTCGGACGACAGGTTTTTGGGTTCGATAGTACCCGCGAAAAATTCTATAAAAAAACAAACGCTTACGAAGAACAATATCGGGCTAATACGCAGTTTTTCTCCTATCCATACATAGATCCTAACGACAGGGTTTGGTTACAAGCGGGAAAAGGCATAGCCATCATGCATCCTGCACTTGAAGTCACCGAAAATATTACGCTCCCTTTTCAGCCTATCCGAGGTTTTCCGGTATGGAATATCTTAGTTGCGCCTCAAAGGGATCAAAGCAATACGCTGGCTTATTTTAATGGTCCGGAAGGTATCATTCGCTATGAAGGTAATCCTAGGAAAACTCCTGCTGCAAAATTTGCTACGTATATTCGTAAAATTTCCTACACTCCTGACTCCATTCTTTATGCTGGCACAGCTGCGCTCCCTAAGGTTTTGAAATTAAGGCAAAATGATGAAGCGCTAATTTTTGAATATAGTAGTCCCTTTAATAGACAATCTCAAGCACTTAAATATCAAACTAAACTGGAAGGACTGGAAGAGTCCTGGTCTTCTCCCAGCATTAGTACACAACAAAGCTACGCGAATCTACCTTTTGGAAAATACAGCTTCAATGTAAAAGCAATCAATAGCTATAATCAGGAAAGTGAGATTGCCACAGTGCATTTTGTGGTGGAACCTAATTGGTGGCAGTCCAGGTGGATGAAACTATTATATGCTCTTATGCTTTTGACAGGCTTGGTACTTATCGTTAGGTACTGGACCAATAGAAAAACCCGACGACTGGAAGAGAAACAAATAGAACTTGAATCCCTGGTTAAAAAGCGAACTGCGCAAATTGAAAAAGATAAAGCAATCATTCAAAAACAAGCCGAAGAACTCGCCGCTCTAGATCAGTTGAAATCTCGTTTTTTTGCAAATATCTCTCATGAACTTCGGACTCCACTAACGCTGATACTGGGGCCACTTTCTTATTTGATTGATACTCCGGAAGCATGGGACAAGGAAGAAATTCAACGGCAACTTTTGGTCATGCAGCGAAATGGAAAAAGCCTGCTGCAACTGATCGAAGAAATTCTTGACCTTTCAAAATTAGAAGCGAACAAACTTGAGCTAAAAGAGGAAGCTACTCCACTGGTACAATTCTTCGAAAATCTATTTTTTGTATTTGAACCGCAGTTTCAGGCAAAAGGCATTAGCTATGAACTTCGGCTCAACTTCCCTGAGCAATTATCTGTCATCTTTGATCGACGCAAGCTCGAAAAAGTTGTCAATAATTATCTGAGCAATGCTACTAAGTTTACACCAAGAGGCGGGAGAATTATTCTAAGTGTAAATGAACATGAGGAACAAATCTTAATACACGTGTCGGATAGTGGTCCAGGAATTCACCCTGATGATTTACCACATATTTTTGAACGCTTTTTCCAATCTAAGCAAGCTGATCAGGCTTTGTATGGGGGTACAGGAATCGGCTTAGCTCTTGTAAGAGAATTTGCTCAACTAATGGGAGGTAAAGCCTGGGCAGATAGTAAATTAGGTACTGGCAGTAATTTCTACTTTAGTTTTCCTAGAAGAGCGGTAGCCATAGAATCTACCTTAGACAAAATCACAATGGAAGATTTTGAGGACGAACCTATTTATTCGCTTGGGACAGATTTCACTATTCTTGTGGTCGAAGACAACCCAGATATGAGAGCTTTCATCTCTCAATTATTACGACAAAAATATAGTCAGGTACTTACTGCCTCTAATGGCGCTGAAGGTTTGGCTTTACTAGAAGAAAAAGCTACTTCAATAGACCTGATTGTATCAGATGTTATGATGCCTGAAGTCGATGGATTAGAATTGTTAGAAAGGGTAAAAATGCACTCCGAATGGTATAGTATTCCGGTAATCATGTTAACTGCACTAGCAGCTGAACGTGATAAATTAAAAGCACTGACTATTGGAGTTGATGACTATCTGACTAAACCATTCTCTGTCCCGGAGTTAACACTTCGTGTTCAAAACTTACTCTTCAATTATCAACAAAGAAAGGAAGCAGTTGCGAAGGTGGCAAACTCAACATCTGTCAAACCTGACATAAAAACAGCATCACTACAAACTGATGATAAAACCTGGATCGATGACCTAAAGCAAAAAGTGAATAATGCTTTAAAAGAACAAACCCTCAGCGTGGAGTTTTTAGCTTCATCCGTATTTTTAAGCCCCAGACAGTTAAATAGGAAAGTTAAATCTATTACCGGCCTCACTCCGGCAAGATTCATTAAGGAAGTACAGTTACAAACCGCAAGGACACTATTGGAAAACGGGGAAGTTCGATCTATAACAGATTTGGCATATCAATGTGGATATGAGCACTCGACTACTCTCTCTACCCTTTTCAAGAAAAGATTTGGAAAGTCGCCGAGTGATTACTTTAAGGGATTATAATTTCCCTTCAACGCTTTTGAGCGGAGAAAAGAAAAGTAGGGTGCAATTTTGACTTTGTGTTTATTTGTTGGATGGGGTTATTCCATAGTGTGTGTTAGAAATGGTTTTTTGGCGTTATACTAAGACAAAAATAAGCCTAGCCCCTCTAAATAACCTTTTGAAAACGGACATCTATCTTTTGAAAACAGACAAAACACGTTTCAAAAAGGGCGCACAGCCACATAACAATACATTTTCAAGACAGTCAGTCGTATCCTTATTTACGGAGCGTAGTGATGAGGTTTGCAGCCTGGTGGCGGGAATTGACCTGAAGTTTTTCAAATAAGTTTTTCAGGTAGAATTTAACCGTGTTGACACTGATGTGATTAGCGGCGGCCATTTCTTTGTAGGTACGACCTTCGAATAATAATATGTAGAGGTCATATTCTCTGGGGGTAATTTTGATCGTTAATTGTTTTTCGATTTTTTCTTTGGCAGGAAAATCCGGCTGGGCTTCTGCCGAAAACTTAAAGAGCGCGATTTCGATCGAACTCCGTAAATCCTTTTCGGTAAAGGGCTTCACTACATAACCATAAGGTAGGGTTTCTTTGACTTGATTAAGCGTATGCAAATCAGCATGAGAAGTTAAAAAGATAAAGGGAAAGTTATACTTCTCCCGGATTACTTTGGCGATATCGATCCCTGACAAAGAGCCTTTGACTGTAATATCCAACAGCGCCAGATCAGGCTTCAAGGAAGCAAGCATATCGAGGGCTTTATCTCCATTGCGAGCCTTACCAACTACTTCATGTCCAAGGTTTTGAAGTATTTGCTGAATCTCTGCAGCAATTACGGCTTCATCTTCAAGGATAAATATTTTAGTTGGCATACTTAATTTCAGGTATTTATTTGAGTCTTCTCAATTTACAAAAATATCGACAACAATGCGTAGTTGTAAATTCGCCTTGTAGATTCTTTTTTTTGCTAAGGTCAATCTGCTGAGAAAGATTGCTGTTGGCTATAATGTTGATCTAACTGAGTATCAATCTGCTGCAGTAATGACAAAGCAAGTGCTAATGGACTTTGTTTTAAGGATCGTTTTTCGGGATACAAAGGGATAATTTTCCCTTCTGTTTGGGTATTCTTCATAAAAATAGTTTTAAAAACGAGAAGCTGAAATGCTCAGCTTCTCGCGTATATACAATCAATACATACTAAAATCGATTGGGATACGAATTCGATTAGCTCCAAGGTATTTAGAGCTATCAATTCTAAGGGACTGGATGCCTTCCAGTTTGTTTAGAATTGCTTCATCAAACTCGTCATTGATCCCTTTCATTAATTTGGTTTTTTGAATTTGACCATTGGTATCAATCCAAAAATCTACCACCATTTGTCCTTCCAGATATTGCTCTTGCAAAGCTTCTGGATAATTTACTTCTGAAGCAATAAAATCCAATAGCTGATCTTTAGCTAGATTGGTCGCCTCTACATAAATTAACTTCGCTTCTGCTTCGCTTAGCTCAACAGATGCTGCAGATACTTTGACTTCGTCAGGACTTAGGCTGGCCGTTTCGTTTTGAGCCCAAATATTGGCCGTAATTAAGCAGGTAATAATTAATACAAGTGTTGTTTTCATGGTTTGGTTCTTTGATTTTTCTAATAAATTTATACTACAAATCAACAACATTTGAGCCTCGGGCACTACACCCACATGGGTAGTTTTGTGTTAAGTAGGTTTTAAAATTTGATGTGTTCCGTTAATAAAGGATTAAGGGAGGTAATTAG
>JAHDHW010000265.1 GCA_020631105.1 Saprospiraceae bacterium | reverse complement strand
GTCGTTTTAGTTTGATTTTGGTCGGAACCTCGCCCGTGGTTTTCAAATAAGTAAAAAACAAATTGATTGCTTCTATTTGTTTGTTAATGTGGGCAATGCTCAAGCCGCCAGATCTGCGCTTATTCTTGCGATTTTTGAAGTATTCTAAAAATGCCTCTACATCTTCTTGGGTGATTTGGGTAACTTGGGTGATGCTGGTTTTATCAGCCAACCGATCATCCAACCAGATTAATAATTCTTCTACTTGGCGCGGTGCGCCGTAAACCGTGTGATGGCTATAACCTAAAATTTCTAACCACTCCTTAAATTGAACTGCTAGCAGTTTCTTATTACCCACATCACCCAATTTTATACCCCGGCCTCCCTTTTTGACGTTTTTATTATCCACTGCCGTTATCTATTGATTTATAAACTTTTGACTGGATAACTGCCACGATTATCCACTACTATCTACATTATCCTCTTTGCTTTTCTTTTATCCGATTCAAAGCAGCATCTAAAGCCGTTACAATATTTTTCTGTAATTCAGCATATTCTACAGCATTCGCTATTTCGTATTCAAACCCTTGTTTGTAGCGGTTTCCACCAACAACACTCACTAAACCATAGCGCACCAACTGCTGCAAATAATATTTGAAGTTGTAAGGGTTCATCCGCATACTTTGACGAACCGGCTTAGCGTAAAATGAACTTTGATTATTCTCTTTCAAATGAGATTTTAAACGCTCAAAGAACTTCCGACATTCTCCGCTAATTTCATCAGCTTTAGCCAATAACACATCTTTTAAAAGTGCGTTCGCTGCTGCAATATCTTCTAAAGTTGTTTCAATGTAAGTTTCGCCAGTTTGCTCATCTACTTTTAACTCTCTCTGGAACTGGTGGTAAAAAGTAACGCACTCAATAAATTGCAGATAGTGGGTATTGGTGCGAAGTGGCTTAAATACTTCTTGCGGTATTTTTAGTTCTTGGGCAAATGGATTTCTAATGCTCACCGGTTTGAAAAGGGTTTGCATATCCTTAAATAACTCCTTGATTTCATTCTCCGTTTTAGCGTCCACCGTTCCAGCAGAATAACGCCGCTGGTAATCCATTACTTTTTCAAAATGATTGCTGCTATTATCCCGGTAAATCAATAAACTTCGGTTCGCATTATCCTCGTAAACTCTTTCTTTGGTGGTAGTTCCAGCAACACAAATAGGACCTTCCACTAATAAAGATATCGTTTGCATATTTCCTTTTGCATCCTTCGATACCACTCGTTTATTAATTCGCTTTTTACTCATTAACTCACGTAACGCCAACAGTGCGCCATTACTCCCGGTATTGTTTCCCGAAAGACCATCCATGTCTTCAATCAAAATGAGTTTGTGCTGAAGTTCCTTTTGTTTGAAGTAGTAAAAGGCATTATCCGATAGCATCGTAATTTCTAACTGATCTTGTTCCGGAATAAGCTCGGCTACCTTTTCCTGTAAATACGTTTTTCCCGTTCCACTCGCCCCCAGGCTAATCATGTGCAATGGCTGTTCTCTTAGTCGGCTAGTAAAGCACAAGTACATTAATAATCGGTTCACCTCTTCGCCAATAACCCCAGAGCGGCCAATGTCTAGGTTGGTTTGTTTCAGCAAGTTTTCTTGCTTTAAATATTTCAAAGCTGCTTCTCGCCTTTCTGGGGTTAGGATTCTCGGTTTGGCATCACCCAATTTGTTGCGTTTGTTTTCCATTGCTTTAAATCTGTAGGTTTCTAATTCTTCTATTAAATGGGCAAGTAGTAATCGGATTTCGCTGGTGCCGTATTCTAGTTTCTCGGCAGCACTGCGAATGAACTTTTGTAAGAAATTGTCATTGTATAAGTCTAAACCACTTTGCCTAACACTGTGTAACGGACTGAGTTTGGGTACTCGCTCTAATAATAAGGTAACGCGCAGCCTATCGGCTTGCTGCATATTGATTCCGCCCAACAACGTACATTTTAAATAACCCCTCTCGTAAGTGATTAATTCCGGATTGCTCACGTCAAACTTAGCTTCAAGACTAGATTTGGGTGATTTAGATTTTACTGTTTCTTTCGTTGCTGGCGGTTCTGCCGGGATTCTCTCGTTTAATAAATGATTGAGAACTTCCGGTTCATGGCTTTGGATTAAGCTGTTAATGTCTTCACCATGCGGGGTTTGAACTTTGCTGATTTGTATCATAGGTTTCTCTAAGTTGTTTTGCATATCTCTCCACAGACTGTTCTCCAGCTTCATCGCCATCCATCCAGAAAATGATTTCTTCCAGTTGAGTAAGTTGATTAATGGCTCTCCGGTGTTCTGTGGTTAATCCCATTGTTCCGAACAGTGCAAGCACTGTATATTTTTCAGCTACTTCTGTGATGGTTAATAGTGTAGCAGCATCGATAATGCTTTCGGTCAAAATGAGTTTCTTGGTTTCGGGTGATGGATAGTCAGGATAAAGTCCTTTACGGTCCGTTAAATAAAAATGCCTCCGTTCTGGGTCTCCAGTAACCGAACGGCCGTAAAGTGAAACAATGTTTCCAGCTGCATCCTTTAGGGGAAAAACAATGCAACTCTTTAATTTGGAAAACACTGTTCCACTATTGTAACCAACTTCTAAACCTAAACTTAAACCTCTCTCTTTTAAATATTTCTTGGCTCTATTACTCCGATTGATATTCTGGCGCAACTTCTCAAAGGTCTCGCTGTAGTTAGATTCTCGTTTTAGAGGAGGAGAAGCACTTACTGGATTTACCAAAGAATTCTGGTTCCCTTCGTTTGGATTACCTAAATCACCCAAACCCAAAAGTTCTTTAGCCTTTAAAATCGCTCGGTACTTCCCCTCTTTGCAACCTACAACAGCTCCACTCAACCTAGAGATAAAACCTTCCTTTAATCCTATAAATTCAATGACATCGCCAGTTTCAGCATCACAGTTTCCACTAAAACAACACCAAGTATTTGTATCTCGGTAAACTTTAAAGCTGGGTTTCTTATCATCATGAAATGGACATTTCGCCATTCCATTCTTGTCAACCTCGATTCCGTAATGCCTCAAAACTGTTTCGATCGTTAAGCGATCCTTTATATACTCAATTGTCATAATTGATCTTTATCGTTTTCGTGAGCTGCTAAAGCAGGTTCGGAGATGGTCATTGTTGAAAAAATAATTAATCAAACATTGTTGTTGCGCAATGATACATATTTGTTTCCTTAAATAAAACATATAAGTAAGCTTTTGAATCAACCTCTTTTCAAAAAGAACTCTAATCACCTATATTTGAACCGTTATTGTTTCAAAAAACAACATAAGAGTTTTAATACATGAGTATAGGTGAACGTATAAAAGAGCTAAGAGCAGCTAAAAAGCTAACCCAAACTGAGCTCGCCAAAAAAGTCGGATTAACCTATATTCAGGTAGGCAGGTACGAAACACAAAAATCTAAACCTTCATCAGAGGTCCTGCAAAAATTGGCCAATGCCCTTGATACAACTACAGATTTCTTGATGCAAGGAAATTCCGATGATGTGATTTCTGCTCAATTAACAGATAAAGAACTACTCAATCAATTCAAGCAAGTAGAAAAGCTAAACAGCGAAGACAAGCACCTTGTAAAAACTTTTATCGACGCATTTATCACCAAAAGACAAATTCAACAACTAGCAAAGTAACCCTATTGCCCGCAGCAATTTATAATCTCATAAAACCCATGCAACAACAACTACTAGAATTCTTTAAAAGTGAATGTTCAGCCTATGCAGTTGTATCTAATGGAAACTGGTTGCGCATTCTCCTACAAATAATCTGGATTTCTAGTCCTTCAGTTTTTATCGCTTTAGCATATTACTATGAAGCACGTGTTATTGCATTAGGCTTTTTACTCTGGGGATACATTACCTTGATATTGTTAAATCAATATAAAATGGCTCGATTAAATAAGGTGTTGAACAGTAAAGAAAAAACATTTTCATGGAACCCCGGAACAGCCGGAAGAAGACTTAGAAAACACCAAAAAATATTACTTCTCGCTAAGATCAATGAATGCGTAACAATGAAGTATTCCGACAATAAATTAGACCAATACAAAGACATTCGAGAAGAGTTTATAAAAGACACCGCACCAACCAAACAGGACATAGCAACCGCGAAAACCTTTATAGCAGGATTAGCCGTGGGCGCATTTTTCCTATACCACTCTCAATTCATTAATTCGTTGAACGGAGTTCTTTTTGCTCACATACTTTACTTCGCACTTACACTAGCCATCGTAGTGGCTGTTATATTTGGAGTAGATATTTTTAATTGGTTAACAAACGGAGCAGAATCAAATAAAGATGCCATCATAAAAATCATTAGCGAAGAAATAGACGCCCTTTTATTAAAAACAAAAAAAGAGGACTAATTGCCCTCTTTCTATAAATGTTGCGTGATAGGATTGCTAACACTTAATCAGTCACTTCTGTAGTTTCTGTATCGTCAGAACTTTCTGAACCTTCACTGGATCCAGCCTTTGCAAATCGCTTGCTTAAATCTGACTGAATGCTTTTCGCTCCTGGTACTTCTAGTTTCGCCGCCATCTTTACACTATTGTAATAAGACAACGCCGCTGTATAAGCTTCACTACCAGCTAAAGTAATCGTATCCTCCAAGTTGTCGTGTAATTGCTTAACCTCTCGTAACACATCCGTTAATGCTTCTACCAAAGTAAAATCATTGTCCATTTCAACCACATCTACATAAGGCGGTAAAAACTCAGGACTTGATTTAGCATAACTAATTACCTTCTCTACAAAAGGTATAGTACCGTCACTCATCTTTGGAAGCTGTACTCGGTCTTTGTTTGTTAAAGAGATCAGCTGACCGCCGATTGCTTCTTCAATACCATTTAATGACTCTGTTACCTTGGTTTTTGCTTCACCAGAAATTTCAATCGAAATTCGATTCTTCATATTTATAAACGTTTAATGAATTGTATTACAAACTGTTTGCGGCCACGAATGTATTTACTAAAGCAATAGGATAAATGGTTTTTATAGGAAATGGAAAATAAAGGCGGTTATTTGGCATTCTAGCCTAAACAAAACAAGATAAAAACCGCTACTCTCGT
>JAHDHW010000264.1 GCA_020631105.1 Saprospiraceae bacterium | reverse complement strand
AAAAAGACTGCCGGCATTTTCCGAAAGAATCTGGAACACTAAAAAGAAAATGGAGTACGATGATTTCCTTAAGCAAATGAACCACCTGGATGCCAAACTGTCCATCTTGATTAACGATACCCGGCAAGACAGTCTTTTATTTAATCATAATTTCGAAAAACAAGATTAGCCATTATGATCAATCTCATTGGTGTTCCCTTTGATGCAAACTCTTCTTTTCTCCGAGGTCCGTCCTATGCTCCCGCACGAGTCCGACTAATGGAGAAAGAAGGATCAGCGAATAGTTTTACGGAAACTGGAGTAGAAATTTCAGAAGGATTAAGTTATCAGGATCATGGTGATATTGCATTTGCTTCAACAAATCCTGAAAAGGCTTTCATGACTATTTATTCCAAGATCAATGACTTACTATTGACTGGGCGAAAGATCTTATCCCTCGGTGGTGATCATTCCATTAGTTTTCCAATCATCAAGGCCCATGCTGAAAAATATGAAGGTTTAAATATTCTACAGTTTGATGCGCATGGTGATTTATATGACAACTTTGATGACAATCCTTATTCGCATGCTTCCCCCTTTGCTCGATTAATGGAGACCGGCCTAATCAATTCGCTGACGCAGGTTGGTATACGAGCGCTTACTCCTCATCAAAATGATCAGGCAAAAAAATATGGTGTCAAAATGATTGAGATGAAAGATTTCAATCTGGGTTTCATAAAAGATTTAAAAGGACCTTTGTATATCTCTCTTGACATTGATGTCCTTGATCCGGCCTTTGCTCCGGGCATCTCTCACCATGAGCCCGGAGGTATGGATACTCGTACCTTAATTAATATCATTCATCAAATTGAGGTGGAAATTATAGGAGCAGACATCGTAGAATACAATCCCGTCAGGGATATCCATAATATGACTGCCATGCTTACTTATAAACTTATGAAAGAGCTAATGGCGAAGATGTTATAGCCCTAAGAGTTTAGTTATCCACTACTTTTTTCATAGCAATCTTTAAACGATCAGCATCTAAAAGATCGAGGTAAAAATCCTTAAAGGCTTTATAATCCGCATATTCGATCAGTCGCTTTTTCAATTCAAAATTCCTTTTAATGATCAGGCCTTTGGGGGTTGGCTCAAAACGCATTTCATAGCTTCCAAATTCGTTCTTCATCTCTATATCCTCGGGTAATTCTAATAATGTAAAGTTAGGAGGAAGTTCCAGTTCGATCATCTGATAAGCTGGCGAAATCTCAAACAAAGTATTGAGGTCAAGATTATTATAGCGTTCTTCATTAAACAAGGTCGGCCGGGTCGTAATGGCATTTAACAACGGCACCTGAACGATATAAAAATTACTAACCCGTTCAATATAGTTGAAGGATTTCATCTCCATGCTCATCTCAAGCGGAGTAGAAATATCCTCCAGGTTATCAAAACCAAATCGATCCAAGGAAAGATGATCAAAAGTGCCCGCACCAAAATAATTTAACAAAAACTTTCGTCGGTCATCTTCTGTCGTCACCCGATTTAATTCTTCTCTCAATTTTCCTCCAAGTATTCCTGTACCGGTAGTTTTGGCCCGAATATCCAAACTCCGGTCCGCATTCACCTGCGCCTTAATGTCTATTTCTAAACGGGTTTTAGTGGCATCCAACATATCACTAGGCAGTCGGAAGACGTCCGTTTCTCCCTCGCGGACGATTAGGGCCCATGAATTATTATCAAATTCCGGGATAACATAGTAAGGATAATAATCCGTCGTTAGATCCAGGTATCTCATCTTACCATCTTCCAGAATATAGCCCACAATTACATGGTTGAAAGCAAGGATAGTGGGCAAAGGTTTGCTATTTGTAAAGTTACTTGATCGAACAAGTACATAATAAGCCTCTATCCCCATTTTGCGAAGCATTGCGATCATTAAGGAGGCAACATCTTTACAATCTCCGATCTCATCAGAAATTGTCGCAGAAGGCTTTTTAGGAATGTAATTACTATTTAAAAATCCGACATGAGAATAGGTAATCTCCTTTGTGAGGTAATTATAGATCGCTTCCACCATCTCTGCTTCACTCATCCCTTCTTGAATAATTCCAAGTAAAGCGCCGTCGATTTCATAATTAGTCTCCAATCGTCGATAGGTCTTCTTCAGGTACCAGTCAACGACATCGGACCAGCTCTCCATCGTACTAAACATAATCCAGGCATAGGCATCCAGATCATCCAAAATAGCATCTTCCCTTTGCATTTTGTCGATCTTATCAAACTCCCAGCTCAGCACTTTATAAGTATCCTCCAATCGGGTTTCTGGTTCACAATCGAGCCGGTAACAAGTATAATACAGGTCCTTATCCGCTGGATGGATAAATTCTAATTGAGCGTGGTGTACGGGTACCTCATGAGAAAGGGCAGCAATATGATACATTTCTCCATGCAATTCGCCTGTCATATCAGCCTTAGAGTTTCCTTCTATCTGGATGATATCTCCGGGTTCTAAATTCTTGAAGACCACATATCCGTAGTTCCGGTTAGGGCTAATTTCCTGCCCGTCTTTTTTCAGAACTTTGACAAAACTGATATTACCCAAAAAGCCAAAATTAGCTTCCGTCCAAAACTTAGCACCCGCTTCATTTTGGATCGCAATAAGCATTTTTTGATTATAATCAATCACGTTTTGTTCATTCAAGGCAGATTCAATGGTGTAAAGTAGAATGACAGATTCTTCACCAGCATATTCTTGTTTCCAACTATTATCTTCCAGCGCATCCTCAAATGACATCGTCTGAAAATATTCCTTCAAAGATTTTTTAGCTTTGATCTTCTCCATTTTTTCTTCCAGTCCATCCTGACCATAACTTTCTACTCTCGACATGCTTAGTAAGTCCTTTGCTTTTGCATAATAAGAATAAGCCTCTTCCTTGTTTCCTTTCTCCAGGTAAATATCCCCCATCATCTCAAAGGTCTTATTATTGTATTCGCTGATCGTAACCGACTTTGATAATACTGCCAGAGCTTCGTCCAGTCGATCATTTTCAAAAAGGAACTTTGCTTTTTGTCCCAACCAATAAGTTTTATAGGGATAGATTTCGATGAGTTCATCATAAAGGTCAAGGACATTATCATTCTTCTCCTGCTGCTTATAGTAATTGATCAGTGTCCAATAGTCAGATACTTCGAAGCGCTTTTTCTTTCTTTTCAAAGCATCTTTGGCATTTTTATCTTTTTGTTTATCTGTTAATGCTTTATAGGAGGAAGGTTTATAACTATCGTCTTCGAGATAAGGTTTTAATCTTTCTTTATAATCCTCCTCTGGAAAACGTTTCAGAAAATTTTCGATAAAGGCCTTCTTCTCTGCTGTCTTCCCTTTACTTCCGAAATAATCCAGGTAATTGGAGATTACCCCCCAGTTAGTTGGAGATACCTCCAGCAGGCGATCCAATTGAGAGAGATAAGCCATTTCATTCTTCTCCTTGTCTATCTTCGTAAGGGCTGTTTCCATCAAGGCGAAAAAGGGGGTTTTATCCTGATCTGTCCCGCTTATCAGCGCTTCCGCTTTTTCACTTTTCCCATTTGCTGCATAAAACTTAGCCAACAAATATCGAAAGAATACCTTATCCTCATTCTGTTGGAATATGGGGTAAAAGAAGGCTTCACCTTCAATCGTTTGATTATAAAGAAAAAATGCTTTGGCAAGCATATAATACCCCGTCCAATTATCAGCTTGTTTTTCTATTAAAGATTTATAATGATCAATCCAGACAAACGCGCTCACCTCAGGCTGATAATCTCTTATCTGGTAAACTCCGTTGAACGCAGAATTTATATCTGAAAATACTTTACCCTCGGTATCCGTCACTCGCAAACAAAACTCACCAACAGAAGAGCCAGTCCCCCGGTCCAACTGGTATTGATAATCATAGTTGTGTGATTTATTATGGTATCCATCTCCCTGATCAACACCATCATTATAATCGAGTGACAAAGCTGCTCCAACCATATAGTCAAAGTACCCGGCACATTTGACGAGTAGTCGATGGGTTCCTGCTTTTAGCTCTAATTCTACAATTTCAAAATCCCATTCGTAGGCAATATTTTCTCTTTGTTCAAAAATAAGTTGATCGTCCAACCATATTTTCATAGGAGTAGTCCGGGCAATTCTAAGTTGCGTTTTTCGATCATTAGGGCTCGTAATAAAAGTGTTAGCATAATAGGTTCCTTCGTAGTCGTAAGGCAGTGAAGACTTAAAATCAACTGTTCCGGAAGGAGCACGAAAACTTCTGTTGACCCATTGTAAGTCAACATCGCGGTCATTTTTGTAGGTAGTATTAGGATTAAAGGCTTCTGTTTCGACTGCATTCACCTGATCAAATCCACTCCCTGCCATATTTGCAAAAGGACCGATCACACTCCAGTCAAAATCTCCCATGACTTTTCTAAGCTCTTTATTATAAGCTTTGAACTTTCGTCTTTGAAAAAGGCTATCCGCGTAAGAAAGGTGATAACGGGCTTTTAAGGATTCTTCTCCCAGTTTTTCGAGTAAAAATTCAGGGTCGCTTTCGTATAGATGGCCAAAAAGAGCAAAACTAGCTGCATCCCAATCTAATTCAATGAGTGCTTTAGTATAGGATTTGTAAAGTTTATAATCTTGTACTGTCTCCGCAATAAAGATCAAGCCGGAGAGGGCATCGCGATCTTTTGGATTACTTTTTAATTGATTCAAAAAGACAGACTTAGCAGCCACAAAATCATTTTGACGGATCAATGTCCAGCCATCTTGATCTACCTGTGCAAAAGAGTGAGAAAGGAATAGCCCCTGAAACAACCAAAACACACACCAAAACCTGCTCAAAAACTGCTGTTTTTTCATTATACTAAAGTTGAGCGAATATATAGTTTCACCATTAAATAACGCAACTTTAGAGGATTGGTTATTCAATTGATTGATCAATATCAAAAGTGAAACTGACGTCTGACCGCTTATTGACTATTGATATCCATTCTTTTGGGTCAATAAACAAGTCTTGTTATAATTGTTTTTGGAACGCTTATTTTATGATCTGGGTTTAAAATTTCATTAATGGTCATTTAGTGGACCATAATTCCCTGCATTTCTAAACCTGATCTATTTAACAGTAAGCAGTAAGCCTAAAAAATTGATATAATAATTTTTTT
>JAHDHW010000056.1:24216-30125 GCA_020631105.1 Saprospiraceae bacterium | reverse complement strand
ACAAGTTTGTAACTTGTCAAGCACATAACAAAAGAACAATACAAGTATCCAACTTGTCAAAAGAAAAACAAAAATAAAAGAAGAAAGCAAAAGCAATGCAAAGCCCTTCACTAAGAAAATATCATCTTCTATTTTGCCTGTTGATCCTATTAGCAGGAAGCTGTACACAAGAACCAATACAGCAATACACCCCACAAGAAATAGCCACCACCTGGGCAGATCTTACCATCCACATTACTCGATACACACCAGCAAATTCTCCAACTTTTGCCTCCCGTTGTTTAGGATACATCGGATTAACTATGTATGAATCCATCGTACATGGATTCCCAGCATACAACTCCTTAGCAGGTCAATTGTCAGAACTAGAATCACTACCTGTCCCAGACCCCAATCAAAGCTATGATTGGCTAATTGCAATGAATGCCGGTCAGGCAGAAATCCTAAGAAGTATCTACGTACAAACAGCAGATAGCAATAAAGTAATGATAGATTCTTTAGAAGCACTTTTTTACGAAAGTCGCATGTCGCAGATAGAAGATAAAATGATAGTAGAAAGCTCCGCCGCTTATGGGAAATCTATAGCCAAAGCAATTTTCGAATGGTCAAAAACTGATGGAGGACATCGAGGTTACCTCAAAAATTTTGATAAGACATTAGTACACCCCCAATTCCCCGGAAGTTGGAAGCCACCATTATTTGCACAATCCTTTAGTCATCATCCATTGCATCCGCATTGGGGTAAAAACCGAACCTTTGTCCCGGCCAATAAAGACTTAGCAGATCCGGAAATGATCCCATATGATACTTTACCTGGTTCTGCTTATTACGAACAGTTCAAGGCAGTTTATGAGAAAGAAAAGATTTTGACCCAGGCAGAAAAAGAAGCAGCTATCTGGTGGAGTGATGATCCAGATGATACCTTTACCCCTCCCGGGCATTCCTATTATATCGCAACGATTGCTTTGCGCGATAAGCAACCACCATTAATCGAATGTGCGGAAACTTATGCCCGTACCGGAATAGCGGTAGCGGACGCGTTTATCAAATGCTGGAAATGGAAGTACCAGTTTTTTTCTGAACGACCGAATACTTTTGTTCCAAAATTTATTGATGAAGAATGGGAAAGCTTTTGGCCCGATCCACCCTTTCCTTCCTTTCCCTCCGGTCATGCCATTCAGGCAGCAGCATCTACTACGGTGATGATTGATTTGTTTGGAGATGAGTTTGACTTTATTGACCGTGCACACGAAGGACGGGAAAGAGATGAAGTAAGAGATACAGACTTTGTCAATCGCCATTTTAAAAGTTTCTCGGAAGTGGCCAGGGAAACTGCGGACTCCCGTTTTTACGGAGGTATCCATACCTTTCAGGATAATGACGTAGGTTTGGAACAAGGGGCAATTATAGCCAGAAACGTCAATCAATTAAATTGGCGGAATAATAAATAACTGCCTGCAAAATAAAAATAGTCGTTTATCTAAGATGAAGATAAAACCAAGAAAATACATTACTCCAATACGAAAAAAGCTATTGCTTATCTGCATTGCATTAAGCACTTTGGCCGGAAGTAAATTCAGTCAGGCGCAAACTATTTTTACCAATGTCGCAGACACTGCTGGTATCAATCATCAGTTTGGAGTCTTTGAAGGATTTCTGGGAGGAGGGATTTGTGTGATTGATTATGATAACGACGGCTACGAAGATATTTACCTGACCGGAGGTACAGAGCCGGATCACTTTTATAAAAATAACGGAGATGGTACTTTTAAAAATATTATACAAGGGACGGGCTTAGAACACACCTTCGGATACATGACTCAAGGTGTTGCCGGAGCTGATGTTAATCGGGATGGCTGGGTTGATCTTTTCATAACAACGATTAATACAACAGATACTACGAATACAATTCCTCGCGCCGAGAATCTCTTCTTTTTAAATAATGGCGACGGTACCTTTAAGAATGCGACTACCGCTTTCGGTCTGGATCAGATGTACTCCTTTAGTACGGGCGTAAGCTTTGGAGACTTTAATGCGGATGGTTATCCCGACGCTTATATCGGAAACTACTTCCATGATTATGAAGGAGAACTCAATGAGATCAATGATGCAACCATCGTTAATGCAAGCAATACCGCGGAGGGTTACCTCTTGCTGAATGAAGGAGGCAAAGGCTTCCGGGATGTATACAAAGAATATGGATTAAAACACAAAGGCTTCGGCTTTGGTGGCCTATTTACTGATTTTGATAATGATGGGGACCAGGACCTTTTAGTTAATCACGACTTTGGTTACAAGGCCAAACCCAATTACTTATTACGCAATGAATATCCCAAAGAAAAATTCACCTACGTAGAGAAAGAATTGGATATGGATCTTCGGATCAATGCAATGGCTTCCGCAGTAGGAGATTATGATAATGATGGTTGGCTGGATTATTTTGTCACCAATATTAAGTATAATTTTTTCATGGTGAATAATGGAGTAGGGCAAGCCTTTGTCAATAAAAATAAAGAACTGGGTACCAAGCTCTTTAAGATTACCTGGGGCGCAAATTTTGCTGACTTCGATCATGATGGTGACCTGGATCTCTTTGCGGCAAATGGTGATCTCAATCCGAATTGTACCCCGATGAATAATTTCTATTTTGAAAATGAGGATAACAAATTCACGGAGCGAGCCGCCTTCGTAAAAGTCAATGACTATGGGATTAGTCGCGGATCGGTTACCTTTGATTATGATAATGATGGAGACCAGGATATTTTGGTAGTTAACCAAAAACCGGTATTGTATTATCCGATCCCTTCCCAGACTGTCCTTTACCGAAATGATACACCTGATCTTGCCAATTGGCTCAAGGTTGCATTACGTGGAGTGGATGCTGAAATGCAAGGCATAGGCTCCAGGGTCAGAATAGTGATTGGGGATCAACAGATGATTCGGGAGGTTGATGGTGGTGGCTCAAGCCACCTTTCTCAAAATTCTACTATCGTTCACTTTGGTCTTGGCGAGGTTAATAAAGTGGATTCGCTGATCGTCACCTGGCTCGGAGGAAACCAACAGGTCCTGACGGACCTTGAGGTCAATCAACTACATACCATTACGGAAGTCCCGGCTTCAAAATGGTGGGCAGGTTCTAGTAAGTATTTTTTGTTAGCGCTGGCTTTAATGTTTGGGCTTTGGTTCGTCTCAAGAAAAGTAAAATCGAATGATTAAGTTTTTTAGAAATTTCAGGAAGAAAATAATTGACGAAGATAGATTTCGAAAATCTATCAGAAAATATTTGTTTTATGCCATTGGTGAAATTATACTCGTGGTTATAGGTATCCTGATTGCACTTCAAATAAATAACTTGAATCAAAAAAGAATAAATAGTCTTACCGAAAGTAAATACCTGATTAATCTCGAAAAAGAAATGCTAAGCAATGATGAGCTAAATCAGTCAATGGTGATAGGACGAATGGACAGAAAAATTGAAGGACTTTTATTAGCCAAAAAATATGTTGAGAAAGCCATTGTTGTTGGAGATACCTTGACGTTTTTAAATAAGGTTTGTTATGGAGGTGTATCCTCCGGAGGACATACCTTTGGTTCAAGAAATTATTATAACGAACTTTTAAGCACCGGGAATTTACAACTCATCAAGAATGATTCCTTGAAGCAGTTGATTGCAGATTACTATGCCCGCCTTGATATATACAGAGGTCGATCCCAAGTGCATGCAAGTCGTTATTCGAGTTACACTTCTGAGTTGCGGCCTTTTGATCCTGATAATCCTGATTATATTTCTCCTTATGATCAAATCGAAATGCTGAATGCTTTTAAGTCATCTGAATTCCGAAAGATAGTAGACCTTGAACTTTCGTATGCCTATAAAATTAAACAATATATAAGGGCCGTGAAAGAAAGAGGTGATATTGCTATCAGTATGATAAGAAAAGAAATTAAGAAAAAATCCTAAGCGAGTATCGCGGACAAAATAATTAAAAACAATAGTGTCCGCTTTGCTCTTAGTTTGTTACTTTTGCGTTAACTTTTGAACATACCAATGTTACTATTGTTAGAACTTGGTAACTTGCATGAACTCTACCAATCTACCAAACTGCACCCCTCAGAAAATGATCTGCGGTTGATCCCTTAGGGATACCCGCGAATAATTAAAAAAATTCAATAGTAAATCAACATGAGTAATTCAGTTGCCACATTCTCGGCATTAAATAGAAAAGAGACCATCAAACAAATCGATGATGAGGTGTTTGATCTTTTGGTCATCGGTGGTGGAGTGACCGGCTGTGGTATCGCATTAGATGCCGCGAGTCGGGGTTTAAAAGTGGCACTTGTTGAACAAAGAGATTTTGCCTCTGGTACAAGTAGTAAGTCAACAAAATTGATCCACGGAGGATTACGGTATCTTAAGCAACTGGATATTGGCTTGGTTAGAGAGACCGGGACAGAACGGGCAATTGTACATCGCCTGGCGCCACACTTGGTCTTACCTGAAAAAATGTTGATGCCTTTAATCAAAGGCGGGAACTATGGAAAACTGGCTACCTCTTTTGGATTGATGGTGTATGATATCCTCGCAGGTGTAAAAGGAGATGATCGACGCAAAATGCTATCCAAGGAAGCTACGCTGAAAAAAGAACCACTCTTAGAAGCGAATGGATTAAAAGGTGGAGGCTACTACGCAGAGTACCGTACGGATGATGCACGACTGACCATTGAACTCATCAAAACTGCGGCTCGCTTTGGAGCGGTAGCGGCGAATTACTGCAAAGTTGTAGATTTCGTTTATAATGAAAGCGGACAAATCGTTGGTGCTAATTGTCAGGATCAATTATCTGAGGATAAGTTTGTGATTAATGCAAAGAAAATTGTTTCTGCCGGAGGCCCCTGGGTTGATCGACTCCGTAAAAGAGATGGTTCACTCTCCGGAAAACGTTTGCACCTAACAAAGGGCGTACATGTCGTTTTTCCTTTTGAGAAGGTTCCAATAAAAAACACGACTTACTTTGATGGCCCTGACGGGCGAATGATTTTTGCGATACCAAGAGGAAGAGTAACTTATGTAGGGACGACCGATACCACTTATCACGGACGATTGGACAGGGTAGTGGCAACGAAAGAGGATGCTGCATATTTACTTAAAGCAGTAAAGCATGCTTTTCCTTCTATCGATGTTTCTCAGGAGGATATGATCTCTAACTGGGCCGGTCTGCGACCTCTTATACACGAAGATGGAAAGTCCCCATCGGAGTTGAGCCGTAAAGATGAAATCTTTGTTTCTGATAAAGGATTAATCTCAATCGCAGGTGGTAAATTGACCGGCTACAGAAAAATGGCTCAGCGGATTGTGGATCTCGTCACAAAGCAATTAGAAAAAGAAGGGAGTCAAGATTTTCCAAATTGCAAAACGAAAAATATCCCATTAACGGAAGTACCTTTCGATAATTTTCAAGCTTCTCTTAAATATATTGAAGATACTACTCCAAAACTAAGCCCTTATGGTTTGGATGCCTATCATGCCTGGTATCTTACTACAACTTATGGAAGACAATCAGATATTATCATTCAGAAGTTGAGTGATTTCCGTAGTGAAGCACCGGAGGTAGCACTTGCCCGGGCAGAAGTCTGGTATGCGATCCTACACGAAATGGTTTCTTCGGCTGAAGACTTTTTTGTGCGACGAACTGGCCGACTTTACTTTGATATTCAAACTATTGCTGAGGTCCGTGATGCTGTAATGCAAGATTTGCAACTCGCTTTAGGATGGGATGAGCAGCGCTTAAAGGATGAGCAAGATAACCTCAATGACCTACTGCATGATGCGACTCATTATTACGATAAGGAGTTGGCTCGGGAATCTGAAGAAGTCGCAGGTTAAATCTTTCGTTTGTTATTTTATTGGT
>JAHDHW010000056.1:0-24116 GCA_020631105.1 Saprospiraceae bacterium | reverse complement strand
GGTTTATTATATTAGCACTTGAAAATTAGTAATTTGAGTGGCCTAACTAAATTTATCCAATGAATAACTTAAACCGTTTTTTATTTTTACTCGCCTTTTTTTCTTTTTCCATTATGAATGCTCAGGATCCCGTGACCTTTAGAGTCGAGAGCCAGGACTTTGCTCTGGTCTTTCAAACTGATAATTTACAACGTCTTCATCAATCTTATTTTGGACCAAGGTTAAAGAATGCAGCAGAGTACGCTATCGTAACCGAGCAGCTTCGCTATAATGGTACTAATGAGGATCAATTTAATATGGCTTATACGCCAAGTGGAACCTGGAACGTCTCAGAGCCAGCACTACAGGTTCTACACGCTGATGGCAATGGTTCTACAGAATTAGAATACCAAAAACATAGTGTCACCAAATTAGAAGATAATGTTCAGTTAACAAAAGTTGAACTATTGGATCCGCTGTATAAAACCCAAGTAAATCTTTTTTATAAAGTTTTCCTGAAAGAAAATGTTTTTGAGCAATGGACCGAAATTCATAATGGTGAGCAGGGTACTATCGAATTAAAAAAGTATGCCTCCGCCAATTTATATTTCCGTAACGAAGATTTTCACCTTACTCAATACTCAGGCTCCTGGGCACAGGAGATGTACCCTGAAACACACCATTTAACAGCCGGGATAAAAGTATTGGATTCTAAGTTAGGGACAAGGGCTAATCTTTATAGTCCTCCAACTTTTATGTTATCATTCGATGCACCGGCTACGGAGACGGAAGGCAAAGTAATACTTGCAAATTTGGCCTGGTCCGGAAACTTTAAATTTGAGTTTGAACGAGATCGCTATGATAATTTACGCTTGATTGCCGGTGCGAATCCTTATGCCGCAGAATACTTTTTGAAAGTAGATGAAAGCCTGGAAACACCTCATTTAATCTTCACTTATTCTGAGACGGGTATCGGTAATGCCAGTAGGAATCTGCACCGTTGGGCGCGTAAGTATCAAGTCTGGGATGGGATGGGCAAGCGTAAAACTTTATTAAATAACTGGGAAGCTACATATTTTGATTTCGATGAAAAGAAGCTAGTGTCCCTCTTTGAAGGGGCCCACGAATTAGGGGTAGATTTATTTTTATTAGACGATGGATGGTTCGCGAATAAGTATCCGCGTAATGATGATAGAGCAGGACTGGGAGATTGGCAGGAGAATAAAAAGAAACTACCAAATGGTATAGGTTATCTGGTAGAAGAGGCAGAAAAAGCGGGCGTTGAATTTGGGATTTGGATCGAACCAGAAATGGTAAATCCCAAAAGTGAATTGTATGAGCAACATCAGGATTGGGTGATTCGCCAGCCAGATCGACGTGAATTCTACTATCGTAATCAATTGGTGTTAGATCTCTCAAACCCTGAAGTTCAGGACTTTGTATTTGGGGTCTTCGATGATTTGTTTACCCAAAATCCAAGCATAGGATTTGTCAAATGGGATTGTAATGCAGTCATCTATAATGCCTTTTCCGATTACCTGGATCGTCAGAAAATATCACAATCGCATCTTTACGTCGAGTATGTCAAAGGATTATATAAGGTGCTCGACCGGGTCAGAGCCAAATACCCGAAAGTACCAATTATGCTTTGTTCCGGTGGAGGTGGCCGGGTTGATTATGGCGCTTTAAAGTACTACACTGAATTTTGGCCAAGCGATAATACAGCGCCGGTTGACCGGGTATATATGCATTGGGATTACTCCAGATTTTTTCCGGCGAATACGATGTGTGCACACGTAACGGAGTGGAGTAGGGATGCAAGTATTAAGTATCGAACAGATATCGCTTGTATGGGGAAATTAGGATTTGATATTGATGTGGAAGAATTAGAAGCAGAGGAACTCGTCTTTTGTAAGCAAGCGGTCAAGTCTTATGATACCTACAAAGAAACGCTTTGGTTTGGTGACCAATACCGATTACAGAGCCCTTATGATCATCACTTTGGAAGCTTCCAGTTTGTAGACGAATCTAAGGATCATGCGATCTGGTTTTCTTACCTCGTAGAGCAACGCTATGAAATTAATTATTCGGTGGAGCCTCTGCGTTTGCAAGGATTGGATCCGGATAAAAATTATCAAATTAAAGAACTCAACCTTTTTCCGGGAACTACTTCACCCCTTGATTCAAAGAAAATATACTCTGGTGATTTCCTAATGAAAGTTGGTTTTAATCCGGATGTTTCCAGAGCGAGAAATAGTGTTGTCCTCGAAATAACAGCAGTCAAATAATGCAGCAAAATAACTCCCTTCCCGAGCCTAATGAATCCTGGATTGAGAATCCGGAGATCTTTAACATTGGACAAGAACAGCCGCATGCGCTGTTAATGCCTTTTTCATCCCTTGATGCTTTACAGCATAATGATGCGCTTGACTCCGAATGGTCAATGCGGCTGGATGGCTTATGGAAGTTTCATTGGGCGGAGCGACCAGCGAATAAAGCAGAAAATTTCTATGCGGAAGACTTCAGCGTTGAAGAATGGGATGATATTCCGGTGCCTGCCAACTGGGAATTAGAGGGCTATGGGGTACCGATATATGTAAATGATCGTTATCCTTTTCCAAAAGATCCGCCACATGTACCAAAAGAGGATAACCCTGTAGGTTCTTACCGACGATCTTTTGAAGTGCCTTCAAACTGGAAAGGGCGGGAAGTTTTTATTCGATTTGGAGCAGTAAAATCAGCCGCTTTTTTTTGGGTGAACGGTGAATTCATAGGGTATAACCAGGATTCTAAAACGCCTGTTGAATTTAATATTACACGGAGCTTACGTCCCGGAACTAACTCCGTGGCAGTACGCGTTTACCGCTACTCTGATGGTGCCTATCTGGAGTGTCAGGATTTCTGGCGATTGAGCGGAATGGAACGGGGAGTAACGCTTTGGTCCTGTCCCAAAGTACATATTCGGGACTACTTCGTTCAGTCCTCTTTGGTGGATGATTATCAAAATGGGCAACTAGAGGTTGACCTTGATATTAGTGTTTTTGATACTACTCAAATTGGAAGCTCTGTAGACTTAAAGCATGAATTAATTGATACAAATGGCAATACAGTTGCTCAAGGAACACAGACTTTGTTGCTTAGTCAAAGTCAACTAAAAGCCAGGATTAGTGAGCGAATAGCGAGGCCCTTACCCTGGACTGCGGAGACGCCTTCGCTTTATCAGTTAGCTTTAAGCCTAATAGATGCGAATGGTGCTGTCCTCGAAATCATCGGCTGTAAAGTAGGTTTCCGAAGCCTGGAAATCAAAGAGGGTCAATTGCTCGTTAACGGGAAAGCGATCATTATAAAAGGTGTAAACCGCCACGAGCATGATGAAGTCAATGGACGTGTCATAAGCGAAGAGAGCATGATAGAGGACATCAAGTTGATGAAGCAGTACAATATGAATGCGGTTCGTTGCAGTCACTATCCCAATCATTATCGCTGGTACGAACTCTGCGATGAGTATGGATTATATGTCGTAGATGAAGCGAATATTGAAGCGCATGGTATGGGGGCTAGATTTCAAAAACCTTATGATGAAGATGCGCATACTTCAGCGCGATCTGATTTTAAAGCAGCCCATCTGGATCGGGTGCAACGAATGGTAGAACGCACCAAAAATCATCCTTCAATCATTGCCTGGTCGCTCGGGAATGAAGCGGGAAATGGAGACAGTATGTATGCAGCCTACAAATGGGTAAAAGAACGAGATCCTTCAAGAGCCGTACAATATGAGCAAGCGGGAGAGGATCCTAACACAGATATTGTATGTCCGATGTACCCTAAAATTGAAGTACTTGAGGAGTATGCGAAGCGCGCAAATGATCGTCCGTTTATCATGTGCGAATACGCTCACGCTATGGGGAATAGCGTCGGAAACCTACAAGATTACTGGAAGGTGATTGAAGCATATCCGGTATTGCAGGGCGGTTTTATTTGGGATTGGGTCGACCAGGGTTTACTGGCAGAAACCGCATCTGGTGAAACCTTCTGGAAGTACGGAGGAGACTTTGGCGGGCCTGAGATTCCTAGCGATAATAATTTCTGTATCAATGGTTTAGTCTTTCCGGATCGAAGTATTCATCCTGCCTTGCTTGAAGTCAAACAGGTATATCAATTTATAGCAACAAGCCCGCATGATCTGAGTACAGGGGAGTTGGCGATTGAAAATAAATATGATTTCATTAGCCTGGATAATGTAGCATTACACTGGGAGATCCTGGAGGATGGCATTACCATTCATTCCGGAAAGGTGGAAGAGTTAGCAGTCGATGCAGGTCAGAAATCAACTATTCGACTGGCTTATGCCTTTGATCAAAAATCAGCGCATGATTATTATCTCAATCTTTCTTATCGTTTAAAAAATGCAGAACCACTTTTAGCAGCAGGACACGAAATTGCAAGAGATCAATTCATTATTCAGGAGAAAAATGAAGCGCAAGATAAGACAGCGTCCTTTGGAGGAACGGCACTGGTAGCCGGAGAAAATTCAAAGGTCTGGCTACTGAAAGGAGCCAATTGTTTATTGACAGTTTCGAAAACTACCGGTTTGATTGAAGAGTATAAAGTCAATGGCCAAAGTTGTTTTGCGGAAGCACCTCGACCTAATTTCTGGCGCGCTCCGATTGATAATGATCTTGGTAATCTGATGTTTTTGAGATGCCAGAATTGGAAGACGGCAAGTTATCAGAGAACCGTCAAGGAGATATATCCTGAGCGATTGGACTCTGGTGCAATAGACCTGATTACTGTTTTTCAACTTGCGGGCGTAGAGCTTAGTTATGAACTAATGTATACACTTTACCCTAATGGAGCCCTTAAGCTTCAGGGGCAGTTTTTGGAGGATAAAGAAGACTTGCCCGAGCTACCCCGTTTCGGTCTCAGCATGCAACTTCCTTCGACTTATAATCAGATAGAATGGTACGGTAGAGGGCCCCATGAAAACTATTGCGACCGAAAGAGTAGTGCCTTTTTAGGCCGCTATAAAAGCCAGGTCGAAGACCTCTATCATCCTTATATTCGACCCCAGGAGAATGGCCAGCGCACAGACGTAAACTGGTTGTCTTGTACGGACCCAAACCAAAAAGGCTGGCTTTTTGAGGGTCTGAGTAAAATGGAGTTTAATGCACAAAGGTATACGCTGGAGGATTTTGATTTTTCGCTGGGAGAACAGCCTTTCAAACATACCTTCGACCTTAAGCTACATCCTAACATCACACTACATTTGGACGATAAACAAATGGGCGTCGGAGGAGATGATAGTTGGGGCGCGCATACTCATGATGTCTATAAAGTCTGGTACCACAAAAATTCCTTTTCTGTCCTAATCCAAGCTCTTGGATAATTTCTTGGCATGAAGTGGTTTACAAGTGTAAACCACTTCATGTCAAGTTAAAAATTGTATTTGCGAATATAATTTCTTTCTACACTTCTAATTACCACTTTTATTTGGTGCTTTTTAATAGCGCATATGTTAAAAATGGTCTATCTGTTGACGAATTTCCTTGATCTGTAACATGGAATTTCCAAAAAAATTTTATCTTTGGAACAGAGTAGCACAGAGTAGCATAGCTTGAAGATACAAACCAAATCAATAAAAGTGGAAACCAACAACTTGATACTTCACAAAATTAAAGAGCAAGAGTCCACGCTTGGCTTTTCAAAACACGAGCAGTTGGTCTCTGGTATTATCAATGCTATTGATGCTAAGATTCTTTCCAAAGGAGATCCACTTCCATCTGTAAATACCATGGTTCGAGAATTAGGTTTTGCCAGAAAAACTATTGTCAAAGCCTATACGGAATTAAAAGATCGAGGATTAGTTGAATCGAAAAACAGGCTGGGGTATTACATCTCGAATGATACGACCAACCAACGATTAAAAATTGCTTTAGTGCTTTATGCGTTTCAGGCATTCCAGGAAAAATTCTACAATACCTTTCGAGAAACAATGGGAGATAATGTCCACATCGACGTTTACTTTCATCACAACAATATTGATTTTCTGGAATCTATTCTTACGAGCATCAAAGGGCGATATGGGATGTATGTGATAGCCCCTGTTCCGGATATTCGACTGCGATCAATTCTCCTACAGATTCCTCCTGAAAAGGTGATTATAGTGGATCGTTATTTAGATTTCTGTCCCGAGATTTCATTTGTATCCCAAAAATTTTATCAACCATTTTTAAATACACTTAATAGCCTTACTTCTTCCTTCAGTCGCTTTGAATCAATTGTATTCTTCTTTCGCCCCAACTCAGATAATCCACAAGGATTGCATGACGCATTTACCGAGTATGTAGAAAACCAATCTTTTGACTATGAGGTATTGGATAATTATCGAAGTGGCAGTATTCGAAAAGGAAGTGCTTACATCACTTTGAGTGACTCTGATCTATGGGAGTTGCTCAAAGACTGTAAAGAGCAAAACCTAATTCTAGGAGAGGATGTCGGAATTCTCTCTCATAATGATAGTTCTATAAAAGAAATTGTCCTTGATGGCATAACTACTTTCTCAACAGACTTTAATGAGATGGCACGCAAAGCTGCTGAGTTTGTAAAAGTAAGAAAACCTACTCAGGTGATTATCCCGAGTATTCTGTTTCGGCGAGGATCGCTGTAACACAGTTGACTAACTATTACCTTAACCCTAAACCTTATTTATTAACCTTTTAAACTTATGAGTATGAAAGAAAAAGACTTATGCAAACGACCATTTTCTTAATCACAGGATGGTCTCCTGTTTAATCAAAATTTACTTTAATGAATCCAAAAAAAATGTAAATGAAAAATCGAACCTCCTTTAATCAGAGGCAAAGTAGATTTAAAAATCTACTAAATTTCAGTTTAGCTGCGAGGCAATTTTTTGTTGCCTTATTAGTGCTTTTTTGTTCTGCAAATTTAGCAGCGCAAGTTACCGGAACAGTAACCGATGTAAAAGGGGAAACCCTCATTGGTGTTAATGTTGTTGAAAAAGGCACAAACAATGGAGCAGTAACTGATATTAATGGTAAATATTCACTTAATGTAAGTGAAGGTGCTACTATTGTATTTAGCTATACCGGATTCACCAACAAAGAAGAAGTCGTTAATGGCCGTACGGTGATTGACATTGTTCTTGATGAAGGTATTGATCTGGACGAAGTAGTAGTGGTAGGATATGGTACTCAACGTAAGGTTGACCTGACCGGAGCTGTAGGATCTATTGGTGCGGAAGAGATATCTCAAACGCCGGTATTGACTGCGGATCAGGCTTTAAGAGGTCGCCTTTCTGGTGTACAATTATCTAACCGAAGTGGTGCTCCTGGTGCACCAATTAGTGTACGTATTCGTGGAGTCGGCACGACGGGTAACAATCAACCACTTTGGGTTGTTGATGGAGTACCTATCGTTCAGACCACTAACATTACCGTAAATACAGGTGCGAATACCGAGAGTAACCCACTGGTAGGAATTAATCCTAATGACATTGAATCCATTGATGTACTAAAGGATGCTTCTGCTGCTGCGATTTATGGTGCTCGTGCTGCGAACGGAGTAATCATCGTTACCACAAAACGTGGAAAAGAAGGTCGTACAACCATGACTTATGATGGATACTATGGTGTACAAACAGTGCGTAAAAAACTTGATGTATTAAACGTTAGTGAGTACGTAGATTTACAAAATGAATTAGGACGAGACTTCAGTGCTTTTGCTAACCAACCATTTGTTGATTGGCAGGATGAGGTATTTACTCCAGCCGGTATGCAGAGTCATAACATTTCTGCGAGCGGAGGAACACAGAATATGAACTTTAATATTTCTGCTGGTTATTTCAACCAGGACGGTATTGAAGTTGCTACAGCATTTGAGCGTTTTAATGTAAAAGCAAATTCAGATATCAAGATTGGTGACCGCATCAAAGTAGGAGAATCATTAAATATTAGTTTCTCAGATCGTTTGGTACAATCAGAGCCTGGTCGTGCGCCTGCATTGGCTGGTGCGCAGAATGCACCTTGGGTACCTGTTTTTGATTCGAATGGTGATTACACCGTGATCACTGCAGATAATGCTGGCGGAGCTGCTGGTTCTTCTACTCAAATTATCGGAGCAAATGATCTTGATAATAACGAAACTCGAATTATCTCCAGAAGAATCTTAGGAAATATTTATGGTCAATTAGAAATTATGGATGGTCTTACTTTTAAGACTTCACTTGGATTAGATTACACAATCGGCCAGGGTAGCTGGTTTAATGGCATCTATAATTATGGTCCTGGTGCGAATAATCCATCTATTCTTCAGGTGGTATCTAAGCCATCGGAATTAACGACGAATGTAACGAATACACTGACCTATACCAAAGCGTTTGGAAATAGTAACCTTACCGTTCTTTTAGGACATGAGGAAACGAACTTCGAATTTGATCGCTTAAGAGGCCAGGGACGTGGATTCTTAAGTTCAGATGTAACGCTTGTGAATACTGCAGCAACTTCTGCAGTTGGTCAGGAAGCGGATCATTGGGCACTTAGAGGTTATTTAGGACGGATTAACTACAGCCTAAATAATAAATACTTGTTTACTTTGAACGGACGACTAGATCAAACTTCTCGTTTCTCGGAGGATACTCGATCTGATTTCTTCCCATCGGTTTCCGTTGGGTGGAAACTTAGTGAAGAAGATTTCCTTGCGGATAATGAGGTGATTGATGAGTTGAAACTTAGAGCTGCCTGGGGACAGTCTGGTAACCAGTTTACAGGTACCAACTTTGCTTACATCAGTACGCTAGGTTTGACGATTCTTTATCCTTTAGGTGTTGGACAAACTATTGAAGCAGCTCCGGCTCCTTTCATTTTTGCGAACCCTGGTTTGCAATGGGAAGTTAGTACACAGACAGGTGTAGGTGTTGATGTTCGTTTATGGCAAGGTAAGCTGGACTTTAGTCTGGATTACTTCCGTAAAGAGACTTCTGATATTTTGGTTGGATTACCAATCTCAGCTGTTTCAGGTTTCTTATTAGCACCAGATGTAAACTCAGGAGAAGTATTGAATACCGGATTTGAATTCTCTGGATTGTATCGTGATCGAGTAGGGGATTTGAATTATAGTGTGGCAGCTAACTTTACTACAGTAAGCAATGAAGTGGTATCTCTTGGAGATAATCCTGTACCAATTGTTACGGGATACTTTGGAGCACAAACACACAGAACTTCTGTAGGTTTGCCAATTGGTCACTTCTTTGGCTACGAAACAGATGGTCTCTACCAAACACAAGCAGAAGCCGACGCAGCTCCAATGGATGAAACCATCGGTGGTAACCGACCAGCTCCTGGTGATGTAAAATTTGTAGATACAAATAACGATGGAGTTATTAATCCTGATGACCGTGTAAATCTTGGTAACCCAGCACCAAATTTCTTCTTCGGAACTACTTTAGGTTTGGATTACAAAGGATTTGATGTATCTGTGTTCTTACAAGGTGCAACAGGACTAAAGGTTTATAATGCGGTAAGAGCGAATATGGAAGCGATGGTTGGTACAAACAACCATTTTGCAACTGTTGCAGATCGTTGGACCGGTCAGGGTACTAGTAATAGTGTTCCTAGAGCTACCGTCGCTGATCCTAATAATAACCGCCGTTTCTCTGACCGTTGGGTAGAGGATGCAAGTCACCTGCGTTTACAGAATATCCAGATTGGGTATACCCTGAATAATGATGCTTTGCAGGCTATTGGTAATGGCTTTATGAGTAGTGCACGTTTGTACATCTCTATCACCAACCTGGCTACCTTTACTTCGTACTCTGGATTAGATCCTGAGGTAACTCGTGGATTTAGCTTCCAGAAAGGGGAACAACCTTTAGCGAATGGACAAGATGATGGATTCACCCCAGTACCAAGAATTTTCCAATTCGGTGCTAGAGTGTCTTTCTAACTTGTTTAATTTTTAATTGTAAATAATCTCAGATTATGAAAAAATATTTTATCGTTTCTGTGATGGCATTAGGTGGTTTGTTTTTCTTTTCTCAGTGTAATGACTTAGACTTACAGCCACTAGACGCGATTACAGAAGAAGCATTTTACAAAACTGCTTCAGATTTTAAAGGAGCTATTTTGGCTTCATATTCTTCTATTCAAAGTTTGAATGGAACGAGTACAGAAAACCTCGGTGAGTGTGCCGAATGGTGGAAAGTTGTACAGATGACTTCTGATGAAGTGACTTTCGATGATGCACAAATTGGAAGTTGTGCGACCAATGTCAATATGGATAACCTGAATTTTCAGCCAACTGACGTTGCGTTCCAATCTGTTTTTACACACATTTATCAGGGGATTTTCAGAGCAAATCTGGTGCTCGAAAAATTAGGAGGAGATAACGAACTTACTGCTGAAGAGAAAGCTATTTTTGAAGCAGAAGCTAAGTTTCTTCGTGGATGGTTCCATTTTCAATCCTACAAGTTGTGGGGTGGACAAGGACCTCTGGCTTTAGAAGTACGCAGAGATCTTAGCGATATTGCGCTGCCTAACTCTACTCCAGCTGAGTTTGAAGCGGCTATGATCGCCGATTTTGATGCGGCAGCTGCCGGATTACCTGATTCTTGGGATGATAGTAACCTTGGTCGAGCTAACGCTTGGGCTGCAAAATCTTACAAAGGTAAAGTTCAACTTTATGCACAAGATTACGCAGGAGCAGCGACTACTTTCCAGGATGTCTATAATAATGGACCTTTCTCCTTGATGTCTGATTTTGCAGCGAACTTTGCAATTGATCAGGAGAATAACGCAGAGTCAGTATTCGAAATCCAATACGCATCTAACTCAGATGATAACGGATGGGTACTTGATGATAATCACTCTGAAAACTTCAAAGCAAGTCAAGGTTGGATGAGATCTTGGTGGCAAGATGCCGGTAATGGTGCTCCGGGTGGAGGACTAGGGATCTATGTACCAACATCATCAATTGTGGATGCTTTCGAAGCAGATGATCCTCGTAAAGGAGTTACTTTGTATACAGAGGAAGGAGACACTTACTTTGCTTCTGGCGGAGGTACTGCACCTTACGAAAAAGCATGGTCTCCTACAGGGGCTAATTTTAAAAAGTACCGAGGTGAGAATACCACTAAGTTTACACCGGTAAACTTTGCGATTGATTATAATAATGATCGGGTAATGCGTTATGCGGATGTTATTTTGATGTATGCCGAGGCACTGTTAAATAGCGGAGGAGATACACAAACTGTAACAGACCTGATCAATGAAGTACGTCAACGTGGGTATCCTGACGGAACACCTGTTGCTGCAACAGATGATCTTGAAGCTGCACTCATTCGGGAGCGGCAGGTTGAGTTAGCTTTTGAAACGCATCGATTCTTTGACATTGTCCGTTGGGGCATAGCGGAGGAAGTCTTTTCGGCTCAGGGCAAAACTTTCACGAAGTTCGGTAGTAATGCGATTTTCCCATTACCACAATCCGAAATTGATCGAAGTGGAGGTAAACTCAGCCAGGTAAATTAATAGTTTTCGGAGGTCTGTTTATTGTCTTTGACACTAGCAAACCTCCGTTTATATAATTTACTTCACAGGGATTTATTTTAATAAGTTTCTACACCTTAACTAAAGGAAGTCGTGGCGATAAAAAATGTCGCTTCGACTTTCTATTTTTGCTCTATGCAAATAATCAAATATCTCTTAGCCTTTATTTTCCTTTTGGTGATTTGGAGCAATTGTTCTCGCTCTGAAAGCAACACTTTATTTCTCAAGTTGGAACCTGCCCAAACCGGAATTGACTTTGCCAACCATCTGAGTGCCACAGATTCTCTGATTGCCTTAAGTTTCGAGTACCTGTTTAATGGTGCTGGTGTAGCAATCAGTGATTTTAATAATGATGGATTGCCTGATGTATTCTTTACTGGTAATATGGTTTCCTCTCGCTTATACCTTAACAAAGGGCAAATGCAGTTTGAAGATGTTACTGATCAAGCCAATTTGAATACCAAAGGTAAATGGTTAAGTGGTGCAACAGCCGTTGATATCAATCAGGACGGCTGGATGGATATTTACGTTTGCGCCGGAGGCTTATCAACAGCACCCGAAAAAAGATCTAATCTCTTATTCATAAATCAACAGGATGGTACCTTCACCGAAGAGGCCAAAACTTATGGGATAGCTGATGCAGGCTATAGTATCAATGCATTATTCTTTGATTATGATCAGGATGCTGATCTGGATTTATATGTGTTAACGACCGAATTGGACCCTTATAATTGGTCCTCTTTTAAGCCTCGGCGATTAAATGGAGAAGCGCCCAACACAGATCGACTCTATCGTAATAACGGAGATAATACTTTTACAGACGTTTCCAAACAAGCGGGTATTCAGATAGAAGGATACGGCCTGGGAATCGCCGTCAATGATTTTAATAATGATGGTTGGATGGATCTTTTCGTAGCCAATGACTTCTTAAGTAATGATGTCATTTATATTAATAACGGAGTGGATCCTGAAACTGGCGAAGTAACATTTACTGACCATATCGAAGACTACTTTTCTCATAGTAGCCGCAATAGCATGGGCGTTGATATCCAGGACTTTAATAATGATGGTCTTTTTGATTTAATGGTTTTGGATATGCTTCCAGTGAGTAATGCTCGCCGAAAATCTATGTTTGGATTTTTTAACTACGATAAGTTTCAGCTAGGAATAAAAGAAGGGTACTTGCCTCAGTATCCAAGAAATACTTTGCAGATGAATAACGGGAAGGGCACCTTTAGTGAAGTTGCTCAACTTGCAGGTGTTGACCAGACGGATTGGAGCTGGACTACCTTATTCGCAGATTTTGATAATGACGGTCTACAGGACTTATTAGTGACCAATGGCTATCGTCAGGATATCACCAATATGGATTTTGCTACTTATAGTCGTCAATTGACCAGTTCGCCAATTGGTACTGATAAGGCTAAAGAGCAGAAAATGTTCGAGAAATTACGCGAACTTCCAGAGATAAAAACACATAATTATTTATTTAAAAACCCAGGTCATTTTCCATTCGAGGATAAATCAACCGAATGGGGTTTTGATATTCCATCTTATTCAAACGGAGGAGTATACAGCGATCTGGATAATGATGGAGACCTGGATATCATCATTAATAATATTGATGCTCCGGCCTTCGTCTATGAGAATCAAGCTCAATCAAATAGTACCGCATCTTCAAATCATTATCTTCGGATTCAATTAATCGGAGAATCTCCGAATCAACAAGCAATAGGAGCTAAAGTTGAGATCACTTATGGTCAGGAGTTACAAGTGCGTCGAGTATCTCCTTACCGAGGTTATCTGTCTACAGTAGAAAATGTACTTCATTTTGGCTTAGGCCAGGATTCGCTGGTTAATTTGAAAATTACCTGGCCGGATGGAAAAGAACAATGGCAGCAGCAAGTGACAGCCGACCAGTTACTTAAAATTAAGTACGCTCCTAATAACCCGCCCTCCAGTCAAATCGATAAACCTATAGTTACCTTATTTGAAGAAGTAAGTCAACTGAAAGGTTTAAACTTTACACATGAAGAAGAGGATTTTATCGACTTCAAAATCCAACCAATCCTTCCACATAAACATTCGCAAAGTGGTCCTGCTTTAGCAGTTGGGGATATTAATGGTGATGGATTAGATGATTTATACATCGGAGGTTCTGCTGGGAAAAAAGGAGAGCTGATGATCCAGACGGCAGGACAGAATTTTTCGTCAATTCCACACACAATCGAAAGTGGGTATCACGATATGGGCTGCTTGTTTTTTGATGCGGAAGGTGATGGTGATCTTGATCTTTATATTGTCAGCGGTGGAACTTTTGCGACAGATAAAAAAGCATATCAGGATCGATTATACCTAAATGATAACGATGGAAATTTTAGTTTAGCTCAAGGAGCATTACCGGTGATTACTTCTAGTGGAGCCAGTGTTTCGGCTACAGACTATGATCGAGATGGTGATCTTGATTTATTGGTTACCGGAAGGATTGTCCCAGGTGCATATCCTAATGCTGCAAAATCATATTTACTCAAAAACGAATCGACCAATGGCCTGCCACAATTTACGGATCAATCCGCAATGCTTCCGGATGATGGAGCACTTGGGCTAGCCTGCCAGGCACTTTGGACAGATTATGATAACGATGGTTGGACAGATATCTGCCTGGTAGGAGAATGGCTGCCAATTACATTTCTAAAGAATAACTCAGGAAAATTTACCCCCGACGAAAAAATAGAGCTACCTAACTCAACAGGTTGGTGGAATAGTATTGTCGGGGGGGATTTTGATAAAGATGGAGATACAGATTATGTAATTGGTAATCTTGGTTTAAATACTTTTTATAAAGCTAGCAAGGATGAACCCGTTAGTATCTACGCGAATGACTTCGATCGTAATGGAAGATTAGATCCGGTACTTACACATTATACGGAAGGTAAAGAATACATCGCTGCATCAAGAGATATGCTGATTAGCCAAATCAATGCGATGCGAAGTCGGTTCAAAACTTATGCAGAGTATGGCGCTGCTACGCTTGACCGCTCCTTTACAAAAGATGAACTTGGAGGCGCTGAAGTATTTAGGAGTAAACAATTTGCTACCAGTTATATAGAGAATCTGGGCAATGGTAAGTTTGATCTTCGACCAATGCCACAAGCAGCTCAGGTCGCACCTATATTTGGAATGTTAACCGAAGATGTCAATGGCGATGGACATATGGATGTGTTGATGGTCGGTAATGATTATAGCACAGAGATTATGATTGGTCGTTATGACGCCTGTAAAGGAATTGTACTTTTAGGAGATAGCAAGGGAGGTTTTGAGGAACAGACAGTTTTAGAAAGTGGATTCTTAGTCGATAAAGATGCAAAAGCACTCGTGCGCATCGCTGACTTTACCGGAGATCCGATTTACATTGCTTCTCGAAATCGTTCGTCGCTCCGAGCTTTCAACCTAAATGAAAATAAAAATAATACAATTCCGGTGAGTGCTTTAGAAACGCATGCATTCGTTAAACTATCAGATGGTAGCACTTATCGGACTGAATTATATACAGGCTCTTCTTATTTGTCTCAATCATCACGGGATTTAGTAGTACCTGGCAATTGGCAGGAGGCAACGATCTATGATGTAAATGATAAAGAACGCACCGTTCGAAAAAAATAAAACGTTGCTTCGATCCATAAAATGTAATTGAAGTAGAATGAATGAATTTTTGAAACCTTACATTTTTTACTACCTGGGTATGCTTAGTTGCATTAGCCTTTGCCTGTCATGTGGAGGCCAGGAGAAACATATGTCCAGGTTTCAACTTTTATCAGCTGAACATACCGGAATAGACTTTATCAATACTATAGAAGAAACCGACTCTTTTAATATGCTCACCTTCATGAATATTTACACTGGAGGCGGCGTAGCGGTTGGTGATATTAATAATGATGGATTAGAGGATTTATTCTTTAGTGGTAATCGAGTCCCTAGTAAATTATACCTGAACAAAGGAGACTTAAAGTTTGAAGATATCACACAGCAAGCCGGTATAAAAACCAATCGCTGGTGCGCTGGTGCTTCCATGGTGGATATTAATAATGACGGTCTGCTCGATATTTATATTAGTGTATCTGGATCAGGGAATGAAGCAGCACGAGCCAATCTGCTTTTCGAAAATCAGGGGGCAGGTAAGTTTGTAGAGAAAGCAGCGACTTATGGCCTGGCTGAAACCGGCCAGTGTATGCACACTTCTTTCTTTGATTATGATCGGGATGGTGATTTGGATGCGTATATGATTATCAATCCGGTTAATTATACCCTGGGAAGTGTAAACGTAGTGAAGCCAAAGTTGAATGACGGAAAGGATCCTTCAGTTGATAAACTATATAGGAATGACGATGGTAAATTTACCGAAGTCTCTGCCGAGGCGGGTGTTAAAGTTGAAGGATATAGCCTGGGTGTTGCAACCGCTGACATAAACGGGGACGATTGGCCAGATATTTATGTGTCGAATGACTTTCTCACTAATGATATCCTTTACATTAATAATCAGGATGGCACTTTTTCCAATCAGGCAGGCAAACTATTGGATCATACCAGTTTTGCCGGAATGGGAAATGACGTTGCAGATTTTAATAATGATGGCCTACCGGATATCGTTGTCGCAGACATGCTCCCGGAAGATAACCTTCGTCGCCAAAAAATAATCCCCGCAGCCAGCTATGATAAATTTCAATTGACCCAGCAAATGGGCTACGAACCTCAGTATACCCGCAATACTTTGCAGTTAAATAACGGTGACGGCACCTTTAGCGAAGTTGGGCAATTAGCAGGAATTGACAAAACAGACTGGAGCTGGAGTTGCTTATTTGCGGACTACGATAATGATGGAGATAAAGATTTATTTGTCAGCAATGGATTCCTGAGAGATGTAGGAAACCTGGACTACATCACTTACCAGCGAAAGCAAAATAATGGCTTTGGTAACGAAACTGCACGCCATAAAAAAAGATTAGAAGCAATACAGGATTTGGGAGCTGCCAAAATACCGAATTATATTTTTGAGAATCAAGGTGCGTATACCTTTTCAGATGAGTCCAAAGACTGGGGCTTGCAAGAGCATACCTGTTCCAATGGAGCCGCATTCGCAGATTTAGATCAAGACGGAGACTTAGAATTGATCATTAATAATGTCAATGACAGAGCCTTTATATACGAGAACCTGACCAATCAATTTCATAATGCAGGGCATTACCTGAAAATTCAATTAAAGGGCCATCCCCAAAACCCACAGGGAGTAGGAGCAAAGATCTACTTACAGACCTCAGGCGGAATGCAGTATCAACAGCATACTTTGTATCGAGGATACGAATCTACGGTAAGCACCGAATTACACTTTGGCTTGGGTTCCGATAGCCTTATTCAAAAGCTTACGATTATCTGGCCAGATGGTTTTTCTCAAACGCTGGAAAATATTCCTGTTGACCAAACCCTGGTTTTGCGACGCAAGGACGCTGAAGAGCAAGTCAAGGCTGGAAGGGAGATCGTAGGCCATCCTACCCGCGAATCCAAAAAAGACTTCCCCTGGTTAAAAGACAGGAGCAAGGAACTGGGCTTGGATTATGTCCATCAGGAATTAGAATATGTAGATTTTAAAATTCAAGCCTTATTGCCACATAAGCATTCCGAAAATGGGCCCGGCATTGCAGTAGGTGATGTCAATGGAGATGGATTATCAGATGTATACATCGGAGGTTCTGCGGGCTTTGACGGTCAATTATATTTGCAGAATGATACTGGCTTTGAAAAAAGTGAGCAACGTTTCGATACAAAATATGAGGATATGGGCTGCTTATTTTTTGATGCTGATCAGGACGGAGATCAGGATCTTTATATTGTCAGTGGGGGAAGTTCGGAGAAAGCTGGTTCCGCCTTATATGAAGACCGTCTTTATCAAAACGACGGAAACGGGAATTTTGAAAGAATTGAAAATCTACCCCTGATCAATTCAAGTGGTGCAAGTGTGATCGCTGGAGATTATGATAAAGATGGAGATTTAGATTTATTTGTAGCGGGCAGAACCGTACCTGGAGCCTATCCAAGCACACCGCGTAGCACACTTTTGCGTAATGACTCCCAAAAGGGTACGATTAATTTCGTGGATGTATCCAATGATCTATTACCGAATAATGGAAATCTGGGAATGGTCAGTGCTGCTTTGTGGACGGACTTTGATAATAACGGCTGGCTTGATTTAATGCTAGTAGGAGAGTGGATGGCCCCAACTTTTATAAAAAACGAAAATGGTAAACTAAGTAATCATAAAGGCATTGCCGGAACGAACAGCGGCTGGTGGAACAGTATCACCGCCGGAGACTTTGATAATGACGGAGATATAGATTATGTGGCAGGTAATCTGGGACTGAATAGTCGCTATAAAGCATCCGAGGATCATCCCTTTTGTGTTTATGCCAAAGACTATGATAAAAATGGTCGCATTGACCCGGTTTTATGTCAGTATATCGGTGAGGAGTCGTATATCGCACATCCTCGCGATCAGCTCATCCAGCAGATTAACAGTATGCGGGTTCGCTTCAAAACTTATGAAGATTACGGAAGAGCAATATTTACGAAGTCTTTTCGAGAAGATGAATTGGCCGATGTCCAACTCTTAAAAAGCACCAATTTTGCCTCTTCCTATTTTGAGAATAGGGGAGATGGAACCTTCTCCCTTACACCGCTTCCGATGGAAGCTCAATTGGCGCCGGTATTCGGGATGCAAAGTACGGATGTCAATCAAGATGGATTTTTGGATCTCGTACTTTTAGGAAACTCCTTTGCAACAGCAGTAGATATTGGCAGGTATGATGCCCTGGATGGATTGGTGCTTTTAGGAGATGGTACCGGATCGTTTCAAGTATTGAAAAGTTGGGAGAGCGGCCTGTTAGTGGAAGAAGATGCTAAAGGTGTCGCGCAGCTTTACACCGCTGATGCTTTTCCGCTTTCGATTATTACGACGAATGCCGGTCCTTTGAAGGTGTACCAGGGGCATCAAGCAAGGCAACTTATCCCCTTAGCAGCTGATGATCAATATGCGATATGCACATTCAAAAACGATAATGATAATGATCGTGGTCAACGAAAAATAGAGTTTTATTTTGGAGATACTTATCTATCCCAGAGCGAACGACAATTGAATGTGCCAGCGAATGCTACCTCAATTATCATTGTTAATACGCGTGGAGAGAAAAGGGAAATAAATATTCGTTAAATTTATAGCCACAGAAAAAGACAAGGAAGTGAAAGTACGGCAAACTTTAAAACATAAGATTAGTAGATCAGAGTACATCTATGTATGGGGTAATCGATCTAAAGTAGAGTTATTTTCTATACTCAGGTTTACATCTAAGATGCAAATTCTGCTAGGGAGCATTTTGTTGATATTTGTATCTGCCTGTAAGCCTGCTGCTGTTGATCTAAGTGCAGTGGATGAGTTCTCGAAAACACAGCAAGTTAATTGGAACAGGACCTTGACAGATGTTATTGTCGCGGATATTTTTACGCCACCAGTCTGTAGTCGAATTTATGCCTATTCCAATATTGCAGCTTATGAGGTAATTGCTGCAAGTTCGCAAGATTATCCATCCTTTGCAGGTACACTTACTGATTTAAGGGGAATCCCTCAGCCGGATACCACTAAACCTCATTATTGGCCACTGGCCAGTATGATCGCTTTTTCTACTACCGCAAAGCCTTTAGTTTATTCATTAGAGAAAATTGAAGAAGCTGAAACTAAATATCTGGAAGAAATCAAAGCGTTCAACCTTTCAGAAGATATGCTCAAAAATTCCATTGACTACGGACGAAAGGTAGGCGAACATATCATTGCCTGGGCAGCTAAGGACGGTTATCTCGAACGTACTGCTAAACCACAATATGTGTTATCAGATGAGCCAGGAAAATGGAAGCCTACACCTCCGGATTATATGCCGGCTATTGAACCACACTGGAATACATTGCGACCATTTATCCTGGAAGATGCAGGGCAGTTTTCTCCGGATACTCCAACGGATTATTCTGTCGAAAAAGAATCTGATTTCTTTGTTGGAGCAATGGAAGTATACGATGCAGTCACTAATCTGGATGAGGAACGTACGGCAATTGCCAAGTTCTGGGATTGCAATCCGAATATCTCTCATACCAAAGGGCATCTGATGTTTTATGATCAGAAGATATCTCCCGGTGGACACTGGATATCCATTGCCGGCCTAGCCATAGAAAAAGCAAATGTAGGAAGAGAAGAGGGTGCTAAGATTCAGGCCCTGACAAGTATAACCTTAGCTGATGCCTTTATCTCTTGCTGGGATGAAAAATATAGAAGTAGCCTGATTCGTCCGGAAACGTATATTAATAAGTATATTGATGAAGAATGGAAACCGCTTTTACAAACACCTGCTTTCCCGGAACATACCAGCGGTCATTCAGTCATATCTTCTGCTGCTGCAGTAATGCTGACGCAGCTTTTAGGGGATGACTTTGCATTTGAAGATACTACAGAAATGCAGTATGGGCTACCGAGCAGAAATTTTAAATCCTTTTATGATGCAGCAAATGAAGCTGCTATCAGCCGCCTTTACGGCGGAATTCACTATATGCCAGCGATTGAATTCGGAGTAGATCAAGGAAAAGCGGTAGGAACGTATGTAGTGGAAAAGTTAAAAGCTTTTCAGTAATTGAATTTTTCAATTCACTCAAAATGAATAAATTAACCTGGGTACCTTATTATTTTAATATAACATTACTCCCAGCTGTACATAGATAAAACTATGACCAACAATCAAGAAGTATTACTAACTATCGAAAGCCAGGATTATGCTCTGGTATTTCAAACCAACCCTGCCCGCCATTTAAAACACATTTACTTTGGTAAAAAACTTGCGCATGCTGGAGATTACTCCGCAATTAAAGCACAATTGAAATATGATCATTTCAATGGAGTAGACGAAGATCACTTCAACTCTGTCTATACGCCTAGTGGTACCTGGAATACCGCAAATACAGCTTTAGAGCTCAAGCATCATGATGGCAATGAATCTACCGAATTGGAGTATGTCAAACACAGCACTAAAGAAATTGAAAAAGATGTTGTTTTGACAACTATTGAGTTAGTGGATCCACTTTACGGTACTGTCGTAAATCTTTATCTAAAAGTTTATCAAGCGTTCAATGTATTTGAGCAATGGACCAGTATCTTAAATAAAGAACCGGATACGGTTCAAATGAAAAAGTACGCTTCCGCTAACCTTTATTTCCGAAATCGTGAATTTCACCTGACCCAATTTCATGGCACTTGGGCCAGAGAAATGAATGACCATACTCAGGTCTTAAGTTATGGTACCAAGGTACTTGAAACAAAACTAGGGACCAGAGCAAATCTCTATAACCCACCCTCATTTCAATTATCATTTGATGGCCCGGCCACCGAAGATACAGGAAAAGTAATGTTGGCTAATTTGGCATGGTCCGGTAACTTCCGTTTTGAATTTGAGATTGAAAGATATGGTAACCTTCGACTGATTGCCGGGATCAATCCTTATGCTTCAAATTATGCCCTCAAAGCAGGAGAAGAATTTGAAACTCCGCATTTAATTTATACTTATTCTGAAACAGGTATAGCGACCGCTACCATTCAAATGCACCGCTGGGCACGTCAGCATAGGATTTGGAACGGACATGGGGAACGACTCACTTTACTAAATAACTGGGAAGCAACCTACTTTGATTTTGATGAAGATAAGTTAGTGGATCTGTTCAAAGGAGCGAAAGAAATTGGAGTCGATTGTTTCCTCTTGGATGATGGTTGGTTCGCGAATAAATACCCACGTAATGATGATACCACTGGCCTTGGAGACTGGGAAGTCAATAAGACCAAACTACCGAATGGTATTCCTTTCCTCGTCAAAGCAGCTAAAGCAGAAGGGGTAAAGTTTGGGATCTGGATCGAACCTGAAATGGTGAACCCCAAAAGCGCACTTTACGAAAATCATCTCGACTGGGTCATTCGCCAGCCCGAACGACCGGAAGTTTATTTCCGTAACCAGTTAGTATTGGATTTATCCAATCCTGAAGTTCAGGATTATGTGTTTAGCATCTTCAATAATCTCCTAACGGAGAACCCCGAAATTGCCTACGTCAAATGGGATTGTAATGCGGTGATCTATAATGCCTATTCCGCTTATTTAGAAAGAGAAGGAATTCCTCAATCTCATCTTTATGTCGCTTATGTCAAAGGATTATACGAGGTCCTGAAACGAGTACGAGCAGGACATCCTAAGGTACCCATTATGCTGTGCTCGGGTGGGGGAGGCCGTGTCGACTATGGAGCATTACAATATTATACGGAGTTTTGGCCAAGTGATAATACCAGTCCAATTGACCGGGTGTTTATGCACTGGAATTATTCAAAGCTATATCCGGCGAATACACTTTGTGCCCATGTGACAGATTGGGATAAAACCGCAAGCTTGAAATTCCGGACGGATGTTGCCTGTATGGGGAAACTAGGTTTTGATATAGATGTATCCAAACTGACTACTGCCGAAAAATCCTTTTGTCAGATTGCTCTGAAAGATTATAATCGCTATAAGCATACCGTCTGGAATGGAGATGTATACAGAATTCAGCATCCGGATGAATTGCATTTTGCGAGTTTCCTTTTTGTAGATCCTTCACAAAAACAAGCGGTCCTTTTTGCATACATGGTGACCAACCGCTTTGAAATTAATTACTCTTTTGAACCCGTAAAATTAAAAGGGCTGGATCCAATGAAAAAGTACCAGGTTAAGGAGTTAAATATTTTTCCGGAGACCGAGACCGCATTGGACGAATCAGTAATACTTTCCGGAGACCTACTTATGAAAGCAGGATTTAATCCCCAGGTATCCTCCGAACGAAAAAGTGTGGTGGTTTTAATATCTGAAGCGGATTAGATCTACCCTCGAGATAAAGATTAAATTAAACATATGCTTTACCAAAACGAAAACCAATAATTATGACAACATCTATTTCAACAATTGACATTGCAATCGTCATAGGGTATTTACTCTTAGTTTTGATGATTGGATTTTGGATTGCTCGTCGGACCAAAACAGGAGAAGATTTATTCCTAGGAGGAAGAACTTTTGGTTGGGGTTTGATAGGCTTGTCATTGTTTGCGTCGAATATTTCCAGTTCAACAATTATTGGTTTATCAGGGTCTGCCTACGCAGTAGGTATCGTCGATTCGGTCTACGAGTGGATGTCAGGTATACCCCTGATTATTGCGGCTTTGATCTTTGTACCGATGTATGTTCGGTCTAAGATTACAACGATCCCCGAATTTCTAGAGAAACGTTTTGATCGGCGATCACAGCTGTTTTTCTCCGCAACAACGATCATAATTACGATCATGGTGGAGACAGCAGGGGCTCTGTATGCAGGTAGCCTGGTGATCGAAACCTTCTTTCCATCCTTGCAGGGGAATATGTGGATGACCTCCAGTATTCTCGCAATCATTGCAGGTATTTATACCGCATCTGGTGGATTGAAAGCGGTGGTTTATACAGATGCTATTCAGGCAATTATATTAATCGTTGGCTGTAGTGTATTGACATATATGTTATTCGCTGAGGTGGATTTTGACTGGGCAAGGGTAGTTGCAGCAGCGCCAGAAGATCACTTTTCAGTAGTGCGACCGATAGATGAAACCGGAACAACCCTGCCTTGGTTAGGCTTATTAGTTGGTGTTCCGTTCTTAGGTTTCTGGTATTGGTCAACGAATCAATATATCATTCAGAGAGTGTTGGGAGCAAGAGATATCAAGCAGGCACGTTGGGGCGTAATCTTCGCAGGTTTCCTCAAGATAATTCCTTTGTTTATTATGGTTATTCCCGGAGCCTTGGCTATGGTCGTATACCCGGGAGCTATCGAAACCAAAGATGCCGTCTTTCCATTCCTTGTGACCAATGTACTACCCGTCGGTATGGTTGGGCTCGTACTGGCAGGCTTGATCTCCGCGATTATGTCCAGTGTGGATTCTGCACTTAACTCCTCAAGTACCTTATTGGTAATCGATTTTATCAAACCAAACCGCCCGGGATTAAGTTCTTCCGATATTGTAAAATACGGTAGAATATCGACGATTGTTCTGATGGCAATTGCCGCACTTTGGGCACCACAGATTCAAAACTTTACCGGACTTTGGGATTATCTTCAGATGATGTTCTCTATCGTTGTTCCGCCTATTGTTGTCATCTTCCTGGTTGGTGTTTTCTTTAAGCGAGGAAATGGGCATGGTGCGTTCTGGACATTACTAGTCGGTACCTTAATGGGACTAGGATTATTTTTACTGTCTCTTACGGATGCCTGGAATTATCACTTTACCATTAATGTAGGAATCATGGTGGTTGTCTCTACTTTGATTTTCGTAATAGTAAGTTTGATGACTGCTCCTCCAAGAAAAGAACAAATAGAGTTACTAACCTTCCGCAAAGAGTTGATCATGGAAGGAATGGAAGGATTACCGTGGTATCAGGATTACCGCGTTCATATGGT
>JAHDHW010000055.1 GCA_020631105.1 Saprospiraceae bacterium | reverse complement strand
TATCCATCGGGATGTCCGTATTCGTCCGCTGATCCCCATAGTTAGGAGCACTATATTTTTTCTGGAGAACTTTCCTCATTTCCAATAAATTTGAAAGACGAGTAAGTAGTTCGTCTTTATCAAAAGGTTTGGTGAGGTATGCGTCAGCTCCGTAACCAAGTCCGGCGAGTTTGTCTTCAGCGGTGGCTTTAGCCGTCAATAGAATAATAGGAATGTGATTGGTACGTTCATCCGTCTTTAATTTTTGGCAAACGGTAAAGCCATCCATTTCGGGCATCATTACATCACAAATTATAATATCCGGGATCATTTCTAAAGCCGCTTCGACGCCCAATCTTCCATTGATACTATGGAAAACCCGATAAGTATCGGAAACACAATTTTGAATATAGAGCGCAACATCTGAATTATCCTCAATCAACAATAAGATCGGTTGATCCTCATCTATTAATTCGTCGTTGGCTAATAGTGTAACTTCGTTTTCTCCCCGATAAATGGGAACCGATAATTCTTTAGCTTCGGATTTAGTATCATACAGTGGCGCAGTCCTCCGTATAGGGAGTTTTAAAAAGAATTTTGTCCCCTTGGTCGCTTGACTATCAACTTCAATGGTCCCTTCTAAAAACTCTACTAATTCTTTTACTAAGGCTAAACCGATCCCTGATCCATACTCCTGATAATTGTCAGACGATTGATGATAGCGTTCAAAAATAAGAGGTAATTGATCTTCTGGAATACCTACCCCATTATCCTGAACCATCAACTGTAGTTGCTTACCCTTTGTTGTTTTTAAGGTTTTACAAACTAATAGAATCTTACCATGTTCGGGAGTAAATTTGATCGCATTTGAAATGAGGTTAATTATAATCCTTTCCAGCTTTTGTTCATCCACATCCATCACCAGAGCATCGATCTCACTATAAAAATGTAAGCCGAGTCCCTGTGATCGTGCATAAGATTCGTAAGACTCTACCAGGTAACGTACATAATTAATAACATCCCGTTGCCTCAGGTTTACCTGTAAACGTCCAGCCTGTAATTTGGACAGGTCCAACATCTGATTAATTAATTCCAGCAGGTTTTTACTGTTCTTTTGAATGAGGAAAGATTTCGCTTGAATAGATTGGTCTTCATACTCAGACATCTCTTGTGCCATCCCTTGAATCACAGTGAGCGGCGTTCGAAACTCATGAGTGATATTATCATAAAACCGGGTTTTAAAAGCATCCAGTTCTTTTAATCGCAGGGTTTCTTGCTGTTCAATTTTTCGATTGAGCAAAAACTGGTAAATGCCATATACAATCAAGAATAATAACAGCGTATAAATCAAAAAAGCAATATTAGATCGCCACCAGGGCGGGGAAATTTCCAGTTCCATTTCGAGGGGCGCCTGATCCCATATTTCCCCTCTGGACTTCCCATTAATCTGCAAGGTATAATCTCCTGAAGCTAAGTTGAGAAATTGAATCTCATTATCCTCCAGACTATTCCATTGTTCTTCTCCAGGTTGTAAGCGGTAGACATATTGAACATTTCGATACTGCCGGAAATCCTTAACTGAAAAAGATAAATAAAACGGAAAATCGCTAGCCCCTAGTTTTATCTTTTGTACATGCTCAATTGATTTAGACAAAAAACTTCCTTCTTCTGAAGTGGCCTGGACAAGCTGATCTCTAATTCTGAATTCTGAAAAATATAATATTTTTGGCTGATCAATCTCCAATAGTTCAGTTGGATTAAAAAAGGTAAGGCCATTAATCCCGCCTAAATAAATATTACCATCCTCATCTAAATACTTAGCATGTAAATCAAATTCATTACTTTGAATACCGTCTTCTAATCTATATTGTCGAAAGGTATTCCGTACTGGATCAAAAAATACAATGCCTTCGTTTGTACCCATCCAGAGATTATCTTCTTTATCATTTTGCACGCTATAAACAACATCATTAGAAAACTGATCCTGAGCTGTCCAGGATTTGAAATGATCTGTATTTAATTTGAGATTTAATCCTTTTCTGGTACCTAACCATAACCGCCCTTGTTGATCTAGCATTAGGTCATAAACATTATCATGCGATAAAGAAGTATTGTCATCCTCCTGATGCTTATAATTTTTAAACTGAGCCTTACCATTTGATAATTTCAAACAGGAAAGGCCATTTCTGGTTCCAATCCAAATATTTCCTTGTTGGTCTTCCAGTATTCCTTGAGCCACATCATGAACTAAGGAGTTTTGATTATTAGGGTCATGTTTGAAACGGCGAACAGTGACTGTTCCTGATTCTACAAAGGTTAATTGAAAGACTCCATGCCCTGCAGTTGCCCCCCAAACATTACCTTTTCGATCCAGGCAAATGTCTTTTATAAAGTCATGATTTATTGAATTCAGATCATCAGGGTTATGGTGAAAAACTTCAAATCGAGGATTTTCCGGATCAAAGGTAGCAAGGTCAATCATACTTAAGCCGCGTGTAGTAGCTAGCCATAATCGCTGCCGCTGAGCATCTTTTTTGATCCCCCTTACCACATTACCCGTAATACTCCCGGGATCATCTTTGTTTTCCTTAAAATAATAGACCTTGGTCTCCCGGATCAAATTTAGCCCTCCATCTGAAGTTCCAACCCAGAGGTCGGCTCCATCTCTAAAGATGGAAAATATAATATTATCATTAAGTAAATGAGCCCCCCTTTGATTTTTTGAAACGTTCTTAAAATAGGGTTCTGAATAATCGACAAGGTTTAAGTTTTTTGCAGTACCTACAAATAGTTTTTCGTTTGACAAGGCTAGTAATGACTGGACGGTATTATTACTAAGGCCATTACTTTTATGCTCTTGATAAATTATTTTTTTTACTACCTGGCCTTGGGTTAAATCATATAAAAACAATCCACTACCTGATGCAATCCAAATATGCTCTTCGTTCATTAACAAAAGATCGCTGATATACTTTGGAGGGCTGGCCCCCTGATCATTTAACGAAAGTAAAGCTTGAGCTTGTTCTTTCTCATCATATTCATAAAGGCCAGTATCCGTCCCTATAAAAAGCTTTCCTCGGGCATATTGAATTGTTCGAACTTGTCCGTTCACTTGTAATACTGCTTCGGACAAGTTAATATTATCTTGCCTTGGGTCAAATACAAATACGGCTCCTTGATCATCACCAACCCAAACCCGATCCGCGCTACAGTGAATTGCCGTAAAAGTAGATTCAGGGTTAAAGACCTTATGATCAAAGCCAGCCGTTTCGTCTCCTCGCAAACGGTGTAGGCCTTTCAGATTGGTCCCGACCCAACGAGTACCATAAGTATCAACCGCTAAGGCTTCTATATTTATCTGGTGATCATTATGCTCATTCAATTCGACCGTATGAAACTGGTCAATGTCTGTTATATAATAATGTAGCCCTCCACCTAACGTCCCGACCCAAAGTAATCCGGAATGATCAATTAAAAGCTTATTGATATAATTACTATTTAAGGAATGTCTTAATGTATCCTCATGTCGATAAATTTTGAATTGCTGCCCATCAAACCGATTCAGTCCTTCTTGCGTTGCAATCCAAACGAAGCCATTCTCCCCCATAACCAGGTCATTAATGGTCACCTGCGACAATCCCTCTTCCAGAGAAAAAGTGCTTATTCGAGGCGCCAACTCAGACAGTAGTCTGGCATCCTGAACCTGAGCAGTTGTACATAGAGTCAGACAAAGAAACAAGCAGGAGATACTGTATGGTAATCTCAAAAGTATATTGTAAATTTTCATATCGAGAAAATTTAATCTGGACTACATTGACCTAGGTATTTCTTATCAAACCAAACACTTAGGGTTCTTTAGGCCAGTATTAAAAATACCTTCCCTACAATTCTGAGTCTAAAATTACAGGTAAGTAAGGATTCAAGCTTTCGTTATCTATTCAAAAGCTATCGCCTTTTATTAGTTCCTTAGAATTTACTTTCGTTATTATTGCATTTTAAGAAAAACACAAGTCCTTAAGACTTGAAAACCAATACTTTGGATATCGCATCATTTTTCGCTCCTAAATGCCGAGGGGCTTTCGCCAAAGGTCTCTTTAAAGGCTTGAGAAAAATAGACTGGAGATCGAAAACCAGTCTGATAAGCAATTTCTGAAATACTTAAGTTTTCTGTGATTAATAAATGCTGAGCTTTTTGCAACCTTATATATCGAATATAAATTGCGGTAGACATTCCGGTTAACGCTTTGATCTTTCGATATACCTGGGAAGTGCTTAGATGAAGTTGGTTTGCCAAAACAGCACTTGACAAAGTTTCATCATCAAGATATTTTAAAATAATCTCATCAGCCTTTTGTAGGAATATATCTTTATTATTCGCTGATGCTTCACTGACAATCCCAATATCCATCGGGATGTCCGTATTCGTCCGCTGATCCCCATAGTTAGGAGCACTATACTTTGCTTGCAGTACTTTTCGAATTTCGAGGAGTTTTTGCAATCTGGTAAGTAGCTCTTCTTTATCAAAAGGTTTGGTGAGATAAGCATCCGCACCATACTGAAGCCCGACGAGTTTGTCTTCAGCGGTGGCTTTAGCCGTCAGTAGAATAATAGGAATATGATTGGTACGGATATCCGTCTTTAATTTTTTACAAAGGGTAAAGCCATCCATTTCCGGCATCATCACATCAGAGATTATTATATCCGGAATCAATTCGTAAGCTTTCTCTAATCCTTCCTGACCGTTACGACATTGTATGACCTGATAATCGGCTTTTAAACAATTATTAATGTAATACGCCACATCTGCATTATCTTCTACCATTAATAAAAAGGGACGATCATCCTTTTCATCAAAGGATTCCGGAGTATCCATTTTTTTAACGGGGAGTACTTTACTCCGCTTAGCTTGCTCCTGATGCTTGGCCGCCTTTCGGGTGATCGGTAAATTAACAAAAAAGTCGGTCCCTTTCTGAAGTTTACTTTCTACCTGGATGGTACCTCCCAATAATTCGACAAGTTCTTGCACTAATGAAAGTCCAATCCCAGTTCCTTGATTTTCATTATTATTGATTCCCTGGTGAAAGCGATCAAAAATACTCGGTAATTCCTTCTCCGAAATCCCTACTCCACTATCTCTGACTAAAAGCTGAAACTGATCCCCTTTTGAAGTTTTTATCTTTTTGGCTACTACTAATACCTTTCCTTGCTCAGGGGTAAATTTTATTGCATTAGAAAGAAGATTCAAAAGAATCCGTTCCAGCTTCTGCTCATCTACATCCATGAACAGTTCTTTTTCTTCACTATAAAACTGCAGACTCAATCCTCTTGACCGCGCAAATGATTCATAGGATTCGACAATATAACTTAAGTATGAAATAATATCCCGTTGGCTCCAATCCAGTTGAAGTCCTTCAGCTTTAAGTTTTGAAAGATCCAACATTTGATTAACCAAATCCAATAGGTTCTTACTATTTGATTTAATAAGAGATAACTTCTTGGAGAGTGCTTCATTTGGTTGCTCTTCGATCTCCGTAGCCATTCCTTGAATGACGGTCAGAGGCGTCCGAAACTCATGTGTAATGTTATCATAAAACTTTGTCTTGAAAGTATCCAGTTCCTTTAACCTCAATGCTTCTTGCTGGGCAATTTTACGACTCAACAAAAACTGATAGATCGCATAAGCCATTGCACTCAATAATATGAAGTACAAAACGAAAGCCCACCAGGTCGCATACCAGGGGCTTAGAATTTCTATATTCAATTTATAAATATTAGGACTCCAGTCTTCTCCGGCTTTACGAGCCCTCAGCTGAAAGGTATACTGTCCGCTAGGGAGTGCTGTATAATTTATAAACCTTTGATCTCGCGACGTAATCCACTCTTTATCTAATCCCTGCATTTGATATTGAAACTCTATCGTTCCAAAAAAAGAAGGGTTAGCACAGGAGTAGGCAATTTCTAAAAAGTTCTCGCTAGGTTGAAAAGTTAGCTGCTTAGTTGAATTAGTGTTCTGGGATAGATCAATCTGCTGGTCAAAAACATGGATAGCTTGCACATAAGGTTCCAGAGGAGCTGTTTTATTTTGTATTTCATTGGGATTAAACAAACCTATTCCTCCCGCAAAGCCAATCGCGACTCGACCATCAGATAATGGTATAGCTTGAGTAAAACTTTTATTATTCAATAACTCGGTACTATAGAACACCTGACTTGTACCGTCAGTCTCTATTTTTTCAAGATGGTCAGAGATCAGCCAAAGGTTCTTTTGCTGATCCAGAAAAAACTCTTCTACTTTATCTGTCTTAAAATGTTCCCTCATATTAAAGTGAGCCTGTACTCCATGCTCCGGATGATCCGCATCGGTTACACCGATTGCATTAACAATTCCATTAGAGGTTGAGGAGATCCAAGTGTTTCCATTTTTGTCTATTCCTAAAGACTGGATATGGCGAATCACTTTTTCGTTCGGAAAAAAATAAGCGAAATTGTAAAAGGTATCTCGTTGTGGGTTATACACACTATAGCCTGTAGAACGAATCCAGATGTTACCATTCCGGTCTTCCTGAAGATCAAGAATACTACCACTGCCTAGCTTTTCCAGATCTGTCATTTCTTCATCATAATTCATTACTAAACCCGTATTAGGGTTAACGCTATATAAACCCTTTTTGACTGAACCAATCCAGATGGTACTATCTTTTGCTTGAATAATCCGGTGAAACCCCACTTTTAGTGCTCGATCAGGTTGAAGGTTCCAGGGGATTAGTTTTTGTTGGGCATTAGAAAATTCATAAATAGTCGCCGTGGTTAACACCAGTAGTTTTCCCGAATGTGTTTTCAGGAGGTCCCAACCTTGGAAAGATGCATTTTCGTTACGCATGTAAGATTGAGGGGGAGGAAAGTTTTTCCATCTTCCATTTTTCAAGTCAAGCTGATATAGTCCCATTGAATTGGGGGCGATTACCCATAGCTTATCCGAATCTTCATCCTGAAGTATTCTTCTGGGGAAAACCGGCCTTCCAAGATTTGGCTCAATTGGATAAACCTTCAATTGTTGTCTTAATGGGCTAAAAATATAGATTGGGGTATTCGAGTCATCCCCTTGATTATTCCAGGCATAAATTCGATTTTCCTTATCGATATAATTAACTCTATAAATTAATTGTCGATCCAGCTCCCCTTCAAAAAATCTTTTAGCTTTCCCATTTTCGGTATCATATTCTACGAGCCCTTCAAACGTACTTACCCATAAACCCTTACTATCCTTTGGAAAAATTCTAATAATTCTTTGGTAAGCACCTCCGACCACTTTATCTGCATTGCTATCAATAGATAATGACTGGAAAGTTTCTTTTTCTTTATCAAAGCAATGCATTCCAGCTGCCCAGGTACCGATATAAATTTTATTATCTGAGTGATGATGAAGGGTTCTGATCGTGAAGCCATTTTCATTAAATGATGCGATTGGAAAACGCTTAAAGTTTTCGGTTACTACATTAAACCTCAACAAGCCACTTTGTGTACCGATCCAAAGGATAGAGTCATTAAATTGATCCGGAGTAAAGGAGATCATTTTGTTAATCTCCCCGCTTTTGACATTTATATCCGACGCTTGTAATTTATATTGTATACTACGAAAAGTATCTGCAGTTTCTTCATACCTTGCCAGTCCTCTGGTACTTACCCAATAGTGTCCGAATTTATCCCGATAGCTCCAAAACAAGCCGGCGCCGGTGATCCCTCCTGGTTTCGTTTCATCATAATAATAATTGGTAAAGATGTCCGTCTCCAAATCCAGGACACTCAACCCACAAGCTACTTCCCAGGTACTAATCCAGAGTTGATTTTTGGTTTCATCAAAAAAGAGATGCCGAATATTATTCGAGATTAAGGTGCTGCTATCTCCGGGAACATTTTCATACTTCTTATAGCTCAGGCCATCATATTTATATAAGCCTGTGGTAGTACCGATCCAAAGGATATCACTAGTATCTAAAACTACAGCACTAACTTTTTCTCCGTCTAGTCCGGATTTTTCATCAAGTATAATTGGATTATCGAAATAAGAAAACTCCTGAGCAAGAGCCGAAGAAACACTCAAAATAGTTGCTATCACAGATAGCAGAATAAGATGTGTAGTTTTTTTGGAGTACATACGTACGAGAGGATTTTTTTACACATGTCACTTGTAATCAATCTTCCTATCAACTCAAAATACTAAAAACATTCCCAAATCACTAAAATGGACAAAAAGCCCTCTAATATTCTGTTCATGATCTTAAATAAAAATTGAAGAGACTCTTATTAGTAGCAAGCTTATCGCTAAAATTTGATCCATTTTAAAGTTGATAGTTATCTTCATTTTTATTAGTTAATTCCGTCACTTATGAATAATAAAACAAGAACTCTGTTTCTCACTATGAAGGTGAGATTCAGAGTTCTTAATCAAAACTTGCGTCTTTGGTTTTTTGGGACTCCTTTTCAGATTGGCAACTCTATTTTTAGTCGCAAGCATCTACACTGGTATCGACCATAGTCGCATTACCGCTGACTTCATTCCCCTCTCCACAATCTTTGATAATAATCCCATTAGCAGAACCAACAACAACACTATTCTTTATACTTCTTGGGGTAAGGTATCCAAAGCGATAAGAATCACCGGCAAGCTCAATGTCATAGGTTCCATTATTAGAAGCCGTATTATTAGTCAATGTATTTTTAATCGCACCATCTATGACTAGGTAGCCAACGGTAAGATTATCAGACGCATCATTATTACGTACCTTCCAACCTTCCGCAGGAGTTGGTGCGCCTTCAACTGCGCCATCTGGCATAATAACATAGGGAGGAACAAGGCAGAGTAACATTCCGATAAAACTATCATGAAATGCATTGTTGGAAATAGTCCCCCATTGGTCCGAAGCCCATACCCCCATGACTGCATCGGAGAAATCATTTTGGCTGATGTAGATACTTTTACCACTGACGACCATAATTCCATAAGCATCTAATATTAATTCGTTATACCATTCCTCTTTAGCTGTTTCAATAGTGTTGAACATTGCAGTAATTTGATCGGAATTAACGATAACCACTCCAAATTGAAAGTCTGTTATTTGGGATTGCATTACTGCAGAATGAGGAGAGTTATTTATTAATATTGCAGTAGAACCGTTTCCATTTTCATTTCCATTTGAAGGAATAATTGTTACATTCTGGATTAATGTGCTTGGCGCATCTTTGATATATATTCCAGGGTCCATTGTCAGCGCGTAATTTACAGGATCTTCAGGAAATTGGATCGTTCCCGAGTTCAAACTTAAGGTAGCTCCATCTTCTCCAATAATCTTTATGGATTTATTGATTGACACAGTACTTAATTCTGTATGACTTCCAGATTTCAAATAAACCACTCCATGCTCACAGGTATTATCAATAGCGGTTTGCAAGGCATCCTCTGATCCAGCAGGTACTTCTGTCCAGTAGCAATTATTAGCACTGCGATCTTTAAGATCTTCTTGATTGAGAAAAATCGGATTTTTAAGTTGTTTACCAATGGTCTCCCCAAAAGGAAGTTTTGGTTTAACATCATCTTGCTGGCAAGCACTTACAAAAATAAGCGTTAATAAAAGCGGGAAGAATAGTATCTTTTTCATGAATAATTAGTTTTGTTCCTGTTTGACAAAGGCACAGGTTTCGCCTTTGGTATGAAGCGGTTCATACCAGACCGATAGAATGACAAAAATCATTCGGAATGCTCTCTCTTATAATTGACTAGTAAAATGAAAAGTCGAGTCTCCTCAATTTTATAAAGCTAATAGTCGATCGACAGTAAGAAAAGAAAGTTAATTCCTCAGCCTAATAGGTGTATCAGCTTTAAACGTTAATTCAAATCTACGGCAAGCAATCAGGTTTTGCTTTATATATTCCGGCGATTGGTTTATATAATCAATCAAAATTATACTCTTGACGTTTAGTTATTTGCGCATACTCATGCGCAAACCAAAACATAACCTATTGATATTCAGCATCTTAATACAATAGCTTTTCTTTATTTATTTTTATCTTCTTTAGCATGCCTGATTCTTTTTTGAAAGGCGGAGGGGCTTTCTTCAAACGCTTTTTTAAACATTTGAGAGAAATAAACGGGTGAGCTAAATCCGGTTTGAAAGGAAATTTCTGAAATCGTATCTGAAGTGGTTTCTAATAACTTTTTGGCCTCCCGCAAACGGATGGAACGAATAAAGAGGTTAGTGGACATGCCACTTAACGCTTTAATTTTTCGAGACACCTGCGAGTTACTTAAATGTACCCAGGCGGATAGGTTTTCGACGGATAAATTTTCATAACTCAGATTTTCTAAGACCATTATTTCTATTCGCTTCAGGAAGGGATGAAGGTCATTCGCTGATCCTCCTCCTGACGATTCGTCACGGCGAACATCAGGATTCGATCGACGATCCTCATTGATTGAAGCACTATATTTAGCTTGAAGTGTTTTACGAATTTCAAGTAAATTAGCGAGTCGGGTTTGCAGTTCACTTTTGTCAAAAGGCTTAGTGAGGTAAGCGTCAGCACCGTGCTCGAGTCCGACGAGTTTGTCTTCAGCGGAGGCTTTAGCCGTCAATAGAATAATAGGAATATGATTAGTCCGTTCATCTGTCTTTAGTTTTTGACAGACTTGAAGCCCATCCATACCAGGCATCATTACATCACAAATAATAATGTCCGGGATAAGATCAAAAGCTTTTTGCAGCCCATCTTTTCCATTTCGTTTATGTGCAATCTGGTAATCATCAGCAAGACAATTATTAATATAATAAGCAACATCTGAGTTATCCTCAAAAAGCAAAAGGACAGGCTTGTCTTCTATTAAAGAATCTTTTTCTAAATCATCCAGGTTAACAGTTAAATGCTCTTTCTGCTCAAGAGTATTAATCACTCCTCTATGCGATTTTTTTAGTAAAGGTGCTTTTCGATTAATTGGCAAACGCATTAAAAAACAGGTGCCTTTCCCTACTACACTCTCAACTTCTATTTCTCCATCTAAGGCTTGTACTAACTCTTTCACTAAGGCCAAACCAATACCTGAACCTTGTTGACCTGGATTATTATTTTCACTAAAATATCGTTCAAAAATATATGGTAATATCTCTTCAGCAACACCGACTCCAGTGTCCTGGATTTGAATTTGAAATTGCCGTTCTCCAAAATAATAAATAGGCTTGGCAACGATCAAAATCTTCCCATGCTCCGGTGTAAATTTAATCGCATTGGAAATTAAATTTAACATGATTCGCTCCAGTTTATGTTCGTCAACATCCATTAAAAACTCTTGCTCTTCACTATAAAACTGAATGCTTATTTTTTTCGACCGTGTATAAGATTCATGAGATTCCACCAAATAGCGGAGATAGCTGATAATATCTTGCTGTTGATAATCCACTTGTAAATAGCCCGCTTGTAATTTTGTGAGATCCAACATTTGATTGACCAGATTCAAAAGGCTTTTACTATTCTTTTTAATAAGTTTCAATTTCTTTTGACCATCCTCTTTTGGTTGATGAATTAAAGAATCACTTAAACCCTCAATAACCGTAAGTGGTGTTCGAAACTCATGGGTAATATTTGCATAGAATCGAGACTTAAAGATATTGAGTTCCTTTAATCGAAGTGCTTCCTGCTTATCCATTTTCCGAGACAAGAGAAAGGAATACAAAAGATAGATCAGCGTTAGAAACAAGAGAAAGTATAAGGCAAAAGCCCACCAGGTCGTCCAAAGTAAGGGTGCAATATGAATCAAAACAGAGGACGGTTGTTTACTCCAAACTCCTTCGCTATTCGCTGCAGTAAAATAAAAAGTATATGTCCCCGGATCAAGGTTGGTATATCGTGCAGTCCTTTGCGTGCCTGCATCGATCCATTCTTTATCAAAAGGTTCTAGCTTATATTTAAATTTATTTTTAGAGGGTCGCCCAAAATGAAATCCATCATAATTAAAGGTCAAATCATTTTGATGATAATTCAGATTAATGGAGGTTAAGGAATTCGTTCTAACCTCATTTAAATTATATGGTTCTCCTGAGATTTGCAGACTTTTTAAATACAATTCTGGTGAGAATGGATTTCCACTTCCTTGTCCAGGATAAAACGAATATAATCCGGTATTCCCTCCAAATACAAGTCGTCCACTTCTGGTTTTAAATCCACTTTCATGAAAATACTCATGCGGTAAACCATTAGAAGAAAACTGTTTAGTATGCGTATCAAATAGGGTCATACCCTTTTTTGTACTTATCCAAATTTTTCCATCTTCGCCTTCCAATGGGATCACACTACCATTACTGGGCAGGCCATCTTGTTTAGTAAAATGAGTATAACTTTTGTCAGCAGGATCTAAATGTATCAAGCCATTATCCCAAGTACCAATCCAGTAATCTCCCTTATGATCTACTTCAATAAAGTTAGTTGAATAACCTTTTAAAAATGGAATGAATTGATCTTTTTGGTAATCAAAATAATATAGTGTGGAATCTATTTCATTACAGGCCCAAATCTTATCATCCGCTTCGTAAACGTAATACACAATAGAGGCTTGTTTATCATTCTGTTCGGAGCCAAAAGAAGTAAAAGGAGTAAAAAATGTCTTAGCCTTATTGGATCGATATAATCCTCCTATTCCGGTCGCCAGCCAAAGATGCCCTTTCTGATCCTCTTGAATTGTAAATACTGTTTCACTTGCTTTTAAGGAGTCGTGCCTCTTAATAGGATAATAAGAAAAATCACCAGTTTCAATATCAAGTTTGTTCAATCCACCTATACCCTGTCGATTATTGACATCTTCTACTTCAATACCCAAGCCTAGCCATAAGTTATTTTGATCGTCTGCATATACCCCTCGAACTACATCATTTGCAAGGCTATTTTTATCGGCTTCATCATGTTTAAAAGAAGTGAGTGCTCCGGTATTAAAATCTAATCTTTTCAATCCTTCTCCCAAAGTACCTGCCCAGATAACATCATTTTTTATTGTTGATTCACAACTTCTCTGTGCAGCGGCTAATTTCGGATACCTTATAAAATCTCTACCAAATAGGTCTAATTTATATAAACTAGCAACTGGGCCTCCTAACCATATCTGACCTTGACGATCTTCAAAAAAACTCCAATAATTTTTAAATAAATCGCCTTCTAATTCAGCCGGATCATAAAAGGTTAACTTCCCGGTTTGACCATCAAAATGATTAACTCCCTTACCGATTGTCCCTACCCAATATCCACCATTCCTATCTTGATGTAATATTCTTACAAATGGGTCATTCGCCCAGGTTTCGTAATCTCCTGAAGGGGCATGAATTTTATCTTGATTATCTTCATCCCGATACACTCGGACAAAAGAAGTAGTCGAAGGATCAAAATAATGTAATCCGGATTTGTAGGTGCCGACCCAAATCTTTCCATCTTGATCTTGCATTAATGCACTGACTCGATTATCCAGTAAGCTGGTGGGGTCTTCCGGGTTATGTAAAAAACGTTTTACTTCGCCAGTTTTCGTGTTAAACCGAATTAATCCTGTACCAGTTTCTGGCGCACCAAATCCAGTGCCAATCCAGATATTATTTTGTTGATCTACCAGAAGCACTCTAATCAGGTCATAGCTAATTTCTTTTTCTAAGAACCGAACAAATTCATCCTGTGTCGAATCAAATTTAAATAAACCGCCACCAGAAGTTGATACCCATAAGCCTTTGTCCTTATCTTCTGTAATTGCACTAAGTCCATTTTTAGGAAAAGGAATTTTATTATTCTTGAACTGAGCTGGATCAAAAAAGTAATGTATAAAACAATCACAACCCAAATCATATCGACTTAATCCAGACAAAGTACCGACCCATAGTTTTCCCTTATGATCGACATATAATAATTCCAACTCTTCTTCTTTGATAGAGGTAGAATCTTCAGGATTATGTTTATACAATTTAAAATTATATCCATCATACCGAACCAAGCCATCCGCTGTGATTAGCCAAATAAAGCCTTGATGGTCTTGTACAATATCTTTTACACTGGAAGTCTCTTGTCCATTAATTTCTATAGGAACAATTGCAAAATTCTTTGTCCTATGCTGAGCAAACATCGCTACAAAAAAAAGAGAAATCAAAACACTGACCAGAAAGATCTTTCTGAGAACGGAATAGAAGTACAACGTGTTTGAACACCTGTTGAAGGGCATCAATGATTTGGTTTTTTAAGGCTGAAAAATAACTCTCCCTTCAATCAATATTTTAATATAGGACTTTTTATATACAAACTCTTAATAACACTATGGTATTTTTTGCTTTCACTGAGATATAAAGAACGTAATACTTTGGTAGTCAATTATTTATTTTCTGTATTTACTCAGCGATCTTTTCGAGCATTACTATCTGTTTTTCCTCAAGCTCCTTCCTGCAGTTTGAACCAGCTGTTCTTTTTGCCAACTTACCTCCCCATTAATAATTACGTTTTCAAATCCGGTAGCCAGTTCGTGAGGATTTTCGTAGCTGGCGTTTGCTTTTATTGCTGAAGGATCAAAAATTAATATATCCGCATAATATCCCTCTTGGATTAAACCGCGTTTAGCCAGACCAATTGTTTGCGCCGGAAAAGAAGTCATCTTGCGAACCGCCTCTTCAAGTGAGATTACTTGTCGGTTGATGTGATATTCCTCAATGATCTTGGCAAAGCTACCATAGCCTCTCGGATGCCGCATCGTCGGGCTACCATCGGAGCAAATCATCGTTTTGGGATGTACAATGATTGACTCTTGTAATGCATCGTCCATGATAAAATATGCCCCGCTTGCACGGTTTGGCCCAATCCCAAGGAGTACTTTCTCAAAAGGTAATCCTTTTTCTTCGCTGAGCTGCGCCAAGGTCTTACCTGCGTAAGGGGCCGTACCAAAAAGCGTTGCTTCCGGTCCGTTACGATCCATGATTCTTTGGCGGAGATAAGCGAGTAATTCTGGTCTTCGGGTTCTGACAACTTCGTTATAATTATTAGGTGCTTTGGCCCATTTAGGAAATACAATTCCGATTCCGGTGTAGCTCGCATTATAAGGATACACATCAGCAGTGACGGAATATTGATCGGCCGGATTTTCTTCGATCAATTTCAAAAGTCTTTCGCCACGTTCCTTCCCCTTTCCATAAACAGATTTCATATGCGCAACCTGCACTTTACAATATTGTCCTTGCCGTAATAACTCCCGGATCGATGCCTCTATTTGGTCATCATCTTCGTTCCGAACATGACTCATGATCATTCCATCATTTTGCCCGACAATTTTTGCTAAGGGTATTAATTCTTCGTCCGTAGCAAAGGTGCCCGGCGTATATTCTAGACCCGTTGACATTCCGTAGATTCCTGCATCAAACGCTTCTTGTAATAACTCTTGTTGTTGAGCTAACTGTTCCGCAGTAGGATTTTCTGAAAAACCAATCCCGGCAAGTTTGCGTAGCGTTCCGTGGCCAATAAACTGAACGATGTTGGGTCCAAGGGTTCGTTGATTTAATTTTGTAAAATGGCTGGCCATTGGCTCCTCCGTACTACTGCCATCCTGCCCAAGACAAATCGTGGTCACTCCCATCGCAAGGAAGTTTTCAAAACGTGGCGTTTTTTGCGGATCGCCATGAGCATGTGCATCAATAAATCCTGGCGATACCACTTTACCACTCGCATCAATAACCGTATCTACGCTTATATTCTCCGCATTCACCTCCCCAATAAAAGCAATGGTATCCGCAACGATCAAGATATCCGCTTTATACGCATCTCCTCCACTTCCATCTATCAGTTGGCCATTTTTAATCAACAAGTCATAGGTTCCGGTTAATTCAGGTTCTTTATGGTCTGTACATGAAAAGAAGTTGAGGAGAATAATTGCTAAACTACTTTTCCAGATTACTTTCAAGGACAATGGAATACACATGGATAGATATTTTGGAGAAGTGAAGAGTCTTTTTATTCTTTCAAGGGAATCACCCATTCTTTATGCTCTAACCAACTAAACTCCACTTTCGCCAAATCTACTTTGGGGTCAGTATACTGTTGGTATTTTCGGCCATTGAGCTTAGATCGAATATCTGCATAGACCGCTACCTCATTTCCATATTCTGCTTCATAATGGTCGCGTAGATAATGTGCAAACTGTAGGATCATCTCCGGATGGGTCAGCATTTTTCTCTTTTGACGTTTGGTGAGGTGCTCCCGAATCTGAATGCGCTCTGTAGTATTGGTCGCCAGATTCTTTACGGTAAAAGTGCCATAAGCATGTTTTTGCCTCAACATCATCCGCCAACTATAGCGATGTCCTTCCTCTGTCCAGGCGACACTTCCCGGGATCAGATGATGCCGAAAAGGTAAAGTCATCATAATTAAAAAGAATAGGCCAATCGCTATTTTAATTGCGTTTGATTTCCAGGAGCCTCCAGTGACCGCGTTTCCTCGCAGAGAAAATCCTCCGGGGCCCCAGTTGCCTTTAGCTTCTTGAGGGGTATTTTCGGTTGTATTTTCGTATCCCTCAAAAATGCCGTTCCACCAGTTGCCCAATCGTTGAAATATATTTGCTTTGCTTTCAAACCAGGCCCAAGCCTTCCTTGGCCATTCTGGTTCGAAGTACAAAAGTGTCAGGGTCACCGATAAGAATGGAAAAATTCCAATCAAAAATAAAATGAGATTATTCAGATGGAAGAATAGCACAAAAAACAAGGCAAAAATTCTTGTCCGCTTATTAATCAAAAAGAAGACGACCAAAAGATCGAGCAACATCCCGCTCCAACTCATAAAATACGCTACCCATTCCTGTGCCCATATCCCACCGAGAATCGGCATATCTGATTTTCCTTTTAACCACATGCGCATCGGCTGGCCATTGAGTAGCCAATCGCTATTGATTTTTGCAATCCCTCCATAGAAATAGACAATCCCCATTGATGCCTGTAACAGAAATAGTGACCAATAAGAAACGCGCGCAGGGGCCGGGGCCGGCTTCTTCAGGGCATCCATGGAATAATACTTCGCCAGCGGCATAAATACAATCCACCAACTCAGCAGTATCGTAAGATATCCATGATTGAGGTAATAAGATTTTTCAAGGAAGAAAATATAACTAAATCCCAAGGCAAAAATAATCGTACACCAACGGTACCATTTACCCAGTGCAATCCCGAGCCCGGCCAACATGGTAATTATAAAGGTAAGTGACAACCAGGGATCCGGTAAGGTCTTCACCCAATGGAATCCAAAGTATTTGAATTGAAATTTACTGACATCAAAAGATTCATCGATCCAGTGCTTGGCAATATAACTACCTAGCACATCTGCAAATCCTAGTACTCCGAATACAATTCGAAAAAACACTAGTGAGGCAACGTCTATTTTTCGAAATAAAAAATTCATCCTTTATAAAAACTAGTTTCTAGTCCCGAGCCAATTGGCAACTGGACCGAATCAAATGCGTTGGTTTCTTTTACACGATTTCTATATGCAGTAGCTTCTGGCAAAAACTCCGGTGGGTAAAGCATATTATCTGCAACTACCCAAGCGCCCTTTGCAAGTTTGGGATAAAACAAATCAAAGCTTGGTACATAAAACCGCTTCCAGATGTCCACTAGCACGAAATCAAACTCCTCTGTTGCGGCTTCTAATGTTTTTAGGGCATCTCCTATTCTAAACTCAACGAAGGTCTCTAGCCCTGCGGCTGATAATTGTTCCTTGGCGTAGCTTACTTTGTAATCCTGTAATTCTAGAGAGATAACTTTCCCTCCATTTGCTCGTGCTGCTTCCGCCAGAAATATGGTAGAGTAACCATAAGAAGTGCCTAGCTCCAGAATGACTTTAGACTTCGAAGACTTAGCGAGCTTATTGAGGAAGACTCCTGAATCATAACCTACTGCAAGCAGACATTCGTCTTCTCTGCTAAGCATTTCCGATTTGGGTAAGGATTCCCACAACTTATTTTCTGCTCGAATCCTATCATGGTACCTGGCTAAAACTCCTTTTATTTTATCATCAAACATTTTTAATGCTTAAGATAAAAAAATCCCCTCAACTACTCTTCGCCTTCCTCCTCTTTATATAACATCCCCGGATGCGCCAAAAACCATTGCTCTCGTTCTTCCGTGTATCCGAAAGTCGCGTGCGGTAGCAGTTGATTAAGTTGCTCTCCCGTAGGTTTTAACTCAGCGCTCGGCAGGGCCAGCGAATGAGTAGTACCATCCAGGCATTTGAAGTACATGATACCACTTTGATTGATCTCAAAGCCGAAAGGCATACGTTGGGTAATCATCGAATAGACCCAGACAATCTGCCGGGGATTATGCCGAAGTAAATGTGTCACGGGCAAACGTCCCTGCCTGTAAGGTGGCATTTTATCATACACGAGCTTCACACCGCCGATCAAACACCCGAGACCTACCACCGAAAGGAAAACACTCTGCCGGAAGAACAAACCCGCAAATACAAATCCCAGGATTATCAGAATCACTCCGGTAATCAGTAACAAACGATACTCTTTTCGTTCTGCTTTAAGCAGCACTTCTGGTATGGGCTTGTTCATTTTAAAACAAAAAATTGTTTTATCGAAATAAAAAATTTAAACAAAAAGTTGAATAATTGAAAAAATGATCTTATTTTGCATTGTATTTAGTGATAAACTATGATTTTGACACTTATTTAATGATACTATTTCTACTCAAAATTATATCACTTATCCTAATTCAAACAAAAAGTTATTAATCCCTATTGCGCGATTGCACTAATGAAACACTAATAATTAGCTCAGTCAAAAACAGTCCATCATGGAATTGCAAATCTTAATTAGTAAAAAAGGTACTCAAGTTGTAACAGCTTCTAATCTATACGATGCCTTACAACTTCCTCCGCACAAATATAATAGCCATATCAAAAAATGGTTGGCTGATTGCTACGCTTTTTCGGATGATATTCGACCAGCCGAAGAGATGAAAGATTTTGCGGTCCGACCTTTAAAAGTAAGTAAACGCAAAGATTACTATTTATCTGTAGAGTTCGCAAAGCTCATCACCTTAAACTCCGGGAGTAAGTCTAAACAAACTTATGCTAAATACCTTCAACGTGCAGAAGAACGACGAAAAGAGGACGGAAAGTTTTCCAAAGAGCAAATCCTTACCGTAATTGAGGTCACCAAAGCGATGGGCCTTATCAGTTGCCAAAAGTCAGCCGAACGAGAGCATATGAAAAAATATGAAAAAGCGACAGGGCTACCTAATAAATGGTGGGAGTACCGGGCACAAATCCTTGGTTATTCTGCTGAAGAGCTACAAATGAAGATGATTCAGGTTGGTAAAAACTATAAGGGTAAAAACTTACTGCAAATGCTCATGTACCTCGACAAATACGAGATCATCCGGATGGCAGTAATTGATTTGTTCCTGGCATTAGGTAAATCGACTGCTTACGCAAAAAACATGGGTGATTTGGCCAAAGTGTTCGCCAAAGAAATGAAAATAGAAATATTCGATGATCGTCAGGCTGCAATTAACTATTTACCACAAGATGTTAATCCCCAGCTTGTCGAAGAGGTTAAAACGATGAATAGCACTAATCTGCTCAAAGCTTGCTAAACATATCGGCAATAGCTCCAATTAACCATACCAAACATATAGTGTTGAGCTACACATCTAATTAGGTTTATTTTTAGTGTTTTTCTTAATCAAACATATTCGAGTTTCTATATAGAAACATTCATAGTGGTTGAGTAAACTGTTCGTGCCTCTTCTCGCGTTAGATTAGGTACGAACTTTTGCTTTTTAAGTAATCGCAGCTGCTTTGGTATTCAAGCACCAAAAAACAAAGCTAAATCCCAGAAACCAAAGCCCCTAAACCTACGTTAACCCTATTCCAGAACCCTATAAAATTCTTATCTTTGGCACGAAACACGCAAAAGACGATAAAGAAAATGGCAGAAGTAACTTATAATGAAGATAACATCCGTTCGCTGGATTGGCGAGAGCATATTCGAATGCGTCCAGGGATGTACATTGGTAAACTAGGAGATGGAGCATCTCCAGATGATGGTATTTATATTTTGATCAAAGAGGTACTCGACAACTGTATTGATGAGTATGTGATGGGATACGGAAAAACCATTGAAGTCAAAATTGATGATGGTGCCGTTTCTATCCGTGACTATGGTCGGGGGATTCCTTTGGGTAAAGTGGTGGATTGTGTATCCAAGATCAATACCGGAGGAAAATATGACTCCAAAGCTTTCAAAAAATCAGTTGGTCTAAACGGAGTCGGTACCAAAGCGGTAAATGCACTTTCTGACTATTTCAAAGCACAATCTGTAAGAGAAAAAAAAACAAAGGTAGTTGAGTTCTCCAGAGGAGAAATCACCAATAATAAAAACATATCCAAGCTCAATGAAGACAATGGTACACTCATCGTCTTTAAACCGGATAATGAAATTTTCAAAAACTATAAATTCCGAAGTGAGTACATAGAATCTCAGCTTTGGAATTATGCTTACCTGAATGCTGGCTTAAAGCTAATCTTCAATGGTAAAACTTTCGTTTCCAGAAATGGTCTACTGGATCTACTTACCCGTAAAACGGCCAATGATCAGATCCGCTACCCTATCATTCATCTTAAAGACGAAGATATAGAAGTAGCATTGACGCATGGACAGCACTACGGTGAACAATACCACTCTTTCGTAAATGGTCAAAACACGACACAGGGCGGTACGCACTTGTCTGCGTTCAGAGAAGCCATGGTTAATACCGTTCGAAACCACTTTAACAAAAACTATGACGCTAAGGATATCAGAGCATCAATCATTGCATCGATTAGTGTAAGAGTGGAGGAACCTGTTTTTGAGTCTCAGACTAAAACCAAGCTTGGTTCTTTAAATGTTGCTCCGGGTGGCCCGACGATGCGGACGTTTATCAATGACTTCCTGACTAGTAAGCTCGATAACTTCTTGCATAAGAATCCTGAGGTTGCTAAAGAAATGCAGAAACGTATTCAGCAATCAGAACGGGAACGAAAGGAGATCGCTGGTATCCAAAAGGTAGCCAGAGAAAAAACGAAAAAAGCAAACCTTCATAATAAGAAGCTCCGGGATTGTCGTGCTCACTTTAGTGATTCCAACCGAAAGATTAATGAAGAGATTCGGAACGCAACGACTATCTTCATTACGGAGGGAGATTCGGCAAGTGGTTCGATTACTAAGGCACGTGATGTACAGACACAAGCAGTATTTAGCCTGAGAGGTAAGCCCTTGAATTGTTATAACATGACCAAGAAGGTGGTTTATCAAAATGATGAATTTAACCTCTTACAGCACGCCTTAAATATTGAAGATGGTCTGGATGACTTACGCTATAATCGCGTGGTAATTGCTACGGATGCCGATGTCGATGGGATGCATATTCGATTGCTATTATTGACTTTCTTTTTGCAGTTTTTTCCGGACCTAGTTCGTTCTGGTCATTTATACATTCTGGAAACACCGCTTTTCAGGGTAAGAGATAAGAAGACTACGTTTTATTGCTACAGTGAAAGGGAGAAGCAGGCTGCTATCAAAAAGCTTCGTGGTAAAGCAGAGATCACGCGCTTCAAAGGATTGGGTGAGATTTCGCCAGACGAATTCGGTGGATTCATCGGAAAGGATATTCGCTTAGAGCCTGTTGTACTACAAGAAAGTACTAATATTGACAAAGTCCTTGAATATTACATGGGTAAAAATACTCCGGATCGACAAGTGTTCATCATTGACAATCTTAAAGTCGAAAAAGATGAAATTGAAGATGGAGATGAAGAGAACCTGGCCTTAGAAAATCAAGCGACTGAAGTAGAAGAGTTAGTGACGACGGAGTCCTAAGCAGATTATATTTTGATACACCAACCTGATGTATATTATTACCCCAGATTTTCGATATTGAAAATCTGGGGTTTTCTATTTATTCACTACACAGCTTATAAATCCGTCACTTACCAAATATTAATCTGTTCTTATTCTGCTTTTTTCTGCATCTGCCCCACTTGTATTCTTTTGTCTAAATTTCTTTTCAGTATTCCCAAAACTCCAGAAATACGTTAATTTAAAAATGCGGTTATTGGCAGATTCAGATTTATAATTAACCTTCGATTCTATATCAAAAGCCTCTCTGGTTAATTTCCCGTAAAAAGATTGTACCCGCATTGATTTAAATAAATCAGTGATGGTAAACTGAAGACTACTGCTATTCTTAAACTGCTTTTTAAGTCCAAAATTTAACATACCAAAACCATCAACTTTAATGCTACCGTTATAATGATTTGACAATAACCATCCGGATAATTCCGCGGTCAAATCAGCCGGCAGTTTGATTTGTTGGCTCCCATAAATATTATAAAAAAAGTAATTATGCCTTAGGGCTTCCTTGGTATGGGCAAGTTGAAAACTTCGATAGGCAAGGCTTCCTCCGATATTCATCGTCCACCATTTTTTCAATTCCCAGGGAATATTTGTTTGCAGGGTCCAGCTCTTTTGATACCTCACGTTTTGAGGTGCAACAGTTATCAAATTACTCTGATCATTCTCAACTAATTGATAGCGGGCTATAGGATTATCTTCTTTCGTATAAGATACGCTAAAGCTCTTCCCTTTATAAGCGTAAGTGAGTTTGAATGAATTAGAAATCGATGGTTGCAATAATGGATTACCTGCAAATACTGAAATCTCATTATTATAAATTAAAGTAGATGCAAGGTCATTATAATCAGGTTGAGTAATCCGTTTGTTGTACGCAAAACTTAAACTAGTATAAGTGGATAGCTTTTTGGAAAAGAAAACAGAGGGGAAAAATCGTCCAAAGCTAGTCGTAGGATTCGAGGCACTAAATCTACGATCCCAGTACTCATACCTTAAACCTCCAACCAATTGTGCAGTAGAGTCAAGGTCATAAGTCGCAGAAGAATAAATCGCTCCGATACTTTCTTTAATCTCCAGTTCGGAATGATTTCGATCATCCGTTATCCAGTCTTCCCCATCTTTTCGTTCAATCTTTCCCAGGTTATTTGAATTGGAATATACAGCCTTAAGTCCCATCTCCAGTTTAAGATCAGAGGCAAGATTCATTCTATAATCCAGCTTTGCTACCCCAACATTAACCGTAGTATTACTTAGTCCCCGATGTTCATCCGCAAACAAATCAGCATTGCTCGGAGATATTGCATTATCCTCAATATCAAAGAAAGTACTATATGCTCTGGTTGGTTGTTTCGTCCCAAAGTAAAGGTGGTCTAAATTAAAATTAAATTTACGTTGTGTCCCGATTGCTTTCTCGAAATAAAACGAAGTAGCGATATTGTTCCACTTGTTATAACCCAATACTTCTACCGCTGTCCGAAGTAAAGAATCTAGGTTAAAGGCATAACTGCTGTTATTGATATTTTCCGTATCCGTTTTAGCTATGTTTGCATTTAAATTCACTCCATAAGTCAATTGGTCGCTTAGACCAAAATCTAGTCCGAGGTTAATATTATGACCATTACGTTTTAGGAATCTTTGATTATAAAAATTGGACCTTTGTACATTTCCGATAGCATCCAGATTGCTTTTCCCCTCTCCTCCAAAATCGAAAAAAGAATCATCTCTTGAAAAAGAATAGGTCCCATAAATATTCACCGCATTCACGTGGTGATTCAGATTCAAACTAACCGTCTCTTTATCGCTCCAGCCATACCCCGCGGATACAGAGAGAGAACCATGAGTGCCCTCTGAACTTCCTTTTTCTAAAACAATATTAATTATCCCGGCATTACCTTCTGCATCATATTTAGCAGAAGGATTGGTCAAGAGTTCGATCTTTTTAATATTATCGGCACTCATACTCTGTAGAAAATTGACAATTTCTACGGAGGACATTCGGATCCGTTTGCCATTGATCAAAACCAAGACACCCTGCTGACCATTCAAAGAAAAGTCGCCATTCCTTTGATCAATAATTACCCCCGGCGAACGCTCCAAAACCTGCAAAGCAGAGCTGCCTTTTGTCATTAGACTATTTTGTACATTGACGGTTGTCCCTTCAATACTTTGTTCAAAAACCATTCGCTTAGCGGTTACCTCAACCCCTTCCAGGTCAATCCCTTCTGGCTTTAAAACAATGGTTCCAAGTTCGTATTCTTGCTGAACACTAGTTATTTCAATGGGAGCAGAATGCCAGGTATGATAACCAAGCATTTGAAGATTAATCAAATACCTCCCGGCCATGATTTCTCCTATCTCAAAATCTCCATCCAGTGAAGTATTCAATCCCTTTACAAAGGAAGAATCATTCGCATTCAGCAAGATTACATTAACAAACGCCAAAGCAAGGCCGTCCTCATCTTCCACCTGACCGGTGACTTGTGCATTTGATGAAAAAGAAAAGGTAAATAAAAGAGCAATAATAAATCCACGTATCATGATTGTTTAGAGTTTGTGAAGGTGCAAATTATCCCGATCTCAACTCCAATACACATTAGTATGACAAGTGGTATAATTCCCTTGACCTTTGGTATCACTTCAGCGTTTTCGATGACGAAGCTCAGCGAATACTAATAAAAACTCCATTCATCAATAAAATGATACCATTGATCAAAAGCCTGAAAAGAATAATCCGTTTTCCTTGACTCCTCCGGAGGAAAATAGATACATTGTTTATCTCTTTTATTTATTCTATAATCTACGCCTTTGAATCTTAGTCAATCGTCATTTAATTGGGTTTTCCGATACAAGTTGTATCATATCCCTTTTTGGGCACTCTACCATTATTTCTGGTGGAGCATTGCCTCTGGCGATCCGATTACCGCAGCTAATAATTTATTTTATCCTCCTCATACGGTAAAGTTTCTATTTTATGTTTGCCTTCAGGCCTTAGGTGTTTATTATTGCCTATATCGATTGATCCCCAATCTTCTCGAAAAAGGAAGATATTATCGCTTCATCGCTTCGCTTGCTGTTTTAATTTTAGTGACTTCTGCTTTGATTGTGAGTGGCTACTATTTTAGTGCCTATGCATTCCAAATTGATTTTTATGAGCTCTTCAAAGTGCAGCCTGAGGATTGGATATTCCTTTTCAAAAGCAATGCTTTTCCATCAACTATTGCTGCCATGACCCTGGGCATGAGTATCAAGCTAGGTAAGAATTGGTTGTCCGCACAGCGAAAGCAACAGATTCTGGAAAAGGAAAAGTTAGAGACCGAATTAAAATTTCTCCGATCACAGTTTAACCCACATTTTTTATTCAATACCATCAACTCAATCTTTGTCCTCATCGATAAAAATCCGGTAATGGCCTCAGAGTCATTAGCGAAGTTTTCGGGTTTGCTACGCTATCAATTATATGAATGTAATGAAGCACAGATCCCTCTCAGTCGGGAGATTACTTATTTACAAAGTTTTATTGAATTAGAGCGACTACGTCAAAATGATAATATTGACATTGAGGTGCAAATCGATTCAAAAAACAGTGGCGACCTACTTATCGCACCCTTTATCTTAATGCCCTTTATTGAGAATGCTTTTAAGCATGTCTCCATTCGAAAAGATGAACAGAATATTATTCAGATCAAATTACAGCTTCAAGGGAATAAACTGATTTTCACTGTTAACAATACGAAGTCTTCTTTGGATACACAAGAGTTTATTTCTTATGGTGGCTTAGGCTTAAAAAATGTCCAGCGCCGATTAAATATCCTATATCCTGAAAAGCATAACTTAGACATTAGCAATCTTCAAAATTCGTTCAGCATACACCTCACGCTTGAACTTGCTAAATCTGAAAATATACTCCCAAAAGCTGCGCATCGCTTTGAGGTTGATACAAACTAAAACATTTATTTTTTATGCTAAACTGTTTAGTAATTGATGACGAACCATTGGCTAGAAAAGGCCTGGAAAATTATATCCAGGAGCTAGATTTTTTAAACCTGGTGGGCATGGGCAATAACCCAATGGAACTAACTGCCTTACTCAATCAATTCGATGTCGATCTGATTTTCCTGGATATTCAAATGCCAATCATGAACGGTATCGAGTTCCTAAAAATAAAACAAAATCTACCTTTAGTCATCCTTACTACAGCTTATCCCAGCTATGCCCTTGAAGGTTATCAATTAGATGTGATTGACTATTTACTTAAACCTATTACGTTTAATCGTTTTTTTCAGGCCGCAAATAAGGCGAATGATTATCATCAGCTTTTGTATTCTTCTAGTTCAAAATCAATTGATCAAAGTCCGGCAAGAGATAGCTTTTTCATTAAATGTGATAACAGATATGAAAAGATTTTCTTCGATGATATCCTTTTTGTACAAGCCTTGCAAAACTACGTAACCATCCACACCAAATCTAAGAAGTATATCACCCTACTTTTTCTCAAAAACGTTGAAGAGTATCTAGATGCAAAACAATTTATCAGAGTCCACAAATCTTTCATTGTATCCGTACCACAAATAGAGCGCATCGAAAAAACAAAGATTATCATTGGTGATCATCAAATCCCGATGAGTAGAAATTTCCGCTCAGAAATATTAGATAAAATCCTGGGTAATAATCTTTGGAAGAATAAGTAAGGGCTATTTTTTATATCTTCTCCTGTCGCCAATGTACTTTTTCTTCTATTTCCTTAGGTTTTTCTGCCTTTTTGTCGCTTCAAACTTAACAATAAACCGCATCTGTCGTTAGAATAACTAGTGGCATACATATTGACCCATTAGCAAAAGGTTGTTAGTAACTATAAATTATGTCAACTTGACATTAAACCCTGTATTGGGTATCTTCCACTGTTAAAATAGAAGTGAACAATAATATATGAGCTTATTTGAAGAATTAATGATGCAAAATGAAGAGGATGGCGAGTTCATGCCCCTGCTTTCCTTAGAAGAGGACGAAGGCATTAATCCAGATGAAGTCTATCCAGATGTTATGCCAATCCTGGCATTAAAAAATACAGTATTATTTCCAGGTATTGTTATTCCAATTACCGTAGGCCGTGACAAATCTATCAAAGCAATTAATACCGCTTATGATGATGATCGAATTATTGGAGTATTATCTCAAAAAGATAGCGAAGTAGAGGACCCTGAAGCTGAAGACCTTTACCCGGTCGGAACGATTGCTAAGATCATCAAATTACTAAAGATGCCCGATGGCACTGCTACCGCAATCATCCAGGGGCGTAGAAGATTTGAAGTAACCGAGTTCATCAAAGATGATCCTTACCTGATTGGTAAAACCAGACTCATAGAAGAACAGGAGGTTGAAAAAGGAAATCTGGAATATGAGGCGATCATCTCCACTATCAAAGACAAAGCAAAGGAGATTATTAAACTATCCCCAAACATTCCCTCGGAAGCATCCGTGATGCTCAAGAATATCAAAAGTAATAGTTTCCTGGTCAACTTCATTTCTTCGAACTTAGGCATCAAGGTGGGGATCAAGCAAAAGATTCTTGCACTGAGTGACCCCATTGAAAAAGCAAAGCTGATCCTTCGTAACATGGATAATGAGCTTCAGCTATTGAAGCTGAAGTTTAAGATTGAATCTAAGGTCAGAGGAGATATCGAAAAGCAGCAGCGGGACTACTTCCTAAATCAGCAACTAAAAACGATTCAGGAAGAACTTGGTCAAAATCCACAGGAGGAAGATATAAAAGCACTTGCCACCCGAGCGAAAGCAAAGAAATGGTCAAAAGAAGTAAATGATGCTTTCCAAAAAGACCTCAATAAATTACAACGCGTAAATCCTCAGGTAGCAGAATACTCTGTTCTGATGAATTACCTGGAGTTAATGCTTGATCTCCCGTGGAACGAATACACCAAGGATAACTTCAACTTAAAGAAGGTCAAAAAAGTATTAGACAAAGACCACTTCGGTCTGGAGAAAGTAAAAGAACGTATCCTTGAGCACCTGGCAGTTTTAAAATTAAAGGGTGACATGAAGGCTCCGATTATTTGTCTGGTCGGCCCTCCGGGTGTTGGGAAGACTTCGCTGGGAAGATCCATTGCAACGGCACTGAATCGGAAGTTTGTTCGAATGTCTTTAGGTGGACTACATGATGAGTCAGAAATCAGAGGGCACCGTAAGACTTACATTGGAGCAATGCCGGGACGTATCCTGCAGAACTTAAAGAAAGTAAAATCTTCTAATCCGGTTTTTATTCTGGACGAGATTGATAAAGTTGGAAAAGATTTCAGAGGAGATCCCAGTTCTGCCCTACTTGAAGTATTAGATCCGGAGCAGAATACTACCTTCCATGATAATTACCTGGATTTAGAATATGATCTTTCTAAGGTTCTATTCATTGCAACGGCGAATTCGCTAAGCACTATTCAACCCGCTTTGTTGGATCGAATGGAGATTATCGATATCAGTGGATATTCTTTAGAAGAGAAAGTCGAAATTGCTAAACAACACCTAATCCCTGAACAAAGAAAAGAACATGGGTTAGAGGCAAAAGATATCAAACTAAAAGACCCGGTAATTACCAAGATCATTCAAAATTATACCCGTGAATCCGGCGTAAGATCATTGAATCGTCAGATCGCCGGTGTAATGCGGAATACGGCTAAGAATGTAGCCATGGAAGAGCAATATAATATTACGCTGAAACCAACCGACTTAAAAGGCATCCTTGGTCCAAGTCGCTTCAGTAGTGATCTTTATACAGAGCAACAATCTCATGGTGTAGCAGTCGGATTGGCCTGGACTCGGGTAGGTGGCGATATATTGTTTATCGAAACCAGCCTCAGCAAAGGAAAAGGAAAATTAACCTTGACCGGTAACCTAGGTGATGTGATGAAAGAATCAGCATCTACAGCTTTGAGCTATTTAAAGTCACATGGTGAATCTCTAGGGCTGAATGCTGAAATATTTAATGAAAGAGATATCCATATCCATGTACCGGAAGGCGCAATTCCAAAGGATGGTCCTTCGGCAGGTATCACGATGTTGACGGCGCTGGCTTCAGCGTTCCACAAACGTCCGGTTAAGCCTCACCTGGCAATGACCGGAGAGATTACTTTACGAGGAAAAGTACTGCCTGTAGGTGGTATTAAAGAAAAAATTCTAGCTGCAAAACGTGCAGGTATTAAAGAAATAATCCTCTGTAAAGAGAACGAAAAGCATGTAGAAGAAGTCAATGCAGACTATATTGAAGGGGTTAAATTCCACTTCGTAGATCAAATGAAAGAAGTACTGGATATTGCTGTAGGCTTTTAGTGCCAGCAGGATAATAGAACAGAGGCTCCAGGTTTATACATATAAGCCTGGAGCCTCTTTGTATTAAGGGGCGTGAGCTCAGCGAATAATAATTCTGTTAAACCCAAGTTAATATACAACCATTTGCGTCTTTTACGACTCTCTTATTTGCGTTCACTCCCCAGAAAAGCGTATCTTGAATTTAGAACTAAACGGAGCACTATTGTGTTTTCAATATAGAATAATAATCGATGAAAAATCTACTTTCCATATGTTGTTTGTTGCTTTTATGGAGCACGACACTTTCCGCCCAGGTTGATACACCTCCGAAGGGTGAGAATCTCATTCAATTCTCCGGGATGGTACTGGACGGGAGCAACGAGCAGTTATACCCGGTACCTTTTACCAATATTTATATCAAAAATAAAGGGCGAGGTACTTATTCCGACTTCAAAGGTTTCTTTTCTATCGTAGTCGAAAAAGGAGATAGTGTCGGATTCTCGGCGGTTGGTTACAGTAATGTTGAGATCGTAATCCCTGATACGCTGACCGATGCGCGCTATTCGCTCGTTCAATTAATGACTCAGGACACGATTACACTTCCAACAACAGTGGTATTCCCCTGGCCTAGTAAGGAGCATTTCAAGTTAGAATTCCTGGCGATGGATGTTACGAAAGAGATGCAGGAAAGAGCAATCGAAAACTTAGCAAAAGATGCACTGGAAAGAGGACGTGATGTCGTCGCACTTGATGGAAACGAACACGCAGATTATTACCTGCGACAACAATCCCGACAATATTATTATATCGGGCAAACGCCGCCAATGAATATTTTCAACCCCATAGCCTGGAAAAAATTCTTTGACTCCTGGAAAAAAGGAGACTTTAAGAAGAAAAAAGATAAAGAAGATGACTAGCTAAAGGTCATTATT
>JAHDHW010000263.1 GCA_020631105.1 Saprospiraceae bacterium | reverse complement strand
ACTTATAACTGAAGGCTAATTAACTTTTATGTAATCTATGGCACTCATTAAGCCTGTTAAAGGGATCGACCCGAAATTTGGTAAAGACTGTTACCTCGCGGAAAATGCAACAATTGTTGGCGATGTTGAGATGGGCGACTCCTGCAGCGTTTGGTTCCAGGCTGTTATTCGAGGAGATGTCCACCAAATTAGAATTGGGAATAAAGTGAATATTCAGGATGGTGCAGTGGTGCACTGTACTTATCAAAAAGCACCCACAACTATAGGGAATAACGTATCCGTTGGGCATAGAGCGATCGTTCATGGCTGTACGATTAAGGATAATGTCCTGGTTGGAATGGGAGCAATTGTTATGGATCATGCGGTTGTGGAAGAGAATGTCCTGATAGCAGCCGGAGCAGTTGTCTTAGAGCATGCCCATTTGGAATCCGGGTTTATATATGCTGGCGTTCCTGCCAAAAAAGTAAAAGCATTGAGTGAGGAGCAGTTTAATAATACCATAAACCGCATCGCTAATAGCTATTTGATGTATAGTAGTTGGTTCAAAGAGGATTAACTTTTGCTCAACTTTTTTCAAAATAGGTATTCTTTTCTTTTTGTTATATAACGATTTTTTGTAATTTCATACTGCTGATCGTTAAGTCATTCTTAAACGTTGACTATTGATAAGCAGCCCTACCGGTTATAACAACTACACTTCTCAGTCCAATCCCTGCATATCTTTTTATTTACACTGTGAAATAAAAATACCCCTGATTTATTTTGGGGTTATTTAGTTACTCAAGACATTATTTGACCGCTTTCGTCAGGTTTGCGCCGGATAATGTCAAAGCAAGCCTAAGTAAGCTACATATTCATTTATGTATTTACTTAAGTTCCCAAAACCGACCCCTTCTCCTATGTCATTGCAATGGTAATGAACCGAGAAGGGGCATTTTTATTGATCGAACCAAACCTTAGTTTGATCTGTGGGATTACCATTATAGTTAAAGGTTAATTCTTCCCCGGCTTCGATATCTCTTAAAGCATAAATTTCAATCGAATTGGCTTCATAGTTTAAAGCATATTCGGTATTAGGTTGGTAGTCGTGATTATAGAGCGAGCCGTACCCTAGGACAATTGCTGCATCTTCACCATTTTTGTGCCAGTCAAAATAGTAATTGTAGAGTACCGTTTTTTTGAGAAGTTCTAATTCTTCTTCGGGGATCACGATCACTGCACATATCTCAATTAGACTATCTTTTCTAATACCTTCAGTAGTAAAAACTCCACGATCATGTAAATCGCTGGGGCCGATAAAGAGACTTGTAATTCGTTGTGACATAAGATAGGCGGTATTAAATACAAGGCGGTGAATAAAAAATGGTGACTAGCTAAAGCTAATCACCATCAGAGCAAATTAACGAAAATTATTAGATTTTACGACTCTTCAATGGTGTCTTCTACCTTGTTGTTGGAAGGTGGATTTATACCATTCTCTACCGCAAGTGTTTCAGGAGTACCTAAATATTGCGGAAGGTTCATGCCGGCCATGTTGAATAAATCACTTAATGGTGGAATGGATTTGTACAATCCAGAGACAAACTTTGCGGTAGAACCGGCTTGTTCGCCTGATCCGTTACCACTACCTCCATCCCATACGGTGACTTTATCAATTTTAATATTTTTGATGGCTTCTACTTGTTTTTCAACAAGAGTTTCCAATTTATCAGCAATAAGCATCAGGATTGCATCTCTGGAATTGCCACCAGCTGCTTGAACGATTTTCTCGAAACCTTCTGCCTGACGACTTAGGATTTCGTACATTCCGCGTGCCTCCGCTTCCCGCTTTAAGTAAATGGCATCTGCTTCTCCTTTTGCTAATCTTCTATTCTGCTCCGCCTCTGCTTCAGCATCAATTTCTGCTTTTCGCTTATTGATTTCAGCATGAACAATAATATCGGCCTCTCTGGTGGCTTGCTCTCTGGCTGCTCTTGCCTGCTCCGCTTCCTTCTCTGCGAGGTATGCTTCCTCTAAACTTTTCGCCTTTTGGATTTTTTCCGCGGCAGTAGCTAATCTCAGTGCTTCCGCTTCTTTTACCTGTCGTTCAGCATTAGATAAAGCAATTTTAATGGCTGCTTCGTTAGCCCCGTCAATAGATTTAGCATCTGCTTCAGCTTCTCCAATTTGAGCATCAGCATCAGCGGAAGAAACCTGGATACGTTTATCTTTATTGGCTTTAGCTTCGCCGATCGAACCATCACGGTTCTTTTCTGCTACACTCATTTTTGCATCATTGATTGCTTTTGCAGCAGCTTCTTTACCAAGTGCCTCAATATATCCTGATTCATCCTGTATGTCGGTGACATTTACGTTGATGAGAGATAGACCGATCTTTCGAAGTTCTGCACCTACATTGGTAGAAACATTAGTTAAGAATTTGTCCCGGTCCGAATTGATTTCCTCAATGTCCATGGTAGCAACGACCAGGCGTAATTGACCAAAAATAATATCCTTGGCAATATCACGGATTTGATCCTTGCTTTTGCCCAAAAGCCTTTCTGCTGCGTTTAGCATGATGCCATCCTGATTAGAGATCGCTACGGTGAAGCGCGAAGGTACGTTGACGCGAATGTTTTGTTTGGATAGTGCTCCCCGGAGGTCGACATCGATGGAAATCGGCGTCAAATCAAGATACTCATAAGCTTGAAAGAAAGGGACTACAAAAGCGGCGCCTCCTGCCAGACATTTAGCAGATCCCGATCCGGTCTTTCCGTAAATGACCAGGATCTTGTCGGAGGGACATCTTTTATAACGTGCAATGAATACAATAAAAGTAAGTAAGAACAGGATCAGAAGTCCTGCTATGATGATTCCAATTGTGGTTGTCATGATGGTAAATTTTAAAGATTGATCAGTTGATGTTTCTGGATATGTAAAAGTAAAGTCTACATGAGTGATAAATTTTTGAGTGTTACGAATTTGAATTTAGAGCATACTATGTCTAGCTGATGATTGCGCAATTCATCAGTACAAGTCCTATGGTTTCAATAATGTTACTTTGCCAGATAGAGCTATTTAAAGCTAAGGGCTAAGTCAATAGATTATCGAGATGTTTTTGAAAAAGTTATTGAATAATTTTCAAATGGTTTATAAAGCTCAAACCGATTAAAAAAAATTATTGATCGGTTCTACTAATAGTATGTCATCATTAAGTACCTCCAGCACTTTGATGGGGGTGCCGGTTGGTATTGCATCTCCATCGGTTACGGCGTCAAGTTCTTTGAGGGCGCCATTGATCTTTAGATGTATTTTTCCGGGGCCGTTTTTATAAGCGGGAATGGGGATGTATACCTCACCGTTTTTATGTACGACCTTGTTTATATTCAAGGTGCCGCTTTCACTCATTTTATAAAACTGATACATCATATAAGCCACGATCAACATTGCGGCAAGGCCTGCTGAAAAGGAAAGCGTAATGGCTAGCCAGGTTGATCCGCCTGCTTTTAAAACTAATGCTCCGGTCCATCCGAAGAATGTAAAAAACGCAATTATTCCTCGAACTGAAAAAACAGAAAACCCAGGATCTAAATCTGTATTGGCATCTAACTCGCTACCGATTTCAAAGTCGGCATCTCCGTCAAAATCAACGCCGATCATGCTAATAATAAATTGCATCAGGAAAAGCACAGAAAAGATCAGGGCGATTGCCCAGAACACCTTCTCCGCATTGTTGAGCGGATTCCACCATTCTTCGATGAATAATAGTGTCATGCTTTGATTAGTTGATGCTGATAATTATTCTACACGGGTAATTGTTGCTTAGGAAACTAAGGTATATACCCTTAATACAGTCTAAAGATGCTATTTTACTTGGATAATTTCATGTTCAATCGACAAATGTAATTGGAATATCGTCAAAGGGATTGGGATTTTTCTTCAAAAGAGATTAGAGCAAAGTAAAATCCAAAAGAATCCTATCGAATTATCACTTAATCCTTCGTTGTGGGGCTATTCTTTTTTAACTTTGTAAGCATTCCGGTCGGAGTGCGCATACTATAATATTCCATAGCTCCACCTTTCATTTCAAAAGCTTTATAAATTGGAAGTTAAATTATTTTCAGGTGTCAGTTCCGAGTATCTATCGGAAAAGATTGCGGATTTTTATGGTTTTCCCTTGGGGGATAAAACCTTATTGCGTTTTAGCGACGGAGAGATGCAGCCTATTATTAATGAATCCGTGCGAGGGTCTTATGTATTTTTGATTCAATCCACTTTTGCTCCTGCAGAAAATCTGCTGGAACTTTTGTTGATGATTGATTCAGCAAAGAGAGCCTCTGCAGGTTATATTACAGCGGTTATCCCTTACTTTGGTTATGCTCGACAAGATCGTAAAGACAAGCCAAGAGTACCTATTTCTGCGCGTTTATTAGCGAATTTGATTGAGGCAGCTGGTGCGAATAGAATAATGACGATGGATTTTCACGCAGATCAGATTCAGGGCTTCTTTGATATCCCGGTGGATCACCTTAAAAGTGAAGCAATATTCACCCCTTATCTCAAAGAGCAGGATCTTTCGAATACTACATTTGCCTCTCCGGATGTTGGAGGAGTAAAGCGAGCACGTACTTACGCAAAGTATTTTGCCAGAGAGTTGGTAATCTGTGATAAATATCGGAAACGTGCAAACGAAATCGCCGGAATGACAGTCATTGGAGATGTAAAAGATGCTGATGTTATCCTGGTTGATGACATTTGTGATACTGCTGGGACTTTAAGTCGAGCAGCAGATATTATCATGGAAAAAGGGGCAAAGAGCGTTAAGGCTATTTGTACACACCCTGTATTATCCGGAAATGCCTATGAAAATATTGAAAAATCATCTATTCAGGAGGTAATTGTTTGTGATACGATTCCTTTAAAAAGAACGTCTCCAAAGATTAAAGTGCTTTCGACAGCAAAGCTCTTTGCAAAAGCAATTAGGAATACACATGAACACCGATCAATCTCTGCACTTTTTGTGGATGGATAGCACATAATACAAAAGCAGGCCTCAAGGATATGTATAGGCTAAAAGACTCAAATTAATACTATTCATTATAAGTTATAATTACTAGGATTTAACTTTGAAATGTATATACAAATCCTTATCTTTGCGTGCATTTTTAAGAAACCTTGTATAAAATACTTACAGCATAAAGCTTTTTATTATGAAATCATTTGCTATCTCGGGTACTCCAAGAACAGACTTAGGAACTAAATTCGCCAAAACGGCTCGTCGTGAAGGTTTAGTACCTTGCGT
>JAHDHW010000054.1 GCA_020631105.1 Saprospiraceae bacterium | reverse complement strand
TATGGTTTCTTGACCACTTCTTTATTTTTGCAATGCTCATCAAGCCAGGTCGTCATTTCCCATAACATATGAAGTACTGATTCTCGGGCACGATAACCATGACTTTCGTGCGGAAGCATAACTAATCTCGCAACCGCACCATGCCCTTTCAATGCAGCATAAAATCGTTCACTTTGCATCGGGTAAGTACCTGAGTTATTATCTGCTTCGCCATGAATTAAAAGGATCGGCTCCTGAATTTTATCGGCATGCATAAATGGGGACATCTTGAAATAGGTTTCCGGAGTCTCCCAAAAAGTACGTTCCTCCGACTGGAAACCAAAAGGGGTCAAGGTCCGATTATAGGCTCCACTCCGTGCAATTCCAGTAGCGAACAAATCTGTATGTGCTAATAAGTTTGCAGTCATAAACGCACCATAAGAATGGCCACCCACGGCAAGTCGGTTACGGTCTGCTACCCCCATTGAAACCAACTCATTTACTGCCGCTTCTGCTCCGGATGACAATTGCTCTACGAAAGTTTCATTTGGTTCTTCTTCGCCTTCACCAATAATCGGCATTCCGAAATCATCAAAAACTGCATATCCCTGTGTAACCCAAAACAATGGCGAGTACCATCCCAAACGAATAAACTCATAAGGCGAATCTGTAACTTGTCCCGCTGCATCTGCACTTTTAAATTCTCGTGGATAAGCCCACATTAATACCGGTAGGGGGCCGTCTTTTTCTTTATCATAGCCAACGGGGGTATATAGTGTACCTGAAAGTTCTACCCCATCTTTTCGTTTATATTGTACAAATTCTTTTTGCACTCCTTTCAATGCTTGATAAGGATTTTTGAAGGTAGTAACCTGATCCAGATTATTCGTTTTAAGGTTTCGGATAAAATAATTAGGTACTTCTTCTTTTGACTCTCTTCTTGTAAGAACAATACCCTTATCCTCATCCATGATGGTCAATGGATATTCGTAATAAGGCGCTTCCGAACGCCATAGGCGTTTTGCATTTTGAGTATCAAAATCATAAAGATCAACAAATGGTCGATTACCCTCAGGTGAAGCGCCCTGTCCTCTTAGGTAAACACTATTACTGTCATCCGTCAGCATGAGTACATAACGGCCATATTTATTTTGTTTGGTTTCAAAGTTTCCAGGATCATTATATCGATCCTCCCAAGAACGATCGAAAAGCGTTTTTTTACCTGCTTCAGGATTACTGGGATTCCATAAGCTGGTGATCTCTTGTCGGTTTTGCCACCACCACTCGTAAGCAATCGCTTTGTTATTATCTCCCCATGTCAGTCCACCATAACGTAACTTGAACGAGATCGAAGCTTGCGGTTCTGAATCAAAAGGAGCATTCAAGGTAAAAAGTTGATCTCTTTTCTCCGCTTCTTGCTTGGGGTCTCCTCCATCTTGTGCCTCTACCCAATATAAGGTTGCTGGTTTATCTGCTCGCCAACTGTGAGACCGGGGACCTTGTCGAACTGCGCCAAACCCTTTAGGTATATTTTCAGCATGTGGAATATCAGCAAGTGCTTTTACCTGCTTGCCCATTCGATCATAAATATCAATAGAGTATGGAAACCTGCTATAAGGGACGATATATGAAAATGGCTTTTGTACTGCCATAACCATTACATAATTTCCATCAGGAGAAATACTCACCCCTCTAATTACGCCAGGTTGGGCAAAGGTTTGTGTTTTTCCGGTTTCAGTATCAATGCGATAAAGTTGAGCATTCGTATAGTATTCAAAAAGAGCTTCGTCATGTGCATTTTTTAATAAATCCTGATAAGTCCTTACCGCTGCCTTAACGCCAAGATTTGATTGAATTGTAGGTCCGACAGGTCTGTTTGATTTCACAGGTGCTTGTCCTCTGCCGGAAGGAATAGCTTTATAGATGAGTGTGCGGTTATCAGAGAACCATCGATAGGGCAAGCCTGACATGGCGTCATTTATTACTGCTTCTGTAAGTTTTTTTGCCTTTGCCTTTGCGACGTCAATCATCCAAAGTTCTAGCCCATCAGAAAGGGTTATCGTAAATGCTATCTTAGATCCATCGGGGGACCAGCTTACATTTTCAATTTTGGGATTGGCAGGAAGGCCCTCTATTTTTTGTTCTTTCTTGGTCTTGACATCTTTCAGTTGTAAGTTGTTATAGTAACTAGATCGACTAGAACTATTTGTCTTAGGGTTAATTCGTATCCCTGCTAAACGCAGTTCCTCCTGGGACACCTCTTCTATTGAAGGTAAGCTTGGTCTTGACAATAATAACATTTTATCATTCGCCGGGCTTAAACTTGCCCCTGGAGTGGGTGGAGCATCAATAAGATCTGCAATAGATTGAGGAGGCATTTGATAAGGTAGATTATCTTGTGCGTACAGAGGTGATGTCATAAGCAAAAGGATAAGTAGTAATGATGTATCAATTAGTTTTTGAAAATTGGAGAAAGTGCAAATCATGGTTGGTAGCTTTAGTTTTCAATTTAAAATCTGGATGACCCATATCCCGGTCATCGGTTGATTTGCAATATAAAAAGAAATGAGTGATTCGCGTAAAACAAGAATACTTCTATGTAGAAGGAACTACATCAAGATAATCCAGAAAGTATACAATTTTTATAGAGAAATTATTACTCTGGGGAGCATCCAGAAGCTGCCCAAGATTATTAAAGTACGTTTGCTCGATATCGTCACTATCTTTAAAAATGGAATTCTTCCAAACAAAGTAGATATCACTCCCTGGTGCAAAACGCCAACGATAGATCATGTCAATATTAAAAATATTGAAGCTCGTATTATGCAGCGCCTGGTCCTCTGCATCATATCCCTTGTATGGTGTCTCGGCTAAGCCTCCATCTTCATCTAGCAAACTAAACCCTTTATAATCAAGCCTGGTCCAGTAATGTCTCGCCCGAAGCGTTAAAGACATTGTATTAGAGAAGATATAATTACTTGAGAAAGTATTATCAAAAATCAATTGATCCCGGCGGCTAAAAATAATATCTTCATCCAGCATTGAAGAATAACCAATCCCTTCTTCGTTTGGAGATACGTAACCTACATCTCCAAGTCGATTCTCTGCTTCAATATCTAGGCGGAAAAATAATTTATCATTTACTCTCCATCTTGGCCCAAAAGATAATTCAAAGGTACGTCGACCAGTTTCAGAGAACATTCGCACCTCTGCATCAAAATCATATGCAAAGCGTTTACGATAATCCGAGGATCCCCACAAGCCAACACTTCCGTTCTGAGGCATGGCATAAAAACGAGTAAAATCATCCACCCTGGGTTCATAATAATCAAAGGAACGAAAAGGGCGAAGTGAGCCAAAAAGGCCAAGTGCGAAAAAATCTCTTGTCACAAAAAAGGAACGTAAATTCCATCGAAAGCTCGTAAATGCATTCTGAGCATGTAATCTTGAATATCGAAAAGAGGACCAAACACCCGCGCGGTTAAAAGGGCCAAAAGGCTTAAATATATTATAATTTGTATTTAACCTAAAGGTTTGTTGATTAGGCCGGAAATTGATCCCCAGATCATTAATATCATAGTCTTTATTATTTACTGTATAGCTTGCGTTATATCGAAAGTTGCCACTGGTCTTTTCAAACTCTAATTCATACCGATACCCCAGACCTACACTGTCGGATGTTCCTACCTTTTGCTGACCTTCATAATATTGCTGACTAAGTGCACCGCCTCCGTTGATCGCATATGAGTTTTGCTTATTCCTTAGCGAGAACTCGGTTCCGGTAACATTAGCATCATAAGCACTTCCTTCTCTCCAGACATTCGTATTAATGAACGTTAAATAGGAATTGTTTTTTAAACTTTGATCAAAAACAAATACATTATAATTTGTTAAAGGCGATGTTGCAATCTCTCGTCTTTCTTTAGTTTCCGCATTTTCGATTTCTGCAAAAGTCCTTTTTGATGTTGCATTAAATATTCCTACTCCTAATCCATTAGTCGTTCTGCCCGAAACTTTAGTTGCATTTACTAAAGGAGTAGTAATCGGGTTATTAATTACCTCTTCATTTTCGCCCAACTGGCCTTCTACATTATAATACCAGAGTGGTCTTCCTCCGATTCTTCTTGAGTAAAAAAGATCACCTTTATTAAAAAGCTCTGTTCCTTCTGTAAAAAAAGGCCGGTTTTCGTCAAACTGAACTTCAAAAGGAGAAAGGTTAAGTACCTGATTATCGGATCTGGCCTGCCCAAAATCAGGGATCAGTGTCATATCCAGAGTGAAGGCATCGTTAATCCCGTATTTAATATCCATGCCTCCATTTATTGATCTTCCCCAGCTGCTTGAAGGGGATGAACTATTATCTTTATAGTTTTCTGTATAAGCTGCTATGAACGGCGTAGCTGACAGCCGTACCGGGGATTTGATATGCTGAATACCGGTTAATTGCCCAGATTGATTGAGTAGTCCCTGCTGCTGAGGATCCACCTCATTCCAAAATGTCAGTTCCCGATTGCGGCGTACCATCCTGGCAAAATTGATATTCCAGGTCTGTATATCTTCTTTTGGAAACCTTAAAGCAGAATAAGGTAGTTTAATCTCTACCGCCCAGCCAGAATCAGTATATCGGGTGGCGCTTTCCCAGACGGCATCCCAGTTCCGATCTCCTCCTTCCACTCGGTTACCTCCGTTAAGCGCAGAATACTTTGTGTCTAGCTGAACACCAGCAGCAGTAACTAAAAACCCACTACCATTCAGGCCAAACTGATATGGATCCAAAATTACGGCAAACCAATCTGTGATACCCACTCGATCGCGCTCCGAAAGCTGTTGTAGTATACTATCCGGGCTGTTATCCTGTAGATTAGCTGCGATGTAAATAGCCTTATCATCATAAAGTACACGTACCTCCGTGTTTTGCTTAGCTTTTTCTCCCGGATAAGGCTCATTTTGAATAAAATCTCCTGCCGGACTACAGGATTGCCAGGCAACCTCATCAAAATGAGCGTCTATCTTAATGGATGCATTAGCACGCTTAATCATTAAAGTTTTTAGCTTTTGCGATGAATTTTGAGCATATAGCCCTGAAAAGGTACTCAAAGACAAAAGAAAACCAATCAATCGCAACATTAGGATAAATTTAAGGGTGTAAAGGCCAGCTAATTAAGTACTTGTAATAGTTTTTCGTTATTTATTTGTGTGCACAAAATATACCAAGAGTGTGCTTATTCAAGGATTAAAGAATATAAGCTTACAAAAGGTAAAAAAATAGACATTTTTAATACTATCCAACCATATTTACAGTGTCGGTTTACCACTAAATCACGCTGGTTTCACAAGGTCAACGAAAGCCTTAGTGTAAGGTTCAAAGGAATAAATTTAAATATTCAACACAAGGGTCAGTTTAAATTTGTAATTTTCGACTTCAGAGAAAGAGCAGGCCATATGGCTTGATTATAACACCTGAATGAATAAGCGGTGCATTACTTAATTCCTCATTTCATACAAGAACGTTATCGACTCAATGAAAAGCAAGGGGCCTTCAAGGCCTATACTATGTTCATTGACATGTCTGGTTTTACGCCAATGACACAGGAATTAATGCAAGAAGGACCTACAGGTGCCGAAAAACTTTCCCGCAGCCTAAATCAAATTTTTGGACCAATGGTAGAGTTGGTTTACAAAAATGATGGCTTTATCCCATACTTTGCCGGAGACGCTTTCACAGCAGTCTTCCCGGAAGATGAAACTACAATTACAGCAACGGGTCTGATCAATACGGCCTTACAGATTTCGGATTTATTTACAGAGCATAATACCGAAGATAGTGTGCTGAAAAAATTTAAGATTGGAATCAAAATCGGACTATCCTTTGGCAGAGTAGATTGGGGCATTGTTGGCAAAAACAGAAAAACGTTCTATTTCAGAGGGCCTGCGATTGACGATTGTGCAAAATGTCAGCATCATGCCGAAGGAGATGATATCATTTTAGATGAAAAGCTTCGTAGCAAAATGGACATGGAGGATACCTCATATCACCTTGAGTATCTTGAAGGAGAGTTTTATCGCTTAGTTGATCGACCGCTCGCCAGTATCAGTGTTCGTGAGGATTCATTAGTACTCCCTAAAATGTCCAGAGCAGTACTCGAACTATTCTTACCTGAAGAAGTAATTGATTTTGACCAGGAAGGAGAGTTTAGAAATATCGTTTCTATCTTCTGCAAGTTTGAAGGAGTTGAATCTCACGACAAACTGAACAGCTTTGCCACCATTGTGCTCGACGAGATTGATCGATTCTCTGGTTATTTCAAAGAAATTGACTTCGGTGATAAGGGAGGAATCCTTTTTGGCTTTTTTGGTGCTCCTGTTTCTTTTGAAAACAATGTTGAGCGCGCAATAGAATGTGTCCTGGCTATTCAGGAAAGAATTAATATATTAGAAACGGATTGGGAATTGCGTTATCGTGTGGGCATCACCTCCGGAGTGGCTTTTACGGGGACCGTCGGAGGAGAAGAACGCTGTCAATACGCTGCAGTAGGAAATCGGGTTAACTTATCCGCCCGACTCATGATTGCAGCAAAGTGGAACACCATACTTGTTGACGAGATCATCCAAAAAAACCGCAACTATACCTTCAAGCATATTGGTGATATCCGATACAAAGGTCTGGAGGGCAATATTCCAACCTACGAATTACTCGGTCGAAATATTGACGACAAACTCGTATTCACCGGTAATATGATTGGCCGTCAAGAAGAATTGGAACGTGCTAAAAAGTTTGCAGAAGGAATTTTTTATGGAGATTTTGCAGGGATCTATTACATCTATGGAGAAGCAGGAATCGGAAAAACACGCCTGACGTTTGAACTTAAACGAAAGCTCTTCGACATTGGCTCTCCAAGTTGGTTTATTTGTCAGGCAGACCAAATACTGAAGAAGCCTTTTAATCCTTTTGTCTCTTTTTTAAAAAACTACTTCGCTCAATCTCCGGAACTTTCGGTCTCGGATAACATTGCTCGATTCGACGAAATCATCGATCGCTTATTAAACCGTTTATCTCAAAGCGAACATCCTAAAGCGCTTTTGATACAACGGGAAATTGCAAGGACAAAATCCGTTCTCGCTGCTCAAATCGGAATCTTTTCCCCCAACTCCTTATGGGATCAACTCGACGCAAAAGGACGTTATGAAAATACTTTAATCGCTCTTGAAAATATCTTCAAAGCAGAAGCTCTGCTTCAGCCATTGGTCATTGAATTAGAAGACGGCCATTGGTATGACGATGACTCAAAAGTAATGTTGAACCAGTTTGCTCGTTCCGTAAGCGATTTTCCGATTTTCCTTCTAGTGACTTCACGATACAATGATGATGGCAGTAAACCTAAGCTATTAGAAGAAACAACCCTGACACGGTATCAGATTCAAACACAGGAAGAAGATCTTAATATCCTTTCTATTGAAGCACTCAAAGAGTTTGCACACGCCTGGATGAAAGGACCCATTAATAAAGAGGTAATCGATATGCTTTATCGGGTTACCGGGGGTAATCCTTTTTATGCGGAACAAATCCTGGAATACCTTACAGAGACTAAAATGGTCAGCCTGATCAATGGTGTCTGGAACATTAAAGAAAAAAATGTCAAAGTCACTACTTCGATCAACTCTATTCTGATGGCACGTATTGACCGCCTATCCAATCTCGCCAAGGAAACCGTAAAAGCTGCAGCAGTTATCGGTAGAGAGTTTGAAGTCTCCGTTTTGTCCGAAGTAATGAAAAGCAATAATGCTTTTGTTGAACGAAATGGTAATTCGAATATAGTACTGGAACAACAAATAAAAACTGCGGAACAAGGACAAATATGGAGATCACTCAACGATATCCGATATATCTTCAAACATAGCCTCCTACGCGAAGCGGTTTATCAGATGCAACTCACAGAACGCTTAAAAGAGTTACATCGCCTGATAGCAGTAGCCATCGAAAAATTGTATCAGGACAACATTGAAGAACGATACGTAGATTTAGCATTCCATTATGGACAAGCTCAAGTCATTGAAAAAGAAAATTTTTACCTGGAAAGAGCAGCAGATTATGCTCGTCGTAACTTCCAAAATCAACAAGCGCTCGATTTTTATAATTCGCTGATTCGTAACCTTGGCAATGAGGCTGACGCCCGAGTCATGATCAAGACCTTACTAAAAAAAGGTAGTGTCCTGCAATTGATTGGCCAGTGGGATGAATGCGAAACCGTTTTCACTCAGGCTCTTAAGCTTGCAGAAAAATTCAAAGAAGAACTACCGCTTGGAAGAGCGCACAACAACCTTGGCAGGTTATTAATGCTTAAAGGTTCCTACAAACAAGCGAAAGAAAATCTGGATGCCGCCCATGAGCTTTTTAGCCAGCAAGATCGAAAATACGGCTTACTAAACACACTCGGCGAATTAGGCAACTGGCATTTTCGTCAAGGAAAATATGAAAAGGCCCAGGCTTTCTTTAGTTCTAGTATTTCCTTATCAAAAGACCTAGATCAAACGACTACCCTTCCGCAAATTATCGCTAGTCTAGGTTTAACCTATATGAACCTGGGTAACTACGATGCAGGGATCGCCTGTCTAAAAGATGGTTTAGAATCTTGTGCCGCTTCTGGTGACAAACCTGGGCTTGCTGTCATCAATACCAACCTGGGAATTGTCTACTATGAAAAAGGCGATTACGACGAAGCGCTAAAACACTACGAAAAAGGGCTTGCGCTTAGCGAAGAACTGGGCAACAAATTATTAACCTCCATCGCATTAGGTTCTATGGGTAGTGTCTACCAGAAAAAAGGCAACTTCCAAAAAGCAATGGATTTATTTATTAAAGACCTGGAGTTAAGCGAAGATTTAGGAGATAAGCAAGGTATCTCCATTGTTATAGGTTTAATTGGCGAATTGCGAAGTGTAGAAGGTGACTTTGAAATCGCAGTTCATTATCTCGAAAAATCTATGGCCCTGAGCGAAGAGCTCAATTACCAAAAAGGTATTGCCAAAGCCGTAAACACCCTGGCGGACGTCTATCGACTACAAAATATCAATGATAAAGCCAGCGTTTATTATGATCGAGCAATAAGTATCTCTCGTAAGATCAACAATCGCCTGGTACTATGCTCTAGCTTAATCGAAAAAAGCGAGGTACTCATTGCTCAGCGTTTGTATGATGAAGCCGAAAAAGCTATTATGGAAGCTTCTTTAATTGCGGAGGAGTTGGGTAATGAAGATTTGAGCTTTGAAGCACTGTTGTACAAATCAGTTATTCAAGTAAAACAAGGCAAAATCAATGACCTTGGCGCACTATTTGAACCTCTGATAAAGTCCTCAAAAGATAAAGAACAGCAAGCTGCAGTCTATTACGAATGGTACAAACTTAATCCAAGCCAGACTACATTGCAGCAAAAAGCGTTTGATTTATATTATCAGCTCTACGAAGTAACGCCACAATACAGGTATAAGGTGAGAATGGAAGAGCTGGAATAAATCCTTATTTTATGATTAAGAGCTTCTACCTTCTCCTTGGTTTTCTTTCCGCATTTCTTGGATGTGATGGTGATTCCACCCAACAAGCAACCGTTAAGGATAGTACTGCAGAAGCAGCTACCAGCAGTACCATTTCTCTTCGGCCAGATCACACATTTTATTATGACCTGGACAATCCTGACCTTACTCTAAAACTCGACAATGAACTCCAGGAAATCTCCGGACTAGGGATAGACTCCTCGGAAGAGTTTTTATATGCTGTTCAGGATGAAGAAGGAAAAATCTATATGATTGACGTAAAAACCGGCGAAGTTAAATCCAAAACAAAATTCCATAAAGACGGCGATTACGAAGGTATCGAAGTGGTCGGCAATAGTATCTATGTCGTTAAGAGTACAGGCACCATATATCATGTGACCAATGTAGGGGGCCCGGATCAACAACTCGAAAAGTTTAACTCATTTTTATCTCGCGAAAACGATGTCGAAGGCCTGGCATTTAATGCTGAAGAAAATTGTCTTTTATTAGCTTGCAAAGGACTTCCGGCTACTGGTGAAAGTTTTGAAGAAATTCGATACAAAAAAACCATCTACAAATTCGACCTGTCCAATAATACATTACTCTCCGAACCACTTTACACTATCCGATTAAACGAAATACGCCAATACCTCGATCGACATACTTCTCTTAAAAAATATGAGAAACTGGTAGAGTTCTTCTCTGCCGGAAAAGAAAACCTGACTTTTAATCCTTCAGCTATCGCAATCCACCCTATCACAAAAGATATTTATCTAACCTCTTCCAGTGGTAAAATACTTTTAGTCCTTAACCCATCCGGAAAAGTAGTGCACATTGAAAAACTAGATAAGGATGTCCATGCTCAACCAGAAGGCTTAGCATTTACCAAAAATGGCACTTTATATATCTCCAACGAAGGTAAAGGAGGTAAAGCACGCATTCATCGCTTTGATTATAAGAAGCAATAGAATACTGACTTTTATGTGGATTTAGCTGCTCATTTTCAGAACAATTACATTATCTTCTGCAAATGAATCGATGCTTAACCTGTCTCTTTTTCCTACTTACCGCTACTTTGACTTTCACACAAAGTACTACAATATCGCTTAAGGGATTAGTTCGGGACAGTTCATCATCCCTGCCTTTATCCGAAGTAAACATAGCGATCCAGGGAGTCCCCTTTAATGGGACTACTACAGACCTTGAAGGAAATTTCAGCATAACCGTAGAGCAGCTTCCAGCTACAATTATCGTTTCTAGTATTGGTTACCTCACCAGGATTATTACCATTAAAAATGAGGGGCTCATTGACATCTTACTTCAACCAACTAGTTTCAATTTATCCGAAATCATTGTCCGGGCAAAACCTAAAGTGGATACCGTTTTTCACGAACCGTATAATGTAGTAGACTATATTTTTTCGGATGACCAGATACTGCTCCTCGTTTACAAAAGTGTTTCGGAGAAATATGAATTGGTTTTGATGGATGAGTTCGAACAAACGATCGATCGCCTATCCCTAAAAAAAGAACGTCCAATTTCTCTTTTCAAAAGTTGCCTTGGTAATCTCTACTTAAATACAACGTACAAAGTTTTCAGGCTTAGAAAAAACAAACACTCAGTAGAGTTAGGGGAGCATGTTTCAGAACAAGTTTTCGATCAATCTATCAAACCTTGTTTATTAGCCCGAGATAGTTTACTCTTTTATCAACGGTATTTCTACCAGGGGCAGGCCATTCATTTTTATTCACTGGTGATGACTGGCTCTGAATCGGATAGCATGGTGTTCTTACCTATGATTGAAGATGATCAACAGATCATCCGCTTAATTGAAGCTGCAGGGTACAGACTCCCCTGGTCCGGTGATTTTTGGGATGAACGTATCAGCGGTGGTTTACAATCCTTACGAGATGGTCCCTATGTCCTTAAGGGTAAAATGCGAATGTTCTTTCCGAAATTATATGTCCCCGTCTTCAGCGTTGGTGACGACCTGTGTATCATTAATCATTTAACTGAGCGCATTCAGATTTTCGATAGCCATGGAAATTTACTACGAGAGACACCCATTGATTATCATCGTTCTAGAAATTGGAAAAAAATATTATTCCAAGACGAAGCAAATGAAACCATCTATACGGTTTTTCACTCCAAATGGGGAGAGTACATTTGCCCGATTGATTTGAAAACAGGAGCTTTAAAAGAAGCGGTAGAAATAGATATCGATTTTACAGAAAAGGCAACGATCCGAGATGGTGTTCTATACTTCATTCATCGAAATCCGTATGCTGGAATTGGTAATAGAACTTTAAAAAAGGTAAGGCTTAATCTTTGACAATTATGTACCGGAAAGAGAGGGGGAAATCCTTAATCGCTTAGGCAGTAGACTTGCGTTTCAGGAATACATAGATTGTGGAGTTCTAATAAAGTTCCGTCAAAAACATTGAAATCTACAAAGCCGTTTATTCCGGCTAGCTTTCCACGGTTCCCATATTGCCAGAACAACCAATTCCGGTCATTCCCCAGATATGGTTTTTTGGTATTATATCGCGCGATCCAAACCGGATAATCATCAAAATATTCGTCAAGATATTTTAGATAAAAATTAAGATTGGTATAGATAATCGGACGAATATTATAGTACTGCTCCACAATCTGGAGCCAGGATTTCAAATTATCTCTAAGTGCTTTTTTATCCACTCCATCGACCACTTCAATATCAAGAACAGGCGGCATATCTCCAGGCTCTAAGCGAACCTGGCTAATAAAATTATGTGCTTGATTCAGCGCGGATACGGTTGGCCGAAAGAAGTGATATGCTCCTCGCTTCATCCCTACCCGTTTGATCGCATCCCAATTATTACAAAAAAGGCTATCACTGATCGACTCTCCTTCGGAGGCTTTGACAAATGCAAAGTCGACATTTTGTACCGCGATTGTATCCCAGTTAATTTGGGATTGATAATGTGAGACGTCAATACCGTGTACTGCATAATGAGGCATGCGCTCTGTAATCGTATTACATGAGATCAACAAACAGACAATAAATAAAGCAAGCAAGGGTCTCATAATTTCAGCTTCTACTTTGGTCACAAATAATGCTTATCCCTTGGATAACACCATTTGTACTAAATAACGTATTTTAAACGGCTTTATGTTGGTGACAGTTGTAAATCCTTTGGCAAAACTACTCGAATGACAAATAAATTACCATTAGTAATTATTATAAGGAGGGGCTTAACAAGCAAATAGTTGCTTTGAAGTATAAAGGGGGGATAGACAAAAGCAAAAAACCGAGAAACCTTTATAAATTTCTCGGCTTTTCATTTCTATTTGATATCGTTTACAATTCTTTGCGTAATCGGGCCACCGGAATGTTAAGTTGCTCCCGGTATTTAGCGACCGTTCTTCTGGCGATATTATATCCTTTATCGCGCAGAATATTCTTTAGTTTTTCGTCCGAAAACGGCTTGCGTTTATTTTCCTCTTCAATGATATCCGTCAAGATTTTCTTGACTTCAAGCGTAGAAACTTCTTCTCCATTATTCGTTTGTAAAGACTCTGAAAAGAAATCTTTTAACCTTTTGGTACCAAATTCTGTCTGTACAAATTTACTATTTGCCACCCGCGAAATGGTAGAGATATCTAAACCGGTAATGTCCGCGATATCTTTAAGGATCATAGGCTTTAGCATTTTCTGATCTCCTGTTCTAAAGAAGTCATATTGGTACTGCATAATCGAGTACATCGTTTTGTACATCGTTTGCTGTCGTTGACGGATAGCATCAATAAACCATTTAGCCGAATCAATTTTTTGCTTTATAAAAACTATGGCCTCTTTTTCAGATTTTACAGTCCGTTTATTCTTCTTATTCTCCTTATAGGACTTCAGCATTTCTTTGTACTGATCGTTCACCCGGAGGTCCGGTGCATTTCGAGAATTTAAGGTCAAGTCAAGTTCACCATCTCTGTTAACAATCGTAAAATCCGGTACGATGTAATGCATCGAACGACTGTTGGATGCGTAACCACTTGCCGGTTTTGGATTAAGTTTTAGAATCTCTTCAATTGCTTCTTTCAGCTGCTCTTCATTAATATTCAGATAGCGTTGTAGCTTCTGATAATGTTTCTTCGAAAACTCATTGAAGTAATCTTCAATCAATTTATAGCTCAATCGCAGTCGAGAAAGGTCATCATCACCATAATCTTCTTTGCCCGTTTCCATCTTTTGCTCCAGCTGAATGAGTAGGCATTCTCTTAAATCGCGCGCACCAATTCCAGGAGGATCGAAGCGTTGAATCTTAGTTAAGAAATACTCAATCTCATGTTCTGTTGCTATGATATTTTGAGAAAAGACAAGATCATCAATGATCGAAATAGGCTCTCTTCGTAAATAACCATCATCATCAATACTACCGATGATTTGCTTAGCGATTTGCATAGACCTTTCATCTTCTAATTTAAGCATCCCAAGTTGTTGCTCCAGATACTCATGAAAAGTATCTTCGACAGCAACAGGAATCGTCTTATCCTCATCATCATCAGAGTAATTATCTGCCTTTAATTTGTAACTGATTGGATCGTCTTCAATATAATCATTGAGATAATCGTCCAGTTCAAATTCTTCATCACGAGATGGGACCTCATCAAACTCTTCCGACTCTGATTCACCTCCTTCGTTTTCTTTTGTTGAACCGAACATGTCGGTTTCTTCGTTTTCTTCTCCTTCGTCCAAAGCAGGATTAGCTTCGAGCTCTTCCTTTATGCGTTGGTCCAGAGTGGCTGTCGGAATCTGCAGCAACTTCATTAACTGAATTTGCTGTGGGGACAGCTTCTGTAACATTTTTTGACTTAGACTCTGTTTTAACATCGGATTACTTGTTTTCTCCTTGTTAGAAAATAGAAATTAGAGGTAACTTTGGTTATGTTACTTGTAAGTATGTTGCTCTAGTTTTAGAGGAGACCGAAACTTTTGTAAGAGTATTTTCTAGTTTGTCTTCACCAATAAGATCAAGCTTTTTTCAACCTTATGGTTAGTATTTTTTGGAATTATGGAGTGCGGGAGCTTTATATTTTCTCAAAGGTGATTGCTCCTAATCTGAAACCAATATAAATCATTTTCTATAATATGTCCAGTTTTGGAGCGATTTTCTATCAAAAAATATGCCAATCCCAGTATTTTCAGGGTTTTAGGCACTTCGCTTTTTATAATATGAGCGCTTTATAGGATACTACTCTTAGTAATTAAAGTTTCACACTTGTGCTTTTTATAGCCATTTTGTAGCATATTTTTTTCGTACTCTTGCATCTATTTAGCTCCAATTATTATCTTTCGACTCTACGTTTCTAAAACCAATAAACTATGATTAATAACAGAATTGCCCGGCTAAGGTTAAATATGAAAGCACAAAATTTTGATGCCTTCATTATCCCGAGTAGTGATCCTCATAATAGTGAGTACTTTGCGTCGCATTGGCAATTTCGAGAATGGATCTCTGGCTTTACGGGGTCAGCAGGAATAGTTTTCATCACTCAGGACCATGCTGGTTTGTCCACTGACTCCAGATACTTTCTTCAAGCTGAAACAGAATTGGCTTCCTCCGAAGTTGTGCTTCATAAACAGGAAATCCCACATCAACCACAGATAATCCCATGGCTAAAAAAACATTTACCAGAAGGCGCAACCGTAGGTATTGACCCAAGACTTTTCACCATCAATCAAGTAAACGCTTTTGAAAAATCCCTTGGCGAGCAAAATATCAAACTAGGAACTTCCACCGATATCATCGATTTAACCTGGGAAGATCGGCCAGCACTTCCTGAAGACAAAATATTCGAACTACCTATAAAATACGCAGGTCAATCGCGCGCTGATAAAATCAGTGCCATCCAGCAAGCCATGCAAAAACAAAAGGTTCAATCACATTTAATCAGCACCTTGGACGACATAGCGTGGATCTTTAATATCAGGGGGTATGACGTAGAATGTAACCCTGTCGCAATTGCTTATGCTGTGATCGAACCCAGCCGGGCACTCCTCTTTATCGACAGTAAGAAAGTCCCTACCGGTTTAGCAGAAATATTTGCCACTGAAAATATAGCATTAAGACCCTATCATAGTATCGATACTTACCTCTCAGAGATAAAGGGGTCGGATAAAATCCTGTTGAGTCCTGCACATACTAATGCTTACTTATATAAAATCATCAAGCCTAATCATATACAAAAAGGAAAAACCATTTCCACTTTACTCAAGGCTCAAAAAAATGAAACCGAAGTAAGCAATATCCATCAGGCTATGCTAAAGGATGGCGTAGCCCTGACCAAGCTTTACAGGTGGCTAGAACACACCCTAAAGGAAAGAAGCGTTCCCGAAACGGAAGTAGCGACACAATTGATTGAGTTCCGTAAAGGGCAGGGCGAATACTACGGAGAAAGCTTTTCTGCAATTGTTGGTTACAAGGGCAATGGAGCTATAGTCCATTACAGGGCCAAAGAAGAAACTTGCGCAGCAATTCAAAGTGAGGGCATCTTATTATTAGACTCCGGTGGTCAATACCATTGTGGAACAACCGATATCACCCGAACAACCGCACTCGGCCCGGCCACCCCAGAGCAGAAAAAAAATTACACCCTGGTTTTAAAAGGCCACATTGCTGTCGCAACGCTACGCTTCCCATATGGTACACGCGGCAACCAGATAGATTTATTAGCCCGAAAAGCACTTTGGGAGCATGGACTTAACTATGGCCATGGCACCGGTCATGGCGTTGGCTTTTTCCTAAACGTCCACGAAGGCCCTCAAAGCATAAGTGGCGTCAACAACGGTAAAGCCGCTAATGTCTTCGAACCTGGGATGTTCACTTCTAATGAGCCCGGCTTTTACAAAACCAATGAGTATGGAATCCGTATCGAAAACCTGGTGCTTTGTGTAGAAGATCAGCAAAATGAATACGGTCGGTTTCTTCGTTTCGAAACGATGACCTTATTCCCGATTGATACTACTTTGATAGATTTTTCACTTTTGACCAAAGAGGAAGTGGATTGGCTAAACGCTTATCACCAAAAAGTACAAGCGCTACTTGTACCTTTACTCACAGAGGATGAAAAAGCTTGGATGATTGAGAAATGTCGTCCAATCTGATACCATTCTGAAAGAATATGCTCTTTACAGCTGTCGTTTTAGACAAAGGTTCTTGATTTTATGCCAAATAAGGTGAATAGTTTTAGAACAAAATGCCATTTTGGCGTATAATGCTTGTAATGTACGGATGGTACAAATTATGTGCACAACTTATGACAAGCCAAATGCTTTCTTAGAAATGGATATCCTTTTTGATCGTCCCTTTTAACTGCAATTGGTATCTTTGCCCACTTGTTAATTAAACCGCAAGTTGCAATTGAAATTTAAGCGCTAGAATACCTTTCTATTTCCTTAGAAATCAACTATTGTAACTTGAATAAAAAGAAATTTCATGTTTGATTTTATATCTAAATCGCTTAAGAAAGTATTCGGTACGAAATATGATCGCGACGTTGCGGTTTACAACCCAGTTGTAGAGGAGATCAATAATTATTTCGAAAGCTATGAATCCTTAAGCAATGATGAGCTTCGAAATAAAACCACTGAGTTTCGCGCACGTATCAGCGAACACTTAGCGGGTATTGACGAAGACGTTGAGAACTTACTTAAAGAAGCTAAAGAAGAGCAGGACTTTACACGCAAGGAAGAACTCTTTAATGAAGTCGACCAATTAAAAAAAGATAGAGATAAACACCTCGAAGAAATCCTTAGAGAGATCCTTCCGGAGGCTTTCGCTGTAGTAAAAGAAACTGCCCGAAGGTTTAAAGATAATGATTCGCTGATCGTAACCGCCTCTGATCACGACCGGGACCTCGCAGCTTCTAAAAGCTATGTGACGATTGAAGGAGACAAAGCGATTTGGCAAAACCAATGGATCGCTGCCGGAGGTGAAATCACCTGGAACATGGTCCACTATGATGTTCAGTTAATCGGGGGAATGGTATTGCACGATGGGAAAATTGCAGAGATGATGACCGGGGAAGGAAAGACCTTAGTTGCAACCTTGCCGGCTTACCTCAATGGTCTTTCCGGTGGAGGGGTCCACGTAATTACCGTTAATAATTACCTCGCATTACGGGATAGCGAATGGGTAGGTCCAATCTTCGAATTCTTATTACTTACCGTTGACTGTATCGACAAATATCGTCCACACTCTGACGAGCGTAAGAAAGCTTATCATTGTGATATCACTTATGGTACAAATAACGAATTTGGTTTTGACTACCTAAGAGATAACATGGTTCGCTCTAAGGACGAAAAAGTACAACAGAAGCATCACTACTGTATGATTGATGAGGTGGATTCTGTTCTGATTGATGATGCGCGAACACCATTAATTATCTCGGGTCCAATTCCTCAGGGAAGTGAAACACAAGAATACGTTGCACTTAAACCTCAGGTAGAAGGACTGATTTCTGCACAACGCAAACTCGCTACTCAATACCTGGCCGACGCAAAAAGATTATTCAAAGACGGTATCCTTGGCGTACAGGAAGATGAAATGGGAATGGCACTACTTCGTGCACATAGAGCCCTGCCAAAATATCGACCTTTGATTAAGTTCTTAAGTGAAGAAGGGGTAAAAGTAATGCTCCAAAAAACGGAGAATCACTACATGCAGGAGCAAAGCAAAAATATGCACCTGGTAGATGAGCCTTTACTTTTTACAATTGAAGAAAAGACACGAAGCGTAGAGTTAACCGAGAGAGGTGCGGAGTTTATGTCAAAAGGTGGAGAAGATGCTAACTTCTTCATCATGCCTGATATTGCAACGGAGATGCAAGCCATTGAAGCGAATGAAGAAATTGCTCCAGACTCAAAAGAAGAAGCAAAGCAAACCTTAATCCAGGACTACTCTGTTAAATCGAAACGATTACACTCCGTCAATCAATTACTAAAAGCTTATACGCTTTTCGAAAGAGACGAAGAGTATGTAGTGATGGACAATCAAGTGAAAATTGTTGATGAGCAAACTGGTCGTATGATGGAGGGTCGCCGTTACTCTGACGGACTACACCAGGCTTTGGAAGCAAAAGAAAATGTAAAAATCGGGGACATCACGCAAACCTACGCGACCGTAACTTTACAGAACTACTTCCGGATGTATCACAAACTAGCGGGGATGACCGGTACTGCCGAAACAGAAGCTGGTGAGTTCTGGGAAATCTATAAGCTTGACGTTGTGGTCATCCCGACCAACCGTCCGATCGCCAGAGAGGATCGAGACGATATGGTTTATAAAACAGAAAGGGAAAAATTCAATTCCGTTATTGATGATATCGTTGAATTAAGTAACGCTGGTCGACCAGTGTTAGTAGGTACAACCTCAGTTGATATCTCGGAGAAGTTGAGCCGTATGTTGAAGCTTAGAGGAATCGAACATAATGTCCTGAATGCAAAACAACATGCCCGAGAGGCAGATATCGTTGCAGAAGCGGGACGCCCTGGCAAAGTAACCATTGCAACGAACATGGCCGGTCGGGGTACAGATATCAAGCTTAGTGATGAAGTGAAAGCTGCCGGTGGATTAGCCATCATTGGTACAGAGCGTCACGATTCTCGTCGGGTAGATCGACAGCTACGTGGTCGTTCAGGACGTCAGGGAGATCCAGGTAGTTCACAGTTTTATGTTTCTTTGGAAGACAACCTTATGCGTTTATTCCAGTCGGAGCGAATTGCGAAGTTAATGGACCGTATGGGACATAAAGATGGGGAAGTTATTCAACATTCAATGGTATCCAAATCCATCGAACGGGCGCAGAAAAAAGTAGAAGAAAACAACTTTGGTATTCGTAAGCGCTTATTGGAGTATGATGATGTAATGAACATCCAGCGGGAAGCGATTTACAAAAAGCGGTATAATGCCTTAACCGGAGATCGTCTTGCGGTTGATATTCATACAATGTTTATGGGCTTAACCGAAAGCCTGGTTGCCATCCACCGAAACGGAGGAAATTATGAATCCTTCCGCCAGGATACAATGCGATTAATTGGCTTTGATCCTGAAATGGATGCCGGAGGATTCCTGGACGGCAGTGAAAATGATATCATTGAAGACTTCCAGCAAAAATTCCTCGAGTTCTATGCCCGCAAGAGTGAGAAAATCGCAGAGGTATTATTACCCGTGATCAAAGATGTACACGAAAATGAAGGACATCGATACAAGCGGATTGCGGTTCCTTTTACGGATGGTAGTAATAAACCACTTCCTGTATCTGCCGGACTAGAAGAAGCCGTCAACTCTAATGGTAAAACCATAATGAATGACATCGAAAAAGCAGTTGCTTTATCGATCATTGATGACGAGTGGAAAGAACACCTACGTGCGATGGATGAATTAAAAGAATCTACGCAAGCGGCTTCTTTTGAGCAAAAAGATCCTTTGGTTATTTATAAAATGGAAGCTTACGAGCTTTTCGAGCAATTAATCCACCGAATCAATGAGCGGGTTACTTCTTACCTGGCAAAAGGTACTTTAGTCTTCAGAGATGGCCGGACACTGGAAGAAGCACGAGAGCAAAAAACGGATCTGAGTAAAACCAGAACCAACGAATCTTCTCGTAGCCAGGCAGATGATGCAAGACAGGCTGCCGCGGCCTCTGCTGGCCAGAGTCGTCAAAAGCCACAGACCTTCAAACGTACTGAAAAGAAAGTCGGCCGTAATGAACTTTGCCCTTGTGGAAGTGGGAAGAAGTTTAAACATTGTCATGGCAAGTAAACATCCAATAGGCAAATGAGCTAGGTTAAGCGTTTTGCTCACTAGCTCATTTGCACCTTTTCTACTACTCCCTCCTTCTGGTATTTAACATTACGCTTTCGCTTTTTCACTTCTTCAAGCTTCCATCCCGTTGTACTTTTTCCTATCTTGCGTTTTAAGTTGAACATTAAAGCAATTACGAACAAAGCTATATGAATCTTGCTGGAATGATTGATCATACAATACTGAAACCAGATTGTACGATCGAGGATATAAAGACATTGTGTGAGGAAGCGATTACGTTTGGATTTCCAGCGGTTTGTGTTCCCCCTTATTTCGTCAGAGAAGCGGTCCGGTTATTAAAAGATAGTCCGGTCAAAGTGGCGACGGTTATTGGTTTTCCTTATGGTTATTCCGCTACCCCTGCAAAAGTAGAGGAGATTAAAAGAGCCATTGATGAAGGTGTTGACGAACTAGACGGAGTGGTGAATATCTGCTCTGTAAAAGAAGGAAAATGGAATTTCGTCAAAAATGACATCGAAAGCATGATGCTGGCGACGCACTCCAGAGGAAAAACACTTAAGGTTATTATCGAAACAGGTTTGCATACTCAAGAGGATATTCTGAAATTATGCAATATTTGTGGAGACCTTAAAGTTGATTATGTCAAAACATCAACGGGTGTAAATGCTGAAGGTGCTTCTGTAGAAATCGTACGTTTCTTACGAGAAAACTTACCTTCTGATATTAAAATAAAAGCCTCCGGTGGTATCCGAACCATCGAACAAGCAAAAGCTTTAATCGAAGCTGGCGCTGCCCGAATCGGAACATCTGCTGGCGTAAAAATAGTCGGAGCACTTAGTTCCGGTGCACAATAAAACTAAATACATGATGATTCGCTTTTTATTAGTTGCAGCCTTTCTTTTCAGCCTTAACATTATTAATGCTCAGGTAAAAGTTAACGAAGAATCTCCTATCGGGTTAATGCTAACCAAGTATATGGATATTAACGAATCAAGAAATACTGTGGACGGCTGGCGAATCCAGGTGATGGCCAAAACAGATCGCAGAGCGATCGAGAATGCCAAAGAGTCCTTCATCCAAAACTTCCCTGGTGTTTCTGTTGACTGGATTCACTCGAAGCCTTACTACCGACTCCGGGCCGGTGCTTTCCAAACCCGACTCGAAGCTATCCAAATGCTACAGGAATTAAAAAAGGAATATCCCGGCGCATTCCCTGTAAAAGATAATATTTCCAAACAAGAGTTGATGGCGGTTAGATAAATGTAATCTACCTCTTCGGCAACGGCCTTACTATGAGTAGAAGAGACACCTTTGCGGGGCGTAATATTGACTGGATGACAGTTGTGCTGACTCTTGCGCTGATGCTCATTGGCTGGTTGATGATTTACGCTGTTAGCTACGATGGCCAAAGCCCTGAAAACAATAGCTTTTTTAGAGGAATCGTCGGAAAACAAGCGTTCTTCATAGGGCTCTCCATATTCCTGCTCTTCATTACCTATATTATTGAGTGGAAGTTTTGGCAAACCTTTTCCTATCCCATTTACGCTTTAACCATTATCAGCTTAATTGCAGTACTAATCTTTGGCAAAGAGATTAAAGGCGCGACCTCCTGGTTTAGCATTGGTGGTTTCACCTTACAACCTTCGGAGTTTGCTAAATTCGGAACCAACCTAGCCATTGCAGCTTTTCTAAGTCGATCCAATATTGACATTCGTTCTTTACGTAACCAAGTGACTGCCTTTGCATTATTTCTGGTGCCTTCAGTCTTGATTGTTTTACAACCGGACCCAGGGTCAGCAGCAGTATTTTTAGCTTTTCTTTTTGTTTTGTACCGCCAGGGAATGTCAGAAACATTTTTCATCGTAAGCATCGTCTCCGTTACACTACTATTATTAGGACTAGTCTTTCCTCCACTACAGATCATCCTGGGTTTGCTTCTTTTTAGCTCTTTCATTTTGGTCATCAACTTCAAACAAAAGTTATATTGGCTTATTGGCTTCGCGATTCTTTTAGCTACAACAATATTTATTGTCTCAAAAACAGAGTGGTTAAAGTATGTCTTCCTGGCAAACGCCTTAATTTTACTCGGACTAGCTTTTTACCATTTCGCTAAAAACAAACGAGCCCTGGTCGGTCGGCTAGTTGTCTTATTATCTATTGGTGCTTTACTTGTTTTTTCTGCCAGCTATTCTTTTAACAACATTCTTAAGCCTCACCATCAGGCAAGAATCAATGCCTGGCTCAAACCCTCAGAAGGAAGCGCACTTTATAATGTCGTCCAATCAAAGTTAGCTATTGGCTCCGGTGGCCTATACGGTAAAGGATATTTAAATGGTAAGATGACCATGCTAGATTATGTTCCGGAACAATCCACCGATTTTATCTTCTGTACCATTGGCGAAGAACAAGGCTTCGTTGGAGTAATTGGCATTGTTGGTATTATTTTTCTACTGATCTACCGCATCGTCTCACTTGCTGAAAGGCAGCGATCCGTCTTCGTTCGTAATTATGCCTACGGAGTAGCGGGTATTCTTTTTATCCATTGCTTTATCAACATTGGTATGACCATGGGCGTCGTCCCTGTGGTCGGTATACCTCTTCCATTTATCTCTTATGGTGGCTCTTCTATTCTCGCCTTTAGTCTAATGATTGGCGTTTTACTCAAACTTGATAGCGAACGCTATCGAGCCTAGACCATTCCTCTTATTTGCAACGACTGGTACTACCAGTTTAAATATTCTATTTGAATAATCCCGGTCCTTTCTTTTATAAATTATTTCACTGGCAGTACCAGTGACCAAGCAAGTCCACCTTGTATCTTATTTTTTGTATTCGCTGATCCTTCTTTTCAAGAAACGAAACTGGGCCCAACGTATCCTTCGCTCTATTACACTTCTATTTAAAACTAAACGTTCCGGTGTGCAGGTTTTGAGTTTCTCTTCTATCTTTGCACTCTTATGAAATTTACGCTTCAGCAAACAGATCCTAAAAGTAGTGCCCGTGCAGGCCTCATCGAAACGGATCACGGTAATATCGAAACCCCGATCTTCATGCCCGTTGGGACGGTAGGAACAGTCAAAGGGGTACATCAGCGAGAACTAAAAGAAGATATCCACGCTCAGATTATCCTGGGCAATACCTACCATCTTTACCTTAGGCCTGGAATAGAGACGATGGAAGCTGCCGGTGGTTTGCATAAATTTAATGGCTGGGATAAACCCATCCTAACCGATAGCGGTGGATACCAGGTTTACTCTTTAAGTGGCCGACGCAAAATCAAAGAAGAGGGCGTTACCTTTCAATCTCATATTGATGGCTCCAAACATTTTTTCACTCCTGAGAATGTTATGGACATCCAACGTTCAATCGGCGCAGATTTTATAATGGCCTTTGATGAATGTACGCCATATCCTTGTGAATACCGCTATGCTAAAAACTCGATGGAAATGACTCATCGCTGGCTAAAACGCTGTTGCGATCATTTTGATCAAACTGATAATCGCTATGGCTATGAGCAGACACTCATCCCTATTGTACAAGGCAGCACCTATAAAGATCTTCGAAAAATCTCTGCCGAAACCATTGCTTCTTTCGATCGTCCGGCCAATGCAATTGGTGGCCTTAGTGTAGGAGAACCCGCCGAAGACATGTATTCTACCACCGAAATAGTTTGTAGTATCTTACCAAAAGACAAACCTCGCTATCTAATGGGGGTAGGAACACCAGCTAATCTGCTAGAGTGCATTGCCCGGGGAATCGATATGTTTGACTGTGTATTACCCACCCGAAATGCACGTCATGGTATGCTCTTTACCTCAGAAGGCATCATCAATATCAAAAACCTTAAATGGAAAAATGACTTTAGTCTAATAGACGAAAAAAGTCCAAGTAGCTCCAGTCGCTTTTATACCAAAGCCTATCTTCGACATTTAATCCAAAGCAAAGAATTATTAGGTGCCCAAATTGCGAGCATACATAATTTAAGTTTTTTCTTATGGTTAGTTGGACAAGCAAGAGAACATATTCTTAATGGTACTTTTTCATCCTGGCAACCCAAAATGCTGGAGCAGGTACAAAGGAGGCTATAGCAATAAACGCTAAAGGGTTTTATACAAGCACTTATAATTTAATCATTAAAAAAATATGATTAATAAAAATATATAGTGGGCTGAAAAAGAATTTAAAAATAAACCGCATTAAATTTTCAATTAAAGAATAAAATTCCGAAATTTGCCTCGCTTTAAAGCCCCCTGCTTAAATATTCATAACTCATTATAAACCAAGCAATAACGATGAGAAAAGCTGACCTAGTTACAGCAATTTCGGAAAAGACAGGCGTTCCTAAGGTTGATGTGTTAGTAACTTTAGAAACATTTTTCAAAGAAGTTAAAGACACCTTAGCTGATGGTGAGAACGTTTATATTAGAGGATTCGGAAGTTTCGTGATTAAGAAACGGGCCAAGAAAGTTGGTCGTCATATCAAGAAAAACATAGCTATCGAAATTCCTGAGCATTACATTCCATCGTTTAAACCAGCGAAAATCTTCATTGAGCAAGTAAAGGACAATGTCTCTGCTTTACCTGATGAAGATTAATAACGTTTATTATTTGTTATGACTAAACTCCAAATTATCGTCCTTTCAGCAGCATGCTTGTTGTTTATGGGCCTTTACTTTGGAACAGATACTAAGCCGGAATCTCAGGCAAAAATCGAACAAGAACGTGCACGGTCCGCCACCAGTACTTCGATAGAAGTATTATTAAGAGCTGCAAAGACCACACTTTCGAGGGATACAGCAGCATTGATTTTGGGTTTGGAGCAAGAGTTGAGCAAAAGTAGCTCGGACTCAACTAAAATTGAAACATTAAAACGTCTAGCGGGTCTATGGTACAGTGCAGATAATGCTACCATCTCCGGTCATTATGCCGAAGAAGTAGCAAACATCATTGATGATGAAGAGGCATGGTCCATAGCCGGTACGACTTATATGATAGGAGGAAAACAAGCGAAAGAGGATAAAACAAAACAGTTTAGTTATAATCAAGCTATAACTGCTTTGGAAAATGCCATATCGCTGAACCCTACAGAATATAGCAACAAGGTCAATCTGGCACTTTGCTATATAGAAAACCCTCAGCTAGCTGGCCCTATGAAAGGGATCATGATGTTGAGAGAATACAATGAGCAAGCACCAGAAAATGTTTTGGTACTTACGACTTTAGCTCGATTAGCGATTCAGACGAATCAATTTGATCGAGCAATTGAAAGATTAACAAAAGCCATCAGCGTAGAGCCGGACAACAAAAAAGCAAATTGCTTGTTAGTTCAAGCCTATGATGGCCTTGGTAATAAAGAAAAGGCAGCAGAATATGCTGCAAAATGTATCGACAGATAATACTGTCTAAAGAAATCTAAATTTTATAAATTTTAAAGAATTTGCACTATGCCTTGTGGAAAAAAGCGTAAGCGGCACAAAATCGCAACACACAAAAGAAAGAAAAGACTACGTAAAAACCGTCACAAGAAGAAAAACAGATAGGTTTTAGTACCATTATTATAGGTACTTTATGCTTGCAGCATTTCTAGAGGAAAACCTCTGTTTCTTGAACGGAATCTAGCCTGACGTCGTGTATTTAACATAGCGTCAGGCTTTGAACTTTACTGAGCAAAGAATTTAGGCTTATATCTGCTTAATTATAGATTGCCTATTTCGATTCACCTCAGTAACCGAGAAAAGTGCATCTGATGATGCTTTAGGGTATATTATTTTACCCTTACACCGATAGGTCACTATCCATTTTCTACTCACTTTCTCGTTTTCTTCATGCAATCATGTTTTGGAGGTTTTGCTGCAAAATCTGTAGACATCCTTATGTAACATAAGGACCGTTAAACTTTTAAACGGATATTGTGGAAAAAGAACTCATTATTAATTCGACTCCAACCGAAGTCGAGATTGCCCTCCTGGAAGACCGAAAACTCGTAGAGCTGCACTACCAGAAGACCAATACTAAATTTACGGTTGGAGATATCTTCCTCGGGAGGATAAAAAAGCTCATGCCCGGCCTCAATGCTGCTTTCGTAGATATTGGCCATAAGAAAGATGCTTTCCTTCACTATACAGATCTTGGCCCGAAATTACGATCTCTTCTTAAGTTTACTCAAGATACCATAGACGATAACTCAGGTACACATCTCCTTGATAATTTTGAGATGCAACCCGAAATCATCAAAACTGGTAAGATTGACCAGGTGATGAATAAGAAGCAGCCTATCTTGGTTCAGGTTCTAAAAGAACCTATTTCTACTAAAGGGCCACGGCTAAGTTGCGAAGTAACTATACCCGGAAGATTTCTGGTATTAACCCCATTCTCGAACGTTGTGGCGGTTTCTAAGAAAATCGGAAATGCCGAAGAAAGGAAACGACTCAAAGTACTTGTAGAAAGTATTCGGCCCAAAAACTTCGGACTTATAGTTAGGACCGCTGCAGAGGGTAAAAAAGTTGCTGATCTTCATGAAGAACTTAACTTCATGATGTCCAAATGGGAACAGGTTTATAAACAATTGGTCAAAGCTCAGCCACCTATGAAACTGCTGAGTGAGTTAGATAAAGCTTCCAGTATCTTAAGAGATATCCTGAGTGATTCGTTTAACAGAATCATCGTTAATGATAAGGAGCTTTATCATAACATTAAAAACTTTTTGGGTTCCATTGCTCCGGACCAGGTAAACATTGTTAAGCATCACCGGTCCAGTAAACCCATCTTCGATACCTACGGAATTACCCGTCAGATTAAATCGTCGTTCGGTAAAACAGCTACGATGGCGAGTGGTGCATATCTCGTCATTGAGTCTACCGAAGCAATGCATGTCATTGATGTAAACAGTGGCCATAAAATTACGAGTGGAGAGCAGTCAGAAGCAGTCCTTAATGTCAATCTTGAATCTGCAGAAGAAATCGCCCGGCAAATGAGACTTCGCGATATTGGCGGAATTATCATTATTGACTTTATTGACATGCGCGTCCCGGAACACAAAAAAATCCTTGTCAAAAAAATGCGGGATTTCATGCGGAAGGATCGAGCGCAACATACTATTCTACCATTAAGTAAGTTTGGTTTGATGCAGATCACGCGTCAGCGTGTTCGGCCAGAAGTAAAGATCAATACTGCTGAGGTTTGTCCATCTTGTAATGGTTCAGGAAAAGTCAATCCATCGATTTTACTAGTGGATGAGATCAACCGGGACTTAGACTTTATCCTTCAATCCCGCCCTAACTCCAAAATACAATTACATACTCATCCATATATTGAAGCATTCCTTAAGAAAGGATTCCCAAGTCAGCAAATGAATTGGGCTCGTAAATATTTCAAGTGGATTAAAGTTAATCCAAATGCTGATTTCGCATTAACCAAATACCAGTTTTACGATGGCAACATGGATGAAATCCGCCTGTAATCAAGTTTAAGAAATAGGTAACCGTAAATCATCTATTTCTTAAACTTAATCACGGTGGGCATCCACAATCTCCTGCCTTACACGCTGCAAATACTAATAAGTAACAGCAGATCACCAGATAATAAACCAACTGTTTTTTCCTTTTCATTTTATGCTGTTTTAATTCCTCTAACTTCTTTTAGGTTCATCACCATCAATTGAGCTTTATGCTCTACCCAATCGAGGTATTCATCTACTGCTAAAAGTCTTTCTTTTTCAGCAATATACCCTTCTTCCTGAACTTGAGTCGAACGAGCGACTTTAGCCCAGATGCCTACCTTTTCTTTGAACCACTTCATATTCGGGTCTTCAGATATATTTTCTACCGGTTTTTCGTATCGCTCGGACGAATCCCGGGTTTCAATATCTTTTAACCCGACTTGTCGAAAGTAATCCGGCAAATCTTCTGCAATGTGATTATTCATTCCTGCATCCGCTCGCCACTTTAACCAGCGCTGATAAAAATATTGTATACTCTGAGGTGGTTCCGGCTCTAATAATAACTGCTCATGATTATAATCCAGTATAGAAATCATCCCTCCGGGCTTCAATAAAGATTTCATCTTTTCTAATGCCTCCACTGGATAACTCAACCATTGTAAGACTCTGGCAGATACGATTAAATCAAAAGGCGCCGATGATTGATAAGTCATAATGTCTTCTTCCAGTAAAGTTAAGTTCTCCACTTTACTAAAGGTAGTTTTACCATTTTCGATAAACGCTGGTGTATTATCAATTCCAATTACTTCTCCTTTCGGGCCAACAATCCTGGCAATACCAGAGGAGATTGCTCCCGTCCCACATCCAACATCCAATACGCGCATACCTGGTTTTAAAACAGGAACCAATGTCCGGTAATCCTTTTCAAGACTACGAGTATTAAATATCTTTTCCGCATTTTGCCTTTGTCGATCGATTTGTTTGTTCATAGTTTGTTTACCTTTAGAAACAGACAATATCATCTATACCTGATAAATGTAAGCTTTTAATTTTGAAGAAACCACTTCGCATTTTGGTAGCACCTCTTAATTGGGGACTTGGACATGCAACACGTTGCATACCTTTAATCAACCGCTTACTATCAATGGGAATGGAGGTCCTATTAGCATCTGACGGAAGGTCACTAGCCCTACTCCGGGAAGAATATCCGGACTTGCCAATCTTTGAACTGCCAGGATATAATGTCAAGTATAAAGGAAGCAGTATGACTTGGAATATAGCCAGGCAGTTGCCCAAAATTTCAGCGGCCATTTTCGCAGAGAGAAAAAAAGTAAAACAATTAGTAGCTAACTATGGAATTGATATAATAATCTCTGATAATCGATATGGCTGTAGAAACAAAATCTGCAAAAATATTTTTATTACGCATCAAGTCAACTTAGCCATTCCTAATCCTGGTTTGGAGATTCTGACGAATGAAATCAATCAGCAATTTATAAATCGTTTTGATGAATGTTGGATTCCGGATTTTGAAGGAGCTAAAAGTTTAGCCGGAAAACTATCAGATGGCAGGCCTGCAGATCGGTATATCGGTCCTTTGTCACGATTTAAAAAATCCGAAACCAATAAACTATACGATATCATCGTCGTCTTAAGTGGCCCCGAACCACAGCGCACAATACTGGAAGAAAAACTAATCCGTCAGCTGTCAAAAATTGACCAAAAAACCCTCATCGTTCAAGGAAAAACGGAAGACTACAAAGAGACCTCCTTAACAGAAAACATAAAAACTATTTCATTCCTACCCGCAAAATCTTTAAATGACGCAATCTTAGCCAGTGACTTAATTATTGCCCGCTCCGGCTATAGCACTGTCATGGATTTAGTTGCTTTAGGTAAAAAAGCACTTTTAATTCCCACCCCGGGACAAACAGAACAAGAGTATCTTGCCGATCGACTTATGAGTCAGCAGTTTTTCTATTGTCAAAAACAAGATGAATTAAATATCCGGGAAGCTTTAGAAAAAATAGATCAATACTCCGGCTTTCAGGATCTTGCTCTGGCTCCAAATTTACTTCAGGAAGCTTTGCATGACCTCTGTAATATCCTTCCCTGAGTTATGTAGAATCGTACTTATGCCTACCTTCTGCGCAGATAAAATATTTGCTTCGCTATCATCCACAAACAAGGTTTCTGCCCTGTTTATAAAAGCATCATTCAAAACATATTCATATATCTCTTCATCAGGCTTTCTCATTTTTAATAAGTGAGAATAATATGATTTAGTAAAGTATGCTTTGTTAAAATCTTCAACTCCATGTTCCCGTTTCAGATAGCGATTCAGCCAGTGGATATGAATACTATTGGTGTTACTCAGGAGATATAATTGATATCCTTTTTGCTTTAATTGCGCTAACATCTCCAGTCGTTCTTTAGGGATTTCGCCTAACAAGCTATTCCAGGCAGCGATAACTTTTCGTCCATCAGGAACAATCGTCGCTTGTCTTTGCAAGGCATTAATAAACGATTCTTCTGAATAGTGGCCTAATTCTAATTGTAAGAACGCATTCTTCGTTGCTTCAGAAGTGGATAAGCGCGCAAAGTCCTGACCAATCAGCTTTTCAAATTCCTGATTCACCCGATCAAAATTAAGATCGATCAGTACATTACCGAGATCAAAGATGATATGTTTTATAGTAGATGTCATTTTCAATTATTGAGGAGCATAAATAACTGAAAAATATATAACATTTACGCTCCGGAACTTAATAAACTAATGAATTGTACTAAAATAACTACGAAACACATTTGCATAGACTACCGCAAAAGCGTAATTTTGCATTCGCGTCAAGCAACAGGTCCTATAGCTCAGTTGGTTAGAGCACCTGACTCATAATCAGGTGGTCCAAG
>JAHDHW010000262.1 GCA_020631105.1 Saprospiraceae bacterium | reverse complement strand
CCTGTTCCACTACTCCCCTAATTTCCCTACCTTAGAGTCGTGAAGAAATTCGATCGAATAACGGCTATTTTCATTTTACTACAATCTCGGAAACTTATCAAAGCACAGGAGATCGCAGATCGTTTTGAGGTAACCCTTCGGACGGTATACCGGGATATTCGAACCTTGCAAAATGCAGGCGTACCAATAATTGGCGAAGCTGGAGTTGGTTACTCTCTGATCGAGGGCTATCGTTTGCCGCCTGTACAATTTACGCCGGAAGAAGCCACCGCATTTCTACTTGCAGAAAAGTTTGTGGAACAACATGCTGACCCCAGCTCACAAAAACATTTTGATGCTGCGATGGTAAAACTGAAAGCAGTACTAAGAAACTCAGAGAAGGAATCCTTAGAATCCTTAAGTCCTCATATTGAAGTGTCGGCAACGCCTTCGGCTTTCGCCAGTAAAATTCCAAAGCAATATTTGCCTCGTATTCTTGATGCGGTTAAAAAACAACATGTACTGGATCTGGACTATAAGAAAGAATTCAGTGAAGTAGCAACGAAGCGTCAAGTCGAACCCATCGGAATTTATTTTATGGTAGATAATTGGCATTTGGTGGCCTATTGTCGATTGAGAAAAGATTATCGTGACTTTAGAGTAGATCGAATTACGCGCCTGCATCCTACCGAAATTAATTTTGATAAACCTACCCTGACCTTGCAGGCTTATCTTGACCAATGGAGTAATGATCAAAATTTAACGAAGGTGATGATTTCTTTTACCAAAGTTGCTGCGAGTTTTGCTCAGACACAAAAATACTATTATGGCCTGGTAGAGCAAGTCGTCAAGGGTGATCGTGTACTGATGACTTTCCTAAGTCCGCATCTTAAGGGAATTGCTCGCTGGTTATTAATTTTTGGTGACCAGGTTGATGTTATTGCCCCTGCCGAACTCAATTCGGAAATACAAACCCTGGTAAAAGCACTAAAACAACATTATTTGTAAGACGCTTTATCCCTCCTGACAAACAGCTGTCACTACCCACCCTGATATTTGTATACATAATTAATAACCAAGGTCTTCTAAAAGATCAAACCTAAAAAATTAAGTATGCAAGCTCAATTAGTAAAAATTGCTCCTTTTCAAATGATTGGTATTCAGGTACGTACTTCAAATCAAAATGGACGTGCAGCTAAAGACATTCCAGCTTTATGGCATAAGTTTATGTCCGAACAAATATTCCAGAAAGTGCCGAATAGGGTAGAGGATAAAGTCTACGTTGCCTATACAGAATACGAGGGTGATCATAACTCACCTTATACAATGGTGTTAGGTTGCAAAGTGGATAATTTAGAAGAGATTCCGGAAGATATGGTGGCCTACCGATTTAAAGGAGGGGATTACCAAGAGTATAATCGCCGGGGTAAATTAAATGAAATCGTGATTGATCAGTGGATGAAAATCTGGGCTTCTGACCTTGATAGAACCTATGATGCAGACTTTGAAATCTATGATTCTCCTAATGCAGATCCGGATAATAGTAGCGTTCAGATTTACGTAGGGACGAAAGCCTAAGTATTGTGAATGCTAATGATAATGTTTAAGGTGTAACTCGGCGAATAAAAACTATTCTCTGAGAATTCATATGAGATATATTAAAAGTAGCCTGGTCGATTGATCAGGTTTACTTTTAAACTTGAATGACGGATTTAGTTTCTTGAATGGGGCTTGTCAGATTTGCCCGATAGACATTAGGGCTTATACCCGTTTGCTTTTTAAAACTGTATTGAAAAGCAGGACCAGAGTTGAACCCAACCGCAAAAGCGATAGCCATCAAACTATGGTTTTCGAATGAAGGGTCTTTCATTTTATGGATTGCTTCCTTGACACGGTATTGATTTATGAAGTCATGAAAAGTGCAATCATAATAAGTGTGGATCAAATAGGAAAGGTAGCGTGGACTTAAGCTCAATTCCCTCGAAAGCGTATGCAAGGTTAATTTGGGTTGTTGATACCTTTTGTCGCTTTCTATAATTGAGCTTAATTTTTGTAATGCTTCCTTATGATTTGTTTGTGGGAATGATTGATCTGTTATTGCTTTTTCCTTACTTCCTTTTTTATTTTTCCAAACTGGGAAGTGATCTCCTTTTAATTCCGAAGGGTAAGTAAAAACTTTGAATCCAATGACGAAAAGGATAATGGATTGTACTAGCCAGATCAATTGATAGGCTTCCTTTGGTAAGTCGAAAGCAGACGTTGCTCTTTCGAAGAAAAAGACGATTAAGCAGAGCGCACAGGCAATGCCACCAATAAGGATTGATTTCTTTAACCAATCTAAACTCATTTTCTCCAAATCTGAATAAAGCTCTTTTAGTTCTTGTTGGTGGGTAGATAACAAATTCCAGACTGGCCAGATACATGCGATGGCCATAATAAGTCCGAGCGGTTTTTCCAGGCTACTTAAACCGTCAATTACAAAGGTCGGTAATATCCAGATCCCTGTAAACTTACCCAGAAATATATGGAAGTTGATGATGCAAACCATGAATAATCCCGGAACAAAAAACCACCAGTATTGATGTTTCCAGACCCGATTAGGATTCGTAAAAAAGAAGATGAAAAAGTAGAAAAATGGAGCAATAAACAAGAATGAATAAAACATCGCCAATATTGGATAGGATTGAGGATCATAATACCCAATATCCCATAACACTACATTATGTAACAAACTAACGGTCAATATGATGACCAGCCCCCCTAAAAAGAAATTTGCTTTCTTGGCGGTATTGAACAAGGCCAGTGCTAATAAGGTACTATTAGCCGCCGCAAAAAGAAAAATGAAGGTCAATAAGTCCATATAGCAATAATGAAATAAATCAATGTTTCAAATAACCAATTATAGAAAATAGTGCATCCAAATAGGGGGAGACTAAAATTTTCTCGTCAAGAATAAAAGACGGTTAAACTAGAAATCAGCCTCGTTCGTCTTTTTTCTTTACTTGGGATGTTTGAACTATTTACATTTGAATTCCATTAACAAAAAATCAAGTTATGAAAACTATTACTCTACTCACGTTGAGTTTACTTTGTTCATTTAATCTATTACAAGCGCAAAGCGCTTTCTCCGGAACAGTGATCGATGATCAACGTTCTCCTGTCTTCTTTGCTACTGTGGCGCTATATAATCAGGCAGACAGCAGTTTTGTTCAATCTGCTTCATCCGATGATGAAGGGAAGTTTGAAATTAAAAAAATCAAAGACGGTGATTATTACCTTGAGGTATCGATGTTGGGATTTCAGAAATCTATACAAACGCTTCAATTCCCTACCGATAATGGTAAAAATCTTCGTTTTGAGCTAAATTCTGATGCGGAAGTGTTGTCGACTGTAGAAGTAACAGCCACTAAACCTTTATTAGAACAAAAATCTGACCGAATGATCGTTAATGTTGAAAATAACATTACCAGCCTCGGTACAAACTTGATGGAAGTCATGAAAAAGGTGCCTGGGATGATCGTTACAGGCGATCGGATTCGAATGGCAGGGCAGAGTAATATGACCATTCTGATCAATGGACGTTCAACAAAATATATGGATATTCAATCCTTGATGAAGGATATCCCCGGAGATAATATTAAAAAGATCGAAGTGATTCACCAGCCTGGAGCGGAATTCCCGGCAGAAGGTACCGGTCCAATTCTTAATATCGTACTCAAAAGCAATAAGCTCTTTGGAACCAATGGTCGTATAAACATTGGTGGAGCTAAAGGAGAGAACTGGCGTCATCGTGAAAGTATCTCTCTTAGCCATTATCAGGGAAGTGTAAATGTTAATGCATCTACGGGATTCTGGCGAAATGCATGGTATGATAACCTTGTGCTTACGAGAGTAGTCGATGGTGATGTTTATGAGCAGGATTCTTATGATCCGGGCTTTAGTCGTGGATGGAGAGCAAACTTGGGGGTAGATTGGAATATTACCGAAAACCAAAGGGTTGGGGTTTCTTCTCGATACGTTGATAGTCGTACTGACAACTTAATTGAAAATACAACCGAGGTAAATTTTGCAGATGATACTGCTACAGATTGGATGCTGCTCACTGAAAATAAAGAAGATCGTACCTGGAGGTTGTTTACCCTTAATCCATACTATCAGTTTGATATTGATTCGCTTGGCCAGAAGTTAACTTTCGATGTTAATTATATCGATATCGCGAATGATGGAATTGATGTATTGAGTACGGAAGAACTCAATGTTGGCCAAAAGTTCTTCGGACAACAAAACCTCCGGGATGGAGCAACTCAATTCTGGACTTCTCAATTGGATTATACTTATCCGATTAATGAACAATGGAAAGCACAGATTGGTGCAAAGTATAGTGATGCAAACCTGGATAATGACCTTGAAAACAGAAAAGAGCAGGCAAGTGGAGAATGGTTAATTGACCAGGGATCAAGTAATCGATTTATCTTTGACGAACGGATTATGGCCGGTTACGGAAAGCTTTCCTTTGATCTCGAAAAGTGGAACGGTACATTTGGTTTACGTTATGAAAATAGCGATTCAGAAGGATACTCCGTTACGCTTGATTCTTTGATTCAACGACCGATTAGCAAATTCTTTCCAAGCGCTAGTATTGGTCGTAAGATTACAAAAGATCTTGTTGCTTCCGTTGCTTATAGCTACCGAATCGATCGCCCAAGATATAGTAACCTAAATCCTTTTCGTTACTTCCTGGATCAATATACCTTTCAGGCAGGAAATCCAAACTTAGCTCCTGCACTAACACACAGTACTAAATTTAATCTCGCTTATCAAGGGCAACCATTTTTTAATATTGAGTACAAACATACCAATGATGCAATGGTTGAAGTGACAGATCAGGATGATGCCGCAGGTACTTCCAATAAGACAACTGTAAACCTTGACAACTTTAAAGTATTCAATGTAAGCCTATTCTTTCCTTTAGATTTTATTCCTGGAATTACTGGCTACGGTGGAATGATTGCTAATCGGAATCAATATGATTCTCCTTATCTGGATGAGCAGTTTCAGGCAACAAAATGGGATTACACAGGATTCTTACAAGCTAATTTTAAATTGCCTTGGGAGATGAATGCAGAAATCTCAGGTTGGTATAATAGCGGTGGCCAGGAAGGCTTGATTAATTCATCCTGGTTGTATGGTGTTGATATGGGCGTACGTAAAACGTTTTTGGATGACCGTTTAACTGTAAGCGCAGGAGTGGATAATATTCTAGCGAGATACTTCACTGGAGATGTCGTATACTCTAATATGAATATTGATATTTATAATCGATGGGATGG
>JAHDHW010000261.1 GCA_020631105.1 Saprospiraceae bacterium | reverse complement strand
ATAACTTTATATTTCAAGGCTATTTAGCCTTACCATTTGCTTTATAAGTTTGAAGATTAGTATTGTGATAAGCATTAGTAGCCACATACTTTAAAGTCTTCATAAACTCATCCTTCTTTTTGTAACCACGCTCAATGATCAACTTTCCTTCATTCTCATCCATAAATACATATTGAGGGTAAGACATCCGTCCGTCGAGCAAAGTAAAAGCTAGCTCATGCACACCTTTACGACCATAGTTGGAAACGAATTTATAAGTATGACCACCATAATTAATGTCTCCTTTCTGCTCCGCATCAAGTTTGACACAGTAGAAGTTTTCGTCCATATACTTAGCAACTTCAGGGTCAGAGAAGGTTGTTTTATCCATTCTTTTACACCAACCACACCAGTCAGTATAGATATCAACGAAGATTTTCTTCTTGGTTTTTTTATTAGCAGCAATAGCTTCTTCCCAGGTGTACCACTTGATCGCATCTCCACCTTCTTCCATTGGAGTAGACTCATTTAGCGTAATAAAAGAAGCGAACATAACCGCTACAACTAGTAAAGCACCGAGTTTAAAAACTTTATTCATGACTTATAATTTTTCGTGTTGGTGAACAATGGGAATTAAATACCCCTCAAATTTACCCTTTTTTCGAAGGAATCGGAAAGGCTGAAAACGTAAATAAGCATTATTTAACGCAAATTAACGAAGTCCCCAAATTTCTATTTTGATTTATAATTAGCTTTAAACGTTTCGAAATCAGTAGTTTTGAAATGCTCATCCGCTATAAAAGTGAGCTCCGGCATCAACATATTTACATCCTTATAACCCGGAGAAATGGTGATTCTACTGATATTCTCATCCATATAAACAAAAGCAGGGTAACCCAAGCGACCATCTAATAGCGATGCAGCTAACTCATGATAGCCTCTACGACCGTTTGCAACATACTTAAAAGTATGCCCCTGGTGTATGATATCTTCCTTTTGCTCCGCATTGAATTTGACAGCATAGTAATTATCATTGATGTATTTAATTACATCAGGATCACTGAAAGTAGATTTATCCATACGCTTACACCAGCCGCACCAGTCGGTATACACATCAATAAAGATTTTCTTTTTCTCCGTTTTCATGGCATCCATCGCTTCTTCCCAACTGTACCATTGGATTTTATCCTTGGTATCATCCGCAGGGACATCAGCAACCATTGTAAAAGAAGTCGTTAGTATTAGGGTCGTAAGGAATGCTAAGAATTTCATATGATTGGAATTATTCTGTTTTTAATTTAAACTTACAATTATAATCTTTTGGTATAACCCAAAAAACTATTCCACAAATTACATGCTTACAACCTTTATTGATAGCCTATGTTACTTATTTTAACCATAATTAACAGAAAATGAGAAAAATTGTCGTGGCCGTTGGCGGTTCAAGTGGTTCTATTTACGCAAAAGTGCTGTTCGACCGGCTCCAAAAGCTGGATGATCAGATTGCATCCGTAGGGGTAGTCATGAGCAAAAACGCCAAATTTAACTGGACTTATGAGCTGGAGGATGAGAGTTATGAGCAATTTTTAGAGGATCACCCCAAGTTTAAGCTCTATGACAAGATGGACTTTATGGCTCCTTTTGCCTCAGGATCAGCCAAATATGATACGATGATCGTCTGTCCCTGCTCAATGGGGCTCATGGCGCGAATAGCTACCGGTGTCTCTAATGATCTAACTACCCGAGCGGCCGATGTGATCTTCAAAGAGCGTCGTAAACTTATCCTGGTGATCCGGGATACGCCGTACAGTCTGATCCATATTAATAATATGAAAACAATCACAGAGTCGGGAGGAATCATTTGTCCGGCCAGCCCTTCATTCTATAGTAAACCTCAGGATTTTGAAGCACTTGCTGCAACCGTAGTAGACCGGGTGATAGACCTTGCTGGGTTCGATCTGGATAGCTATCGTTGGGGGGAAGATGAATAAAGTATGGAGCCCGGAAAATCCTGGCGAGTTCCTGTTCATAATCTCCGCTCAATTCCGATTCCATTTATTATCTTAGCCCGAAACTAAAACATTCCATTCTTTCATGGGCTTCAATCTTCATGTTCCTTTCTTTTCAGTCAAGTTACACCTCGCTAGCGGTGGTACGGTAGTTCGACCTTTATTAGACGGGCATAAGATTGCGATGAATGTTCAAACTGGCGGTTTAGCTTCCGAATTCAGAGCAGCTTTCCAAAAGCAGATGCTAAATGAAGGCCATTACATTAGCCTCTTAGATCAATATACTACTGGGGATTATTACAAAGATCAGCTAAGCATACCTTTTGAAGCATCCAGAGATGGCGTTACCCATCCGGAGTTTGAATTACTGCTAGACTTTTACATTCGGGAATTAGAAGATGGTTATTGGGCATGCATCCCGAGTATGGGGATAGAAGTGTACGATGAGTTTCGGTTTGAAGTACTGGAGAGAATGGAAGAAACGGTTCGGCTACAAATTCTCCGTAAGCGAGAACGCTCACTCGTAAAAGAAGCAGTTGCGGCACTCTGGTATAAAGAAGTAGAATTGATTATGCGAGAGGTAAGTTTGAATTTGCCTTCCTTGAAAGAACTGGATAATCTTTCAGAAGAGAGTGAAGGTCGCTTAATAGAAAAAGTAGCGACTCGATTAGTAGGCGGTAACAGGGTAGTCTATGGACGGGAGACAGAGCTGAATTTGTTGATCAGAGCTGTTAAATCCAAGTTTAATAAAAACGTTATCCTCGTTGGTCCTACCGGCGTTGGAAAAACGGCCCTGGTCTGGGAGATGGCCCGGCATCTGCGCAAACATCGGATAACAAATGCAATATGGGAGACGACCGCTTCTGTAATGATCAAGGAACTCTCCAGTGATACCGGATGGCAACATCATCTTTCGCTGCTCTGTAAAGAACTATTTCAGCATCAGGATATCTTATTTGTAAGAAACCTCCTGGAGTTGTTCGAAGTTGGAAAGTATGTCGGAAACGAAGTCAGTATGGCGGATTATCTCCGCAACTTTATCAGTCGCGGTGAAGTCACCATGATTACCGAATGTACCGAAGATGAATTGGCAAGAATTCAACTTAAGAATCCTAATTATACCAACTTCTTCCAGATTATAAAACTGCAAGAACCCAAAGATGACCTGGAAGAAATTATCATTAAGAAGGTTAATGATATCGCAAAGACCCGAAAAGTAAAATTTGAGGAAGAAGCAGTCAAAGAAACCATTCGTCTCAATCGAAGATATACACCATACGCTGGTTTTCCTGGTAAGCCGATTCGCTTCCTGGAAAGCCTCTTGATTAATAGAAAGGCTTATTCTAAAGTCGTCACCCGCGCTGAAGTCCTCCGTGGGTTCTGCGAAGAAACAGGGCTGCCGCCCTTTATGGTAGATCCGGATGTACCTATGGATTTGAAAACCGTCGAGGACCAGTTTAATACCAATGTCTTTGGTCAAAATAAAGCGGTCAGCAGCCTTACAGGCTTGCTTGCTTCCGTCAAAACGGCGCTCATGCGTACCGGTAAACCCATCGCATCATTACTGTTTATCGGACCCACCGGGGTCGGTAAAACAGAAATGGCAAAAGTGCTCGCAGAGTTTATGTTCGGTAATCGCGAACGAATGATTCGCTTTGATATGAGCGAGTTTGCGGATCCTTATTCTATAATGCGCCTGACCGGAGAGAGCTACTTCAAAGATGGACTCTTGACCTCAGCGGTTCGACGTACACCTTTTGGCGTACTGCTTTTTGATGAAATTGAAAAAGCACACCCTGATTTTTATGATTTGCTTTTACAGATTTTAAGTGAGGGCCGCCTAACAGATAGTAGTGGTAAATTGGTTAATTTCTGTAGCACGATCATTATCATGACTTCTAATATCGGAGCTGCGAATTTGCAATCCAATCGGATTAGTCTGGGGGCTGCAGGAGAGGATTCCGTTTCGGATCACTTTATGTCGGCTGTACAAAAATACTTTAGGCCCGAGCTATATAATCGAATAGATCAGGTGTTGCCCTTTGAACCATTATCTAAAGATGTAGTCGGTTTTGTTGTCGATCGGGAGTTAGCACAATTCAAGCAAAGAGAAGGGATCAAGTTTCGTAAAATGGAGTTACGAATAGATGATGGAATTTATGATTTTCTGGCAGAGCAGGGATACGATCCTAAGTATGGAGCGCGATTTTTACAGCGGGCAATCAACGAAAAACTTACCCTACCGCTTGCCGAAGAGTTAAGTACTTATGATTATGATGATCAACTCATCGTAGAGATTGGAGTAGGTTCAGATCAACTTACCATTGATATTGAAGCTGATCCTTTGGGCTTGGATCTTTTGCTGGAAGAACTCGATAAAATAAACCTGGCAGATCAGTGTAGCGACTTACGCCGGAAGATTAACCGATTACAAGAAAGTCATTATTATGTGATGATGTTGAGTCAGCTGGATATCATGGAGCGCCAGCGAGAAAAGCAAGGAGACAAATTTTGGAAAAATAAAGCCCGCGTTCAGCGGTATAATTTCTACCTACAATCCATCGAAAAAGTCAAAGGCTTATTAAAAGACATTACAACACACGAAGAGACCATCTCTCTCGCAGTGCTTGATCTACACCCATTTAATCCTTCAGTCGAAGAGGCTTTGAAAACATGGATTGAAGATTTATTTGAACTAAAAGTTTATCTCTATTCTAATCTGGAACCGAATATCAATGAAATTATGATTGGTATTTATGGTGATGAATTAGAACGTATTGCAAAGTTTTATACCACCATTGCCAAGCGAAGAGATTTTACCGTAATTGGGCGAAGTGTTTGGTTTAGAGATTCCGTCTATAATAAAGAAATTATAGGTGAGGACGGCCCGGGCTCGAAGCGCAAAGCCGAAAAATATGTATACAAAGAATGGCAACCAGAAATAGAAAACCCTTTTAAGCCACCCAAGAAGGGAGATAGCCTGTATGGTATAGAAATCAAAGTGAACGGAGATTGTGCTGCTCTGTTTTTTGCAAAAGAGGCAGGGATTCAACGTTGGCATTTACAGACCGTGAAACCTAAATTTGCAGTAGTCCAGGTGGATCAAACCGCCAATTTTACATCACCTGCTAATATCCACCGAAAGGAGTTTTATAAAGGTAGCCCAAGAAGATTTGTCGAGGAATCACAAATGAAAGACAACGTTTATAACGTCCTTAAAAAAATGACAAGAGAAGATTACCTTGAAGTTTTTTACGAAGCACTAGTCGACAATTTTAAGGTAACGCTTGATGAGGCTATTTGATGCAGCTAATAATTAATGCCCC
>JAHDHW010000053.1:20622-30879 GCA_020631105.1 Saprospiraceae bacterium | reverse complement strand
GCTTCGCTCAAACTTGAAAGAGGGTTATTTAAGTTGTTTGTAGTAGATGACCTGTTTTATGGAGAATAGATGCATTGCTAAAGCAAAGGGAACGATAAAGCCCGGTATCCATATGAAGGGGAAGTAAGCGATAAAAGTATTTGCCGGTTCGTTGAAAAAGATGCGAAATATAGAAGGGGTAGAAACAACGGAAATGAAAACGATGTTGATAAGTAGGACTATCCCGAAGATATTCCAGATAAAAGTCTCCATACGTCGAAATCGTCCACGTGCGAAGAATACGTACCCTGCCATCAAAGCGGTAATGCCGAGCACTATATCCAGATTAAATCCTTCAAATGTCATTTGGAAGGGAACAAAGCCCCCAAGTAAACCTAGCCAAAGCACTATTTCTACGATAATCCTAAAAGACTGAATATAAACCAGCCAAGCCGGAGGGATTTGTGCGAGTAATCTGAAAAAGGATTTTGACAGGACTAACGTAATCGTGAGGATGACCGTAGGGAGGACTGCGAGGAAAATCTTAGGGGGAATAGAATCGAAATCATTAAAGAATCCTGTAAACGATAAGGTGCCAAGTATACCTAACCAGCAGAGTAAGCCAGCGGCTGTAAAATAGAGGAGTTGGCGTTTTTTAGAGGGGGCATATCCAAGGCGATTCAGCGCATATCTTTGCCCGCGAATAAAAAAATAGATAAGAGAGAAGGAGAGAAGGACGATCAGTATCTGGGCAATGAAATAGAGTTGGGGCATAAGCAGATTATATGACTCTGTCGGTTGAGTTGACTAAACGGACGTTGTAACGGTTCGCATAATTTTGTATAATTTCCACTAATGTTCGAGAGCTTTCTTCGCTGGCAAAATCTCCGTCCAGTATTTGGTTTTCTACTTCTGCATTTAGTTTGATATAATCAATATCATCAACTAGGTTAAAATCCAATTCAAAATCTCTTTCCGGAGAAATGATACGTAGTTCTCCTTTTTCCAATTCTATTCTGTTCATGGAGTTCCAGGCGGCACGTTCGATGAAGAAGTCATCATAAGCAAAGTATTCTTCATCGATGTAAATCGAAGGGTGACTGTCAAGAACGATAACCGCATAAAATAAAAGTAGAATCGCAATCATTACAAAATTGAAATGCTGAAAACTATTATAGTAATAATAATTGATGACGACATACATAAGGGATACGGTAATCCCTTGAGCAAGTAGCCATGATTTGTAATTGCTTTTTTTAATAAGCCGGACGACATCAACATTTCCTTTGAACCTATAAAAGAAAATATGCTTCAATACGAGATACGTGATGAAGCCGAAAAGATAAACCTCAATAGCAATTTTATAAATGCGAAAATAAAGCGGATCACTTAACAGGAAACCTCCCAGGAATAAATCTATAATCCCAACAAGGAGTAAAGTCCAGGATATAAAAGTGGGGAGTTTCGACATGATTAAATTACTTAGCTTTAAATTTTGCAATAGCGTTGCGGGTAAAATCAGAAAGGACCAATTGGCCACTAGTGGCTGCTCGACTTGCTAAAAGATCATCCCAATGCTCAGTACCACTCCAGAACGCTTGTTTCATCATTCGCATTGCTTCGGGGTTGGAGTTTGCAAGTTTGTTGGCTAGCTCCGCAATTGCGGCATCCATTTCTTCTACACTATCATAGATGTCCGCATACAAGCCTTTGGTGCGTGCCCACTCTGCATCTCTCCATTCGGTAGCATTATAGGCCAATTGTGTCATTGCAGAGTTTCCAATTTTTCTTTCCACCGCTGGACCAACAACAAAAGGACCGATTCCAACGGCGAGTTCGCTTAGTTTGACGGCTGCATATTTGGTGGCGAAGCAATAGTCGGTAGCAGAAGCTAAACCTACACCTCCGCCAACTGCTTTTCCTTGAACTCGTCCGATAATGAGTTTAGGACATTTACGACAGGCATTGATTACATTAGCAAAGCCCATGAAAAATGTTTTTCCGTTGCGTTCATTATCAATGGCGATCAGTTCATCAAAGCTTGCACCTGCGCAGAATGTCCGTTCTCCGGCGCTTTTTAAGACAATTACTTTGACCTCCTCATTTTCGCCAGCATCATTGATTGCATCTCTTAATGCAGCCAGTAAATTGGCGGGTAAAGAATTGTGAGAAGGATGAAAAAAAGTAATGGTAGCAATCTGCTGAGCTATGGTTGTTTCTACGGAACCAAGTTGTGTTTTATCTTCGATTAGGGACATGGTTGGTTATTATGATTAGGATAGGGGCAAATATACAATGATAGGAGCAATTGTTTGTTAATGAATTGTCAACAATCGGAAAGATATTATAAGAATAAGAATGTTTATGGAGGATATATAGATCAAAAAAGCCTCGACAGAGATCTACTGCCAAGGCTCGATGATGTTGAAACAATAATCAGAAATAATTCTTGAGATCAGAAGAATTGACCGGAGTAAAAAACGCGGAGCAACAAAACCATTCTTCTGTCGCTCCCCGATGCAAAATCAACTAATCAATATTTTTAGTGTCCCAGTAGATTTACCGCTACTTGTTCGAGGCTAAAGATTACGCCAATGGTCAGTGCAACGATAATTATGGTCTTTATTTGTTGAGGTTTTATTTTTGGGTTAAGGGGTTTATATGTCGTTAGTGTGTTAAAAGCTTTGATTATTTTTTCTTTATTAAAATATAGTGTAAGCAACAATAACAGAAAATAATTTAATGCGCTTGCCAGTGCACCGTAAGTGTCGAAAAAGATAGCATCAAAGACAATAATGTTTGTCAAAATTGGAAGTAGTATTGCGATGCCGATAATTTTAGTTCGTTCAAAAAGTAAACACCAGGCGCCAATAATCTGACTGATGCCGATAAAGAGGATATAGGTGTATGAGTGCCCCATAAAAGTCCAGGCCAGATCAAAACTTCCTATATTTTCCAAAGTCTGACTGGCAACTTCAGGGGGCAGATTTCCTTTACGATAAAACTGTCCTCCGAATATTTTTCCCCAGCCATAAATATTGAGCATGATGAAAACATGCCATCGAGCGGCCAACTCCAGATACGGTAAAAAAGATTTCATGCTCGTTTTCATTTTTAGTGCTCCGGAGCTTGATGGTCATAGCTTAATACTCTTTTTAGTTGCCAGCCCTGATCATGTTTGATCCAGACGTGGGTAAATTTTGCGGTACTCGTTAAGTATAGATCTTTATGGGGTTCTTTGATGTAGAATTCATGTTCGCCCATTTGAATAGCACCGTATAATTTTCCGTTTTCATAAAGCGGGAAGACTTGTAAAGTCCCAGCAGTTAGTTGTCGAATTGGTTTTGCTTGTGGATTACCACAGAGATTGTTTTCGATACTTTTTATAAAAGATGTTTTATCATTTTCTAAGCCACCCTGGTCATGATAGAACTCAAAGGATTCGGCGATGAGGGTATGCAATGACTCATGATTACATTTATTAAAACTTTCTTCAAAAATCAGGCTGTCTAATGCTGCGAGCTCGAGATAGAGATCGGAGTTCGTAGCGACCTGAGCATAAGAAAAAGAACTCAGGCTAATGACAAATGCGAGTAATATAGTTTTCATAACTTTTGGTCTTGAAGAAGATTGTAAAGTGATTACTTAATGGCTTCTAGTGTAGCAGTTTTATCTAATGCTTTTTTGTTGATAGCTGGATTACCGAGGTATTTGATGTGGGTAAATTCATTAGCCTGTACATCGAGCGTTTCTGTAACATTGATGTAAGCGGTTGAATGATTTCGGGTTTTGATATCTCCTTTTTTAGCGACTAGTTTGGCTGCATCGATTTCGCAGAACTCATCGGAGCTTAAGGAGAATTCATCAGCGGTTCCTGAAAGCGTAACTTTCGCATGGTTATTCAGATCAAGAGAAACAGTGCTAGCGGTAATATTCTGAATATCAATTGTAGAAAACTCATCTGCATCGATCATTGTGTTTCCAATGGTGCCTGCAATATTGATAGTCGAGTGGTTGTCAGCAAAAATATCCAGATCCTGAGTGTTAAGCTGTAGGTCAAGCGTGGAAAATTCCTCGGCGTTTATTTTGAATTTTTCGCTGGTCATGACTTCCTCAAAAATCACCGTTGAGTGATTGTCAATGTTTAATCCTTCCAAAGTGGGAACTGCAAGGAATAACTTAATCGCTTGTGTTGGGCTAATATTGACATCATTCATTCGTTCAATATTTAGTACTCTTCGATACTCTTCATCTTCATTGCTGCGATGGTAGTTATCATAATTTGCACGAATAAGAGCCTGGATGTTTTCATCCGTTTCAATCTCTAGTTTAGGATCACCCACCCGAACATAGACTTCAAAAAATTCATCTACTTCAAGCATCGTTACGTTTTCAATGGGGTAGTTCATTTTGATGATTTTGCCATTGCCTTTAATTTTGCTTTGTTCGATATTAATAAGGCTGCTTTTGGCAAATACAAGAATACTAAGCATAGTTAATCCGAGTACGGAAATAAAGCCAAGGAGAATTTTATTACTGGTTTTCATAATTTTTAATTTTGAAAAAGGCGAATACATTTTTATTAAACATCAATCACCATATCTCTACTGATTCTTTCTGATCTAATTATGGTGTCCGTTACGTTGTCGTTTATAAATCTCTTTCAGGTCGTCAAAATCAATTTCTAACAGGTCCATCGATTTGAATAACTCCGGAAGGTGTTGTTGTATAAATTCTTCTCGGCGGAGTTTTTTGGTTTTTTGAGTAGCATCATCAGCTACGAAGTAACCAATGCCTCGTTTATTAAAAATGATCTCCTGTTCTTGCAAGTAAGAGTAGGTGCGCATAACGGTATTAGGGTTAACTTGGATGGACGCTGCCATCTCACGGACCGACTGTATCTTTTCGCCCGGCTTGATTTTCTCTGCGAGAATATTCTCACAGATATAATCAGCAATTTGGACGTATATCGTTTTAGTGTTCTTGAAATCCATTATACTTCTTGTTCTTTTAGTTTGAAATAGGCGACGATCCAACAGAAAGGCGCAAGAGCATACCAGAATACATTTTGGACAGTTGGCCAAAGTGTATGCTCTACAAAGTTTTGAAAGCCCTTGTCAGGAATTACCAGGATGTCATCTCTAGGCATAAAGAAGCCTTCAAAATATTCAGCGAATATAACCCGGAAGAATATCCAACAAACGACCCCGATAGCAAGCCCAAGCAAGTTGAGGGTAAAGATTGTTTTGAAAAAGGATAGTTTACCAAAAGTGGCAGCTCCAAGGATAAAAATGGATTGAATAACCAAATAAAGTTTGATCATCAACATAAAGAATGGAGCGGTCGGGTCAAAGGCTATAAAAGACCAGTTGAAGTTTGCTGCGATTGCTTCTGCGATAGTTGCGAAAACCCAGTAGAGCAGGGTAGCACCGATTACATAGCCAACGGTAGTGATCAAAAGCTTCATTGAAAATTTTTCAAAGATAGAAGTCGGTAAGCTTAAGTATTGCATACGTTGTTCTTTCTGGTTCAATTCATTAAAGCTATTGCTCGTAAAGTAGAATCCGCCTCCAAGTAAAACAATGCTGTACCAGATATGATGGAAGTCAATAAATTCTTGTTGACTTGACATAAGCGTCGACAGAAAAAGTAGAAAGGCAAATATTACAATTGATATTATAATGGTCATTCGGTACCCGCTAGACGTTTCTTCGCGGAAGAGGTTAAAAAACCTCGGTAAGCTAAAGATTTGATTGGCAGTCATGATATTATTGAGTTTTTAGGGTTCGGTTAAATAATTCTTGCATTCGTGATTTGTTAGTTACGACTGCATTGAAGAGTACCTCAAGGTCAACTTCTGTCTCTTCGCCGGTGATGTTAGGTGTTACTGCTAAGTAACCACCAGGAGTACGTTCTGCGTAGAGTGCGTCGTGGATAAGGCTTTCCTGAAAGTGTAAGCCGAAATGCAATTTGTTAGTGATCTCTTCGATAGTCGCCTGAAAGATGACTTTGCCATCTTCAAGGATAATTACCGGGTCAATAAGGTTGATCATGTCCCGAACCTGGTGCGTCGAAATGATATAACACTTATCATCGTCAATAGAACCAGCAAGTAACTTTCGAAACTGACTTTTTGATGGAATATCTAATCCATTCGTAGGTTCATCGAGGATTAATAGACTGCTATTCGTAGCTAAGCCAAAGCTGAGTAAGACTTTTTTCTTTTGTCCGTAGGACAATTTGTTCATTCGGTTATTGCGGTCAATCTCAAATTCTCTGAGGTAGGTATCGAATTGTTCAGCGCTAAACTTAGGATAGAAGGCACCATATACCTTTTCGAATTGATTGATCTTCATTGCCGGGGCGTAAAATTCTTCAGGTACTATGTATAAGTCTGCTAAAAAAGCAGGTAGTCGGTCGGCTGGATTATAGCCATTTACGGTAAGATTGCCGGATTTCGGATAAGCTAAACCGGCGATTAGCTTGAGTAAAGTTGTTTTTCCCGCTCCGTTTTTACCGAGTAAACCACAGATGTTACCAGATTCAACGTTCAGATCTAAATCGCTGAATAGCGGGCTCCGTTTTTTGTAGTGAAAATTTAATTGGTTGATTGTTATCATCATCTTAGTGTTTTGGTGTACTACTTAACTAGTACACTACAAATGTAAGCATGTTTCTGAGACTTTTGCAAGTTTTTTAAAAAATATTTTTCAAACTTTTTTTGAGGATCGAGGAGTATTGAGCACTCTAGAGGATAGAATGCCTGTTTTTTCCGATCAAATCTCTATTTTAGTCGGATAAACGAACAAAACAATGATGAGTAAGAATTTTATCACTTTTTGCATTTTAGTAGTAACTATACTTTTATCCAATCAAACTCAGGCCCAATGCTGGGAATGGGCGCAGTGTATAGGCTTAGATCGACCACCTACTTCTGCATCGGTTTTTATTGATCATATTGAATCGTCAGAAGCGCATATATTTCTCCTTGGTAGAAACGAAGACCTAAATCCGATCTTTTTGGATGGTCATAAGGTAGACCCGGGCACTTTCCTGTTAAAGATAGATGCATCAGACAAAGTAGTGCAGGCGCTTAGTATTTCTGACGTCTCTGTAGAAGTAAGCCAAATAAGAACGGATGATGATGGCGCTGTTTATTTGCTTGGAGAGATAGAAGAAGAGGTAAAGGTCTTAGGGACTGAATTATCTCCGGTCGAAATATCAAACTTCTTTATTGCCAAAATTGATCCGACAGGTCAGGTAGAATATTTACAGACCTTAGTATATGATGACTTTGTTTATCTCAATGATATGGTTGCCAATGATGCAGGTGGCTTATACCTGCTTGGCAGTTGGTTAGTCTCTTCTCACTTGGATATATATCTTTTAGAGTTAGATGCAAATGGAGAAGAAGCAAGTTCCGCCTTATTCGGAGGATCAAAGAATCAGGTAGGAGATTTGATCACCATGGATCAGAGTAATAATATTATAATTCGTGGGGAGTTTGATGATGAGATAAGTATTGCAAATGTATATGGGACAGCATCCGGATCATCAAATGATTTCTTCCTGGCAAAGTTTGATCCGATGGGATCATTAGCTTGGTTACATGTTGGGGATAGCGAAACCTTTGTTGGCTATGGCTTAGTGACGGATGATCAGGATAACGTTTATATGGGAGGTTCTTATAAAGGAGCCATGACATTTGATGGCGGTATTACTTTGCCCGAAGCAGCTGAATATGATGTATTTGTTACTAAATATAATGCAGCTGGAGATCAGCTATGGGCGACTCCGGTAGGAGGGGCGATGGATGAGAAGGATTTTGATCTGGCTGTTGATGCAAATTACCATAGCTATCTGGCTTTAGAATTAAATGAAGGGCTGAACTTCGGAGGGCAATGGTACGCAGGGCCAGAAAACCGCGGACTTTTTGTCGGAGAGTTAGACAGTGACGGAGCACCGGTCGCTGCAGTATGGACAGATTCGGAAGAAGATATATACGGTGACGCCGGAATTGCATTACGATCAAATCGACTATATACCGCAGGTCAATTTAATCAACAACAAGAATTTGGAGTGCATGGAATTATCGGAAGTTATTCCTCCGGATTTATTGCTTCCGCAAATTTTGCAGCATGCGAGCTTAAACCTTATGCAACCTGCGATGTAGTGCAGACTAATGTGCAAACTGCAATTGCTCTTGCCCCCTTAGAAAACGATTATTTTGTCGAATCCCTTGATAACTATGAAATTATTCAAGCGCCGGAGCATGGTAGTTTAATGATTGGCTCCAATCAGTACATGCAATACACCCCCGAGGCAGGGTTCCAGGGCGTAGATCATAGTACCTATAGAATCTGTAGTGATAACCATTGTGATACTGCGGTGATTAGTTTTAATGTGGTCAATTACTTACCGAATACTTTAGCAGAAATTCGAGTAGATAATGATGGAGACTACTGGCCGGATTCGCTGAATGCATTTGCGGATTTGGAAGGAGTCGTTTATGGATTTAATTTAAAATCCGGAGATAATGAAGCGGGGTATAAATTTACCATCATAAACGATGATAATTCTGCAGGAATGCTTGTCTTTAGTGAACATGAGTTTCTTGATTATGAAGTGCAAGAAGGAGATCGCATTCGAGTGCTTGGACGCATCTATGAATCCAATGGGATGACTTGCATCCTGCCGGACTTTATAGAGAAACTTTCAGAAAATAATCCTTTGGTTACTCCTGAAGACGTTACTTATGTAAGCGAAGTACACGAAAATCGCTTGATTCGCTTTAGCCAAAAAATGTGGCTGGAAGATGAAAGTGAATGGACCGGTCCATGGAGCACCGGAGCAACCATTGATTTATTTGATGGAGATATCGTTTGGGATATGCGCATTGATGACGATTCAGATATTATTAACTGGACATTGCCTCCTGATACTTTTTATATTACGGGGATTGGTTATCAGCGTGATCACGTAGCACCATTCGATACTTGTTACCGAATCTTACCGAGATCACAACTAGATTTTGAAGAAATCATTGTGGACGGGATAGAGGATAAGCTGATTGATCTGGATGTGCAAACTTATCCGAATCCAGCTAATGAATTTATTGTCGTGCGTACGGAGGAACAATTAGAAACGATTAGTCTTTATGATGCACAGGGTAAATTACTTTTACGTCGAGTTGATCCGGACTGGATTGAAATCATCACCATCAAAGAGTGGCCGACAGGTACCTATTTTCTAAAAGTGGAAAACCAGCGAGGCCGACATACCGAACCGATACAAATACAGCGCTGATTTAGACTTGCTCTAATTTAATAGTATTTGTTGGCCTTCTTGAGCAATATTATAACCGGCGGTTTTTACTTCATTGACGGCCGGATGGTTACTTTGTAGAAGTGGATTGGTATGGTTAAAATGAATGAAATGCACTTTAGCTTTTTCGGTCGAGGGCAGGGGATCAAAATGCTGCATACTCTCTTCCACAAAGGGGTGGGGGATCAGGCTCATGTCCCGCCCGGGGATTTCACCGTTCTGATAAAAGGTGCCATCAAGAAAGGCATAATCGACAGCTTTGATTTCGTCAAGAATTGAGCGGTCCCACTTTTCCCATTTGTCAATGTCAGGGATAAATAATGCACTTGTATTTTTATTTTTTATTCGAAAGCCTACCGTCTCTGAATACTCGTCCCTGTGTGGAACCAGCATGGAACTTACCGCATAACCTGCTCCCAGGATTATACTTGAATCTGCGGCCAAATCCCGAAGTTCAATATTTTTCAATTGTACCAATTGACTCCAGGGGCCATTATCTCTTAAGTAGTCTCTCATCTTCGGCATTGCATAAACGGGGATTTGGTCGGCGCCTACGGCTTCTCTGCCAAGGTGCATCAGACCAGTGTAATGTCCCATGTGTGCATGCGTAAGAAAGATACCTGCAAGTTCGATCCCCGGATATAGTTTTTCTAAGGCATACCATTGATCTTTAAAGTCAGGGGTCGCATCAAATATCCATGCTTTTTGTTGTTGCGGATCAACTAACGCTATACAGGAAACGCGCTTTCGCGCTACTTCACCATTCCAAACTTTAGCACAGCATTCCTTTTGACAATTTGCTTGTGGGAATCCAGCGTCTTGTGCAATTCCAAGGATGGTCAGATTGGTTTCCGAAAGGGGAGGAGACTCCGTTTCTATATTGGTACAGCTGAGGATAGAAATAAAGAAGAGGAGATGTAAGTGTTTAATCATGAGTCATAAGTGATAAGTCAT
>JAHDHW010000053.1:0-20522 GCA_020631105.1 Saprospiraceae bacterium | reverse complement strand
GTCATAAGTGATTGGGGTTAGTTTTTCTTTTTGATTTCTTCCCAGGTTTTAAAGAGCGCTTCTTGGGAAGGTCTATCTTCCGGAATTTCTCGGAGTGGTTCGCAAGGTTTACAATGCTCCCGCATTTCCTCCGGTAACTGTTGATACAATTGTGTGCCCTTGGTTTTCCAGGCAATCATCTCATCACTAACTTGTTTGATGATTTTTCCCGGGTTACCAACTACTAAGCTTCGATCGGGAATTACGGATTTCGCTTTAATAAAACAAAGTGCGCCAATAATACAATCGGCTCCAATCCGGGCATGATCCATTACCACTGCATTCATACCAATCAAGGTGTTTGCTCCAATGTCTGCCCCATGGATAATTGCACCGTGACCAATATGTGCCGCTTCATGCAAAGTCATAGTCACTCCGGGGAACATATGCAAAGTACAATTCTCCTGTACATTACAGCCGTCCTTAATCACAATCCCTCCCCAATCACCTCGGATGGCTGCCCCTGGACCAATGTATACGTCTTTTCCAATAATGACATTACCGGTTACTGTTGCCTGAGGGTGAACGAAGGCACTTTCGTGTATGACAGGTTTAAAGCCTTTGAATTCGAAGATCATAAATTGCGCTTGGTACGCTGACAAACTAAGAGGGGAGCAATGACATTTTATAATCATGCTCCCCTCTTAGATGACTAACGTGTTTATTAATCGCTACTTAGGTAAGATAGCAAACGTAGTATTTCAAGGTACAACCAGACCAGGGTGAATAATAATCCCATACCGAAGTACCATTCCATATATTCGGGCATGTTTTGCTCCTCTCCTTTTTCGAAATTATCGAAATCGAGTAAGAGATTCATTGTTGCAATTCCAATAATTACAAGCGTAATTCCAATGCTCAAAGCACCACCATCGTGTAAAAATGGAATATTGATACCAATGAAGTAACAAACAATATTGATTAGATAAAAAATCATTACTGCACCAACAGCCATAGAAACTGCTGCACGAAACTTCTCCGTCACTTTAATCATCCCTGATTTATATACCATTAACATCGTAAATAGTAAGGCAAAAGTGATCGTTACGGCTTTGAATATAAGCCCCGGAGCAAATGCAGTCCAGTAAAAACTGGTCACAGCTCCCACCAATAAACCTTCTAGTCCGGCATATACTGGCGCTAAAACAGGCGCACGGCTAGGATTCCGGGAAGTAATATAATATACAATTGCTCCTCCAATAACACCTGTCCACATTAATATAGAACTAGGGAAAGTAAACGCAAATAAAGCTCCTGCCAGCATGATAGCCATCAAGAAGAATGTTTTATTAATCGCACCTTGTACCGTCATGGTACCTTGTTGCTCAACCAGATTGGCATCTAATACGTTTTTGAATTGCTCGTCTCCGAACATCGGATTAGAAGACTCTGTGAAAGCTTTTTTTAAACCCATGTGATTTTCAATTTTTTGATTGACACTAATATAAAGAGAAATCCTCAAGTTCGCTAGTGATATCCTCAGAACTACCGTATTCTCTTTTTGTGAAATAAAAACAACTAATAGGGGCAATATGTTATTTCCACTTAGAATTTTTAGACAAAAGCGTTTTATCCTTTGCCAAACTCAACGGAGTGAACCATCGGGAGGTAATTACTTATTGCTTTCCAGTCTTCCCCTAAGTCCTCCGAAAGGAATAAATTACCCGTGGTGGTACCGAACGCCAATGTGTCAGCAGTAATATCCATTGCATGTCGATAAACAATATCAAAGGCATTTCCCTGAGGCAGCCCCTTGCGTTGCTCTTCCCAGGTTCGCCCGCCATCCGAAGTACGACAGACTACCAGTGAGAGGTCAATCGGCGTTCGAATCACATCACTTACTCCAGGGACCACCCAGGCCATATCCGGATTCGTTTCATGGACGGCAATCGTAAAGCCAAAATTTGCAGGCCCTTCTTTTTGACTGACATCCTCCCAGTTTTCACCTGCGTCGGTAGATCGGAAGATACCACAATGATTCTGTTGCCACATAATCCGGGGATTGGCAGGACAAGCAAGTAATAAATGAGGGTCATGTCCTACTTCTGTAAATGGATCCGGTAGGAAATCAGCCCTTAAACCTTTGTTTCTGACAATCCAGCTTGCTCCATTATCTTTGGTCTCGAATACACCGGCACAACTAATGCCTATGTAAAAGTGATTCGGATCATCAGGGTCCACCACAATTGAATGAATGCCAGGATAATCAAATCCTCCACCAAACCAATGCTCTTGCCGGCTAGGGTGATTCCAAAGGCTTTCATTTAATATAAAACTTTGGCCCTCGTCATTGCTGACAAATAAACCGCCAGGGATGGTTCCGGCCAGAATACGGTCCTGACTTTTGGTAAATGCCCAGATGTATTTGTTGCTTGCCGGAACGCCTTCTTTTATTTCAGCATTTTCAGGATACTTTGGAGCTTCGAGCTCGGTCCAGTTTTGACCACGATCTGCCGACCGATGTAGCTTTATGCCCCAATGTCCATGATCAAGACAAGCCCACCAACTACCATCTGGCTCTACATAAGTCATGGTGACAGGGATACCCGGGAAGTGGGTACTATGATAAACCCAACCTTGATCAGAATTATGATAAATGATGAGGCCTTTACGTGTGCCAAGAAATAATAAATTTTTGGACATGATATAGGGCTTTTGATAAGGTTTGATAGGACAATAAGAAAGATTTTCTTACCCTCCTGATAAAGCCTGCATAATATAAACTTCGCTATTCTCTTTTAGGGTGTCTTGCAGGTTGGTTCGATCCTGAATGAGGGTGCCATCAACAAAAATATTTACATGTTTTCGTAGCTGTCCTTGTTCGTCAATTAAATAATCTTTAATGCCAGGATAGGTCTTATCAATGGCATGCACTACTGCATTGACATCATTAGCAGGAAGCTCCAGAGTATCGAGGTCTGGATAGAAGCGCTTTAGTGCGTATGTAAATTTTACTGTTGGCATATTTTATTTGTACTCCCTTGGGTTAAATTAATCTTTGGGAAAAAATGATGCTTTATTTTTGGACATTTTTCGGAGTAGAGGACTACATCGATAGCGATCCTCATGATACTCTTTATATAACTTGTCCAATGCTTTTACACATTTCTTTATCCCTATTTCATCTGCCCAACTTAATAATCCTTTTGGATAATTAACGCCTTTGGTCATTGCTAAATCAATATCTTCGCGACTGGCAATATTCCAATGAACGGCATCTGCTGCTTCATTAATCAGCATAACCAAAATACGCCAAAGAATTCGTTCCCCCAAATCGCGATCTTCATTCGCTGGTGGATTTTCAACACCTTCTGCATAATTGTAGTAGCCACGACCGGCCTTCCGGCCTAAGTAACCTGCCTCAGATAGTCGTTTTTGAGTAAACGCAGGTTTATATCTCGGGTCAAAATAGAAAGCTTTGAAAACTGTTTCGGTAACAGTATAATTGACATCATTTCCAATATAATCCATCAAAGTGAAAGGCCCCATACGGAATCCTCCGATGCTGGTCATTGCCCAGTCGATCGTGGCAACATCCGCAATGCCTTCCTCCAAAATACGCAAGGCCTCCCCGTAAAAAGGACGCGCTACGCGGTTGACAATAAAGCCAGGAGTATCTTTTGCAAGGACCGTTAATTTTCCCCATTTGTCAATGGTGGACTGTGCTAACGCTAAGGTCGCAGGACTCGTTTGAATGGCCGGGATGATCTCTACGAGTTTCATCAATGGTGCTGGATTGAAGAAATGAATACCGATTACCCTGTTCGCTTTTTCACAAGCGGCTGCAATCGAAGCGATAGAAAGCGAAGAAGTGTTACTGGCAAGGATACAGTGATCAGGAACGATACTTTCGAGTTTTTGAAAGACTTGTTTTTTGATATCCAGATTTTCAATGATGGCCTCAATGACCATATCACATTCCTCGTAGGCGGAAAGATTATCAACAAAATAAATTCTGCCAAAAATAGCCTTTGCTTCCACATCTGTCATTCGGCCTTTTTCGACCAGGCGATTTAGAATTTTTTGCAGTTTGTCAGAAGCCTTGGTCAATGCAGTTGCATTATTATCATAAAGCAACACTTCATGTCCTGCAGTTGCTGCAACTTGCGCAATACCACTACCCATTGATCCGCTTCCTACGACGCCAATTTTATTCATTGTTTATTAAGATCTTAAAGGTGAATTTTAATGATGACCGCAACCGGATTTAATAACCTTTGAAATTAGGTTTACGCTTTTCTAAAAAAGCCTGAACACCCTCTTGATAATCATGTGAGGTGCCTGCCTCCGTTTGGAGATTACCCTCTTCGATGAGTTGTTGCTGAAGGTTGTTTGAATAGCTTTGGTTAAGGAGTCGCTTAGTGAGTCCGATACCTTTGGTGGGCATTTGAGCGAGCTTGCGAGCGATGGCCAGGGACTCCTCAGCGAACGTAGCATCAGCGAATACTTTATAAATCATACCCATGGCTTCTGCTTCCTGAGCGCTTACTTTATCGCCGAGCATCATTAAGGCACTTGCCTTTTGCATACCAATCAAACGTGGAAGAAAAAAGGTGCCCGCACTATCCGGGATCAAACCGATTTTGCTAAAGGCTTGAATAAAGGAAGCTTTTTCGGTAGCGAGAACGATATCACAAGCCAAGGCAATATTTGCACCTGCGCCGGCGGCAACTCCATTTATTGCAGCGACGATAGGTTTTTCAATCGACCGAATTCTTTCGATAATAGGGTTGTAGTGCTGTGATACGATATCTGTTAGTTCCGGACCATTCGGATCAACAATCTCTTGTAAGTCCTGGCCTGCACAAAAGGCTTTGCCCGCTCCGGTGATATAAATCGCTCGTACTTCTTTATTGCTTGCGCACTCATCCAAATGCTTTTGAAAGCTTAGTGCCATTTCCTGATTAAAGCTATTGTATTTGTCTGGACGATTGAGTGTGATGTGCGCAACGCCATCTTGGATTTCGAAAAGAATTAGGGACATTGGTTTTATTTAAGTTTGTTTAGATTGAGATATAGCAATTGCTTAGTGACATTTGAAATAGTCGAAGGGCTCTTTACAGCTGTTGCATTGATATAAAGCTTTACAAGGGGTAGAGCCAAATTGACTAACCATTCGGGTATCACTGCTATTGCATTGCGGACATTCTACCGTTCGCTCGGAAGCAAAAAGTGCCCCCTTGTCGAAGCTTCCTTTAACCGGAGGTGCAATGCCATAATCTTTAAGTTTACGTCTGCCTTCTTCTGTCATCCATTCTGTTGTCCAGGCCGGATGAAGTACGCTGGTGACCCTTACCGGGTGAATGCCTTTTTCCTGAAGGACAGATTTAATGTTGACCGCGATCATATCCATTGCAGGGCAGCCAGAATAGGTTGGTGTGATGATAACTTCAATTCCTTCGTTATCCAGAAATTTTACATCTCTGACAATTCCTAAGTCCAACACCGATAGCACCGGAATTTCCGGATCAGGAACTTCTTCTAATATTTTCCAGATATGTTCTTTAGTAATGACCATGTTCTATTTTGCTATAGAATATTTTTTATTCGCCGGGCTAACATCCTTACCATTCTTGTCCGGGATAAGCACGCTGTAGGTATTGCATCTCTGCGAGGATATAACCCAGGTGCTCCGTGTGTCGACCCTGCTTACCGCCGGTCTGCATCCAGCCATCAGCAGGTTGCTCCAAAGTAGCCATCTTGAGAATCTCACTGACCTTCTCCTCCCAGAATTTTTTGACAACTTCTAGGTCAACGCCAATACCGTTCTCTAGTGCCCATTGATCCGCATCACTTGCTTTGAAGAGTTCGCCAGTATAAGCCCAGAGGTCATTTAATGCGGTTTGCATTTTTTCATGACTTTCTGCTGTACCATCTCCCAGACGGATAACCCACTCACTGCTAAATCGAAGGTGGTAAGTAACTTCCTTCAAAGATTTCTTAGCGACTGCGGCTAATGTTTCATCTTTACTATTACAAAGTTCTTGATAAAAAGCGAAGTGAAATGCATCAAAAAGAAACTGCCGAACAATGGTAGTACCGAAGTTACCTTTGGGTTGTTCTACTAAGAGCGTATTTCGAAATTGTGTCCCAATTCGAAGGTAGGCTAAGTCATCTTCTGTACGACCTTTGCCTTCTACTTCAGCTGCGTACTGATACAAGCTACGAGCCTGACCAATAAGGTCCAAGGCAATATTAGTGATCGCAATATCTTGTTCGAGAATTGGCCCGTGCCCGCACCATTCACTAAGGCGATGCCCAAGAATAAGTGCATTATCTGCGATCTGTAAAGTATATTCTAATTGCATAGGAAGTCAAAATTTTAGTAGGAAGTAATCATCACCAATAGATTACATGTGCTTGATCTCATCTGGCAAATCATAAAACGTAGGGTGTCGATAAACCTTATCATTTGCTGGATCATAAAGAGCTTCAGACTCATCCGGACTAGAAGCATGAATATGCTTTGATTCAACAACCCAGATGCTCACTCCTTCGCTTCGACGGGTATAAACATCTCTTGCATTTTCAATTGCCATTTTTTCATCTGCTGCATGAAGGCTTCCTACGTGTTTGTGATGTAAACCTTGTCTGCTTCGAAGAAAAACTTCCCAAAGTGGCCAATTATTCATGATGGTTAGATTTTTTTTATTGAAAAAATGACTAAGCTACTTTATTTGCTTCTGCTCTACGCTTTGCTTGCTTTTCTGCAAAAGCGACAGCAGCATCTCTGACCCATGCACCCTCGTCGTGTGCTTTTACACGAGCTGCCAGGCGTTCTTTATTACAAGGGCCATTTCCTTTGACGACATTCCAGAATTCTTCCCAGTCGATTGGGCCGAAATCGTAGTGGCCACGCTCTTCGTTCCATTTTAATTCCGGATCAGGCAAAGTGACATTAAGAATTTTGGCCTGCTCAACAGTTGCATCTACGAATTGCTGGCGAAGCTCATCATTACTTTTGCGCTTGATTTTCCATTTCATGGATTGCGCAGAGTGCGTAGATTCTTTGTCACTAGGGCCAAACATCATCAGTGAAGGCCACCACCAACGATCAACTGCATCCTGCAACATTGCTCTTTGCTCCTCCGAACCTTTACTGAGTGTAAGAAGTATTTCGAATCCTTGTCGTTGATGGAAACTTTCCTCTTTACAGATTCTGACCATTGCTCTGGCATACGGCCCGTATGACGTACGACAAAGCATGACCTGATTCATGATGGCTGCGCCATCCACCAACCAGCCAATTGCTCCGATATCCGCCCAGGTAGTAGTAGGGTAGTTAAAGATGCTGGAGTATTTTGCTTTCCCGGTATTGAGTTGTTCGAATAGTTCCTCTCGGTCAATACCTAAGGTTTCACAAGCAGAGTATAGATAAAGACCATGTCCTGCTTCATCCTGTACTTTTGCTAAAAGACCTACTTTTCTTCGCAGAGAAGGTGCTCTTGAGATCCAGTTGCCTTCTGGAAGCATTCCGACGATTTCCGAATGTGCATGTTGTGAGATTTGACGGATTAAGGTTTTCCGATAGGCATCGGGCATCCAGTCCTTAGGTTCAATTTTGATTTCTGCATCAACGGCAGCTTGGAATTTTTCTTCTAGACTCTTGATGGGAACCATAGCTTATTTGGTTTTATTTAGAATTGGCTCCGGTAGCATAAGATACCGGCATTCGCCTACAAAAATAGGAGATTTCGAACTCCCTTCAAAGAAAAAACGAACATTTGTTCGTATTGTTTTACACTTTATCGGTTTTTCTTGTTTGCATCGGTACGTTTTTTGCAAAATAGGAATCAGTGATCGTATCCCTCCTGATCAAATTCTATTTCCTGAGAATATCCATTTTATCATTCCCTCCATATTAATTAGACAGACAATGAGAAATATTTATGTACTACTCTTCCTGAGTTTTACGATGTCATTTACCATTATTTCATGTGTACAAGAAGGAGCAATCGGAGGGACTATTGCATCACAGGTTTCAGGTAATTTTATGAGCTCTACGGCAATCGTTATGATCAATAATGAAATGGTTGTAGATTCTACACAAGAATATAGCCTCAGGATTACAGAAGTGGATGCGAATACCGTATCTATTCTGACTGATGATATACCTACTTTCGAGGTCGATTTGGAAAAAAGTGAAAATGGAGAATGGACTACCGGAAAGTCAGGAAGTGCAGCTTCTGGTTTTACCTTTAGTTACTATGTACCAGATGCTATTTTAGAGATTATTTATACCAATGGAGATGCATCCATTACTTTTAAAGGCTTAAAAGAATAAGATAAAAAGACAGAAAATATATTTAAGAAAGGCTTTCAACACTGTTGGAGGCCTTTTCTTTTTTCGATATTCTTTTCGGAAAGTGATGGAATAGCAATACTTTTAAGCATTATAATTTTGTATCCATTTTTAATTAAAACTCAAGAACTATGAAATGGGAAGGCCGAGAAGGTAGTAAAAACGTAGAAGATCGCCGTGGAAGACAAATGCGTAGAGGAGCAGCAGGTATTGGTATAGGAACGGTAATCGTTGCTTTATTGTTTATGCTCATGGGCGAAGATCCGAGTAAAGTAATCAATCAAGCCCAGCAATCACCACAAACGCAGCAACAAGCTCCAGCAGAAGCACGTGCTGACGATCAATTAGCGCAGTTTGTTTCTGTGGTTTTAAAAGATACAGAGGATGTGTGGCACAAATTATTCCGCGAGCAGCTTAACCAAGCTTATCGAGAACCCAATTTGGTGTTATTTTCTGGTCAAGTAGCTTCTGCCTGTGGACATGCCAGTGCTGCAACCGGACCTTTTTATTGTCCTGGTGATTCTAAGTTATATATTGACTTATCATTCTATCAGGAGTTAAAGAACCGATTCCGCGCACCGGGTGATTTTGCGATGGCTTATGTTGTTGCCCATGAGGTGGCTCACCACGTGCAAAACCTGCTTGGGATCACAACGTATGTTGATAAACAAAGACGCGTTTTAAGTAAGTCAGATTTTAATCAGCTCTCCGTTCGTCTGGAGTTACAAGCAGATTTTCTGGCTGGAGTTTGGGTACGTCATGCTCAAAAAATGAAAAACTTCCTGGAGGAAGGAGATCTGGAAGAGGCACTTAACGCCGCTAATGCCATTGGTGATGACCGAATCCAAAAACAATCCCGAGGGTATGTAGTTCCTGATTCTTTTACCCACGGTACTTCAGAGCAACGTATGCGTTGGTTCAAAAAAGGTATTCAGTCGGGGAATATGGATGACGGCGATACTTTTAGTATTCCTTATAGTAGCCTGTAATAAAGTCTATATTAAGATCATTTATCTTTTTAAGTAATACAACCTATGTCTGCAGACATTAAGCAATCTCTCATTGATCAGTGTAATGACGTTTTGGATGATAAAATCAATCGCCTGGAAAAGCTAGCTAGTGATGTACAGGATGCGGCTAATCAAGAGACGAAGAGCAGCATGGGGGATAAGTACGAAACCGGCAGGGCGATGATGCAGGCAGAGAAGGATAAGTATATGCAACAGCTTACTCAGGCAATATTTGTACAAACGCAACTAGAACAGGTTAAAGCAGATAAAATTTTTGAGCAAGCCGCTTTTGGCGCTATCGTCAAAACCAGACTTGCGAATTATTTTATTGCCATTAGCGCGGGACGAATGGAAGTTGCCGGGGAAAAGTACTACGTTATTTCTCCTCAAGCTCCACTGGCGCAAGCCGTAATAGGAAAGAAAGTAGGCGAATCCTTTTCATTTAATGATCAGGAGATAAAAATTGAGGCGGTTTTTTAGTTTTCCAAGCCTTGTATCAAGAGCGTAAATAAATCTGATTCAAGCTTTTCAAGGGAGATATTCCGCGCTGGCTTATACCAGTAATGAATCCAACGGACAGAAGTGAGTATGGTATAAAGCGCAATATTTGGGTCGACAGCTTTGAAAGCGCCCTGAGAGATACCAGTTTCAATGATGGCTTTGAAACGTTGTTCGTAATCCTTCCGTTTGGCCAGAAAATCCTGGAGATAATGCTCACTTAAATGCCGCCATTCATCATTGAAAACAGTAACGGAAGTCGGATCATCGATAGCGATCCGGATATGTAATCGAATTAAAGCTTTTAGTTTTTCTGTAGGGGAAGTATCAGAAGCTTCGACCTCGCCAATTCCAATGAGAAATTTTTCTGCATTATCAAAACAGATTTTTCGTAAAACTTCTTCTTTCGACTTCAGGTGATTGTAAAGACTACTAGCCTGAATCAAACCAACTCGGTCCGCTAGCTCACGCATGGATGCGGCCATATAACCTTTCTCCATAAAAAGCTCCGCTGCTGCTTCAAAGACTTGTTGTTTTTTCGTTTTTGCCACTTGAGTCGAGGTTTATTATTTAATATCAAAGTCAACTTCAATCTCCTCAGTACGAGGATGAGATTGGCAGGTTAAAATGAAGCCCGCTTCAACTTCTTCTGGTTCTAAAGCGTAATTAACATCCATTTCAACTTCTCCTTTGGTGAGCTTCGCCCGGCAGGTACAGCAGACACCACCTTTACAGGCATAAGGTAAATCCGCTCCTTTGCCGAGTGCAGCATCCAAAATGGTCATACCTCCGTACTCTAGCGGAAATTCAATTCGATCACCATCCAAAATGATGGTCACCTGGCTTCCTGCTTTACTATCAAAAGGAGCAGCTTCTTTTGTAGACTTTTGGACTTTTGGTTTTTGAGTGCCAGTAGCAAATAATTCCAGGTGAATTTTTTTGGTCTCTACGCCAAGTTGCGCTAAGCCTTCACGAATCGCAAGCATCATTTCTTCTGGTCCACAAACAAAGTAATCGTCAATTTTCTTGGGATCAAAAAGCAGACGGGCAAATTGCAATGTTTTTTCTGTATCGATACGACCATTAAATAAAGGCGCTTCCAGTCTTTCACGGGTGAAAACGTGGTGCACTGTTAACCGATCAATAAATTCATTCTTGAGGGCCTCGATTTGTTCGCGAAAGATGATAGAATCAAATCCTTTGTTGACGTAAAAAAGCGTAAAAGTACTTTGCTCCTCCATCTGCAAAACAGATTTTAGAATTGATATCACCGGAGTAATCCCACTTCCACCAGCAAAGCCCACATAGTTTTTATGATCATTCGCGGAGTTAGCACCTTTGAAGAATCGTCCCATTGGTGTCATTACGTCCAGGGTATCACCAACTTGTAACTCCTGATTGGCAAAGGTAGAGAATTTACCAAAGGGAACTTGTTTTACCGCTACGCGTAATTCACCATCCTTTGGACTTACACAAACGGAGTAGTTTCTGCGGATCTCCTCCCCATTGATTTCCGTTTTCAGGGTAAGGTACTGACCAGGGATAAATTCAAATTCTGATTGTAGGTGCTCAGGGACCTCAAAAGCAATAGAAACGGCTTCTTCCGTTTCAGGTCGAATATCTTTTACTACTAGTGGATGAAATTTTGGCATATTTGGTACTTAGTTTAAAAACGAACAAGCGTTCGTGCGCAAAATTAGTACTTTATTATGAAGTGAGCAAGTAGTGGCAATAGAAAAAGTGTATCCCGCTGACGCAGAATACACTTCTTCAATCGAATAAAATGGTAATCGAGGGCTTATCCGAGACCGTTCACGAATTTCGCCAATTTACCTTTAAGGTTCGATGCTTTATTTTTATGCCAGTTGTTGTTTTTCGCTAAACGATCAACCATAGATACTACCTTAGGAAGAAACTTCTTAGCTTCTCCTTGATCTTCCATCTCTCTTAGCTTTTGAATAGCTGTACGAGTAGATTTCTTGTAGTAACGATTGTGAAGACGCTTAACTGCATCCTGACGTGCTCTTTTCTTTGCTGACTTATGATTTGCCATATCTTTAAATACCTATTTTGAATTTCGGAGTGCAAATTTAGCTCTTTTATATGGAATATTAAAGGCCTTGAGGAAAATATTTTTCGAAAAATAAAGGATGAGGCTCATTAAAAGGTAGTTTTTAGTTAAAAATCTTCGATATTTGTTGGGTTTGAAGGATTCACCCTTCCTAAACTTTCAAAATAATAAAAAATATTTACTGCGTATTTATGGTATTTAGAAATATGAGAGAATAAACTATGTGGCAAGCGTAAATATTTTGCGTCAAAAGAATTTAAATTCACCAAATTAATCAGGAACAATAAAAAGATAAAACCGTTTTACCTATTAGCCCATCTTTATACCATATTATTTCACCTTGGGCCCCTTAGGTAAGCTAAAAGAAAATTGTAATGACAGATTATTCTTATGTATTTAATGCACATCCTTCCTTTATAGAATCGATGTATCTAAAATATCAGGAAGATCCAACAACCGTTGAGGATGGATGGCGGACTTTCTTTCAAGGTTTTGAGTTTGCAGCGAATGGTGACCATGCCGCAAGTGTAAACGGAACTTCTGGCAATGGCAAAGTATCGACAGGTGTAAACCCTAAAGAATTTGGAGTCCTTTCTATTATCCATGGTTTCCGAAATCGTGGCCATCTATTAAGTACCACAAATCCAATTCGAGAAAGACGTGATCGCGCACCACACTTAAAGTTGGAAGATTACAATCTGACAGAAGCTGATTTAAATAAAGTGTTTTATGCAGGTTCAGAAATAGGACTGGAAAATGCAACCTTACAGCAAATCCTTGACCGCCTTAAAGATATATACGCAGGGCACATAGGAGCAGAGATTGCGCATATCGAAAATCGTGAAAAACGAATGTGGCTCCGTGAGCGTTTCGAAAGCCGCCCAGCAGGTAACTTCGGATTGAGCATCGATAAGAAGAAGCGCATCATGCAAAAACTAAACGGCGCTGCAATTTTCGAAAACTTCCTGCATACTAAATACATTGGTCAAAAGCGATTCTCCCTTGAAGGTGGGGAGACGACTATTGCAGCATTAGATGCAATCATCAATAGTGGTGCTGAAGGTGGTGTAAAAGAAGTCATAATTGGAATGGCGCATCGTGGTCGACTCAATGTCTTAGCTAATATCATGGGGAAAACCTATGAACAAATATTTAATGAATTCGAAGGAACAGCAGTTCCTGATCTTAGCTTTGGTGACGGTGATGTAAAGTATCACCTTGGATTTTCATCTCAGGTGGAAACTTTGGGTAAAAAGAAAGTCCACCTTAAGTTAGTACCTAATCCATCTCACCTGGAATCAGTAGACCCGGTAGTTCAGGGATTTGCACGTGCTAAGGCTGATATTTTATATAATAGTGATTATGACAAAATACTCCCGATCCTAATTCATGGAGATGCTGCAATCGCAGGTCAGGGAGTAGTCTATGAAACGGTGCAAATGAGCCAACTCAAAGGGTATTATACCGGAGGGACGATTCATTTTGTGATCAATAACCAGATTGGATTTACTACAGATTTTGATGATGCTCGATCTTCTACCTATTGTACGGCTGCGGCAAGTTTGGTGCAAGCTCCGGTATTCCATGTTAATGGGGATGACCCGGAAGCAGTAGTATTTGCGGTAGAGTTAGCGACCGAGTATCGTCAGAAGTTCAATAATGATGTGTTTATTGATATGGTATGTTACCGGAAGCACGGGCATAATGAAGGAGATGATCCTAAGTTCACGCAACCGCAGATGTATGACTTCATTAAAAAGCATGATGATCCAAGAGAGATTTACTCTAAAAAACTAATCTCTAGTGGAGCTTTAGGAGAAGGAGAAATTGATAAGCTTGAAACTTCCTTTTGGGAGGATTTGCAGGCACGTCTGGATTTAGTGAAGGAAAAGCCTTTGCCATACGATTACCAATTACCAGAACAAGCCTGGAGGAAATTAAACAAAACAACCGATCCCAAGGATTTTGTTACCTCTCCGGCAACCGGTATCTCTAAAAGAACAATTAATAAAGTCATCAAGCACTTAATGACCATTCCCGAAGGAATGAATCCATTATCAAAAGTGCTGCGCTTACTAAAAGGAAAGCAGAAACTGCTTGATGAGAATAAATTGGATTGGGCGATGGGTGAGCTTTTGGCGTACAGTTCTATCCTGTTGGAGAAAAAAGATGTGCGAATGAGCGGCCAGGATGTGAAACGTGGTACTTTCTCACATCGTCATGCAATCTTTAACGATACTAAGACCTTTGAAGAACATAACCGTCTGAATGGACTCAGTAAAACACAAGGGAAGTTTAGAATTTTCAACTCCTTATTATCTGAATTTGCGGTTCTTGGATTTGAATATGGCTATTCATTAGCTACCCCTGATGCTTTGGTAATTTGGGAGGCACAGTTTGGAGACTTTTATAATGGAGCCCAAACAATTGTCGATCAATATATTTCTGCAGCAGAAAGTAAATGGCAACGTATGAGTGGTTTAGTTATGTTGCTTCCGCATGGCTATGAAGGACAAGGGCCCGAGCACTCAAGTGCAAGGTTGGAAAGATTCCTTCAACAATGTGCAGAGTATAATATGACCGTGTCAAATATTACTACTCCGGCTAACTTCTTTCATGCCTTAAGACGTCAATTGGAAAGACCTTTCCGAAAGCCATTGGTCAATATGTCGCCGAAATCTTTATTGAGGCACCCAATGTGTGTTTCTGATATCAGCGAATTCGAATCAGGGAATAATTTTCAAGAAACGATTGATGATGCTGCAGTAACCTCAAGTAAGGTGAAGAAAGTGAAAAGAGCAATTTTCTGCTCTGGAAAAATCTATTATGATCTGCTTGAACGTAAGCAAAGTGAGAATAGAGAAGATGTGGCCATTATCCGAATTGAACAATTATATCCAGTGCCAGAAAAACAAATTAATGCACTTTTCAAGCGATATAAAAATGCTGAGCTTTATTGGGTACAAGAAGAACCTCTTAATATGGGGCCTTGGATGCATATGGCAATGGCATTCCCTGGTAAGTTTGAAATAGTAGCACGTAAAGCGAGTGCTTCTCCAGCAACTGGGTTTAAAAAAGTACACGATAACCAACAACAAGCAATTGTTGATAAAGCTTTTAGCATCAAATAAAGTATCAATACGATTGACCTTTGTTTGACTTAAAAAGCGACAGAAAAATTCTGTCGCTTTTTTTTGCTTTTGGCAAAACAATTTATCGATTTGATAGTTTTAATAGCGTTGATAATAGTTTTACTATTATTTCTTTAAAAAAAGATACCTTTTACAGGCTATTAGAATATCAAAACATGAAGATCCAAATATACAACTCTACACAAGTTTCCAATAAATACCTCCGGTGGGCTAAATGGAAACTTTATCAAACTAAACGTAGGTTCGATCGTTTGATCTACGTTGAAATATTTCTCTCCACAGAAGGACAGTCCCCTTTGGAATATAAATCTGTGATTAGATTAGGTATTCCGGGTAGGGATATTGTCCTTAAACATAAATCTATAGAGCTGGAAGAACTATGGAAAAAATCGTTTTATGATGTAAATCGCTATCTACGAAAAGACAAAGAAAAGCGATTGAAATTCTAACCTAAAACCATTTCCCTCAATTATTAATTTCATTCTTATCATTTTTGATAATGTAATAAACACATGACAGAAGCAGTAGTATTTACTCCTTTTAAGAGGTTCCAACAGTTATTAAAGGTGGATAATAAAGACATTACACAGGTCTATATCTATGCTTTATTTAATGGTTTGGTAAACTTATCCCTGCCGATAGGTATCCAGGCTATTATCAATCTTATTCAGGGAGGAGAGGCGACGACATCCTGGATTATTTTAGTCTCTTTTGTAATTGCAGGGATTGCACTTACAGGAGTACTCCAAATGATGCAGTTGCGAATCGTGGAAAATATCGCCCAGAAAATATTTAGCCGGGCATCTTTTGAATTCGCTTATCGAATTCCCCGAATTAAGTTTCGGGCACTATATGATTATTATGCTCCGGAGCTAGCTAATCGATTTTTTGATACCCTGACCATTCAGAAAGGGCTCCCCAAGATATTAATTGATTTCTCCTTAGCGATGTTCCAGATTATCGTAGGCTTAGTACTCCTGAGTTTATATCATCCCTTTTTTATTCTCTTTAGTTTGTTTTTGGTTGCGCTGGTCTACATAATCCTGGCCTTAACCGGCCCCAAGGGCCTCCGCACTAGTCTGGCAGAATCAAAGTACAAATACAACATTGCTTTTTGGTTGGAAGAGATAGCCCGAACTAAGTTATCCTTCAAATTAATTAGTGATTCGGATATGGAATTAACAAAAAGTAATGAAAATGTTGATCAGTACCTTGAAGCAAGAGAAAGCCATTTCCGGGTCTTGATAAATCAGTTCTTGTATCTAATTGGGTTCAAAGTACTGATCGCAGCCGGCTTATTAATTTCGGGAAGTATTTTGGTGTTTAACCAGCAGATGAATATTGGACAATTCGTCGCCGCAGAGATTATCATTATCCTGATTATTGCTTCAGTCGAGAAGTTGATCAAAAGCCTGGATTCTATCTACGATGTATTGACTGCTTTGGAGAAGATTGGCTATGTTACAGACATGCCCCTGGACAAAGAAGAAGGCCTGACTTTCAAAGATGATACCCAAGCTTTTTCGGTTGCCGTAAAAAATCTGAGCTTTAAGTATCCGGATATGAATGAGTCTATTCTATATAACGTAAACTTTGAGGTGCCCAAAGGGGAGTCGGTCTTTATCAAAGGACCTGCCGGAGCAGGGAAGTCCACCTTGATGTCTTTGCTTGCTGGGATACTTGAGCCGACCAGTGGATTGATTCGATTTAATGATTGTCCTCTTCCTTCTCTTAATGGGCATGAATTAAAAAAACATATTGGGTTTTCTCTCTCTAATAATGATATTTTCCAAGGAACCATTTTGGAGAATATCCAAATGGGGCGAAGAGGTATATCCGCTGATGATATTAGCGATGCGATAAAGATAACCAACCTCGGAGATTATATCTCCTCTGTGCCCTTGGGACTAAAAACCCTGCTTGATCCAGAAGGAAAGAAAGTACCACGTAGCGTTCAGAATAAAATACTGCTTGCACGCGCGATTGTCAATCGACCTAAACTTTTGTTCCTCGAGGATTCGCTGGACCATGTCCAGGCCAAAGAAAAAGAAGAGATCATACTTCGACTTACAAACCCTGAACAACCCTGGTCAATTATCGTTTCAGCGGTTGATCCGATATGGGGCAATTATATTAAGCAAAGTATCACAATTGAAAAGCGAAGCTAGATCAGCGCAATCCGATGATTATCGGAGCTTGATCAGCGAATAATTATAAAATCATGTTGAACATCAGTAGACATTCCATAAAAGATAAGATAGCGATTGAGGAGTATTCTTCTTTTCAGAAGCTAGAAAGTCGATCTGTGAGTAAAGTACTCCTGAGACTTATTTACGGCGTAACCATTCTCGGGATCATTGCTTTGTTTTTACCCTGGACTCAGAATATTCGTTCGACGGGCTACGTCACGACCCTTAACCCGGGCGACAAACCTCAGACCGTACAATCCCTGATCGCTGGTAAAGTGGAACAATGGTATGTGCGAGAAGGTGACTTCGTACGCAAAGGAGATACGATTATGAAAATCTCTGAATCAAAAGAGGAGTATCTTGATCCGCAATTACTAGAGCGGACTCAAGGGCAAATCTCTGCTAAGTCAGAATCAGCTAAAGCCTATAATGAAAAAGCCGGTAACCTTAACGCACAGTATCAGGCTTTGCTTCGGAATAAGGAAGTGAAACTGGAGCAGAATGAGATTAAGATCGAACAAACAAGGTTCAAGATTCGTGGAGATAGCATGGACCTGCGGGCTGCGAATATTAAAATGGAAAATGCCGAAAAACAATGGCAACGAACGAAGGAACTTTACGATCAGGGTATCAAATCTTTGACGGAGTTGGAGAACAAACGTGCAAAGTATCAGGAGACTCAGGCTAAAGTCTCGCTATTACAAAATAAGCTCGCAGCTTATGAGAATGATATCCAAAACCTGGAGGCAAACCGCATGGCAATCGTAAGTGATTTTGATGATAAAATTGCAAAATCCCGCTCAGACCGGATGTCTGCATTATCGGATAAATACTCTGCGGAAGCTTCAGTCAATAAGCTGCAGTCAGATTATAATAAATATAAAGTCCGGGTTGATAATTATTACGTTCGATCACCCATTACAGGGATTGTTACACAGGCCATCAAGGATGGATTAGGAGAGCTGATCAAGAGCGGAGAAGCGCTCGTAAGTATAATCCCTTCTAGTTATGAGTTGGCGGTAGAAGCTTATGTTGAACCGGTTGATTTACCCTTGCTTCGTAAAGGGCAAGAGGTTCGCTTGCAATTCGATGGATGGCCGGCAATCGTTTTTAGTGGATGGCCCAATAGCTCTTTCGGGACTTTCCCCGGAAAGGTATTCGCTATCGATAATTTTATTAGCGAGAATGGGAAGTACCGAATTTTAGTATCTATGGATGAGCAGGGAATTGAATGGCCGGAAGAAGTGCGTGTGGGTGGTGGAGCAAATGCCCTGATGCTTTTAAATAATGTTCCTTTGTACTACGAACTTTGGCGACAACTCAATGGCTTTCCACCAGATTATTATGAGAATGGCCAGAAAGAAGCCAAAGAGCCAAAGCTAAAAGCACCAATCAAAAAAGTAAAGTAAATGAAGTATTACTCAAGGAAACTAATAAAACCCGGAGATCTCAACGCAAACAATTCACTCTTTGGAGGAGCCTTGCTACGATGGATCGACGAGGAAGCAGGGATCTATGCGATGACCAAACTGAAAACACAGAAAGTAGTCACTAAGTATATTTCTGAAATCGACTTTGTAAGCTCTGCGAAGCAAGGCGATATCATTGAAATCGGCTTGGAGTTTTTAGCGATCGGTCGCACCTCCATCACCTTTCGATGTGCAGTCAGAAATATTATCTCCAAAAAGATAATCATTAAGATTGATAAAATTGTCTTTGTCAAAGTTGATGATCAAGAACGGCCTGCACCACATCATTTAACCAAAGAAGATATTCTAAAGGACGCTGTAACATGAAGCACTACTTAATAATTTTGGTATGGCTTGTGTTGCCTTCACTTGGGCTTACTCAACAGGATAGTTTATTGTTAAGCTATGATCAATTCATTGAAGGGGTGCTTAATCATCACCCTTTAATGCTACAAGCAGACTTATTTGAAGATCAGGCAAAAGCCTACCGACTAAAGGCACGTGGATATTTCGATCCGAAACTGGATGCAAATTTTTCAAGTAAAGATTTTGATAAAAAGGATTATTATCAATTGATCAACGGAGCATTGAAAATCCCGACCTGGGTTGGTGCGGATTTGAAAGTTGCTTATGAAAACAACCGCGGACAATTTTTGGATAATAGTGATTTCTTGCCAGACGCCGGATTGATTGCTGCCGGTATTGAGATTCCATTAGGGCAAGGGCTTTTCTTTGACGAACGCCGAAAAGCGCTCAAAGATGCAGAACTGTACCGACAGTTAAATGAGGTAAAACGTACCTTGCTCATTAATGACTTACTTTTTGAAGCGGCCAATAGTTACACCAAATGGCAGAATACTTATAACATCATTCTGATTAGAAGAGAAGGGCTTGCGCTTGCACAACGTCGCCTGGAATTGGTACGCAGTAGTTATGTCAATGGAGATAAACCAGCTATCGATACACTAGAATCTTTTATTGCGGTACAGAATCGATCTAACGATTTACTAAAAGCACAACAGTATTTTAATTATGCGAGCCAGGGACTCAATAATTATCTATGGCTAAACGGAAGTGTGCCACTTGAATTAGATGAAGCAACCGTGCCTGAAGTTATCAATCAGAATCTGTTTCGCGTTCGCTTGGATAGCATTGCGCTAGTCAAAGATTTGGTTTTGGCGAATCACCCGGAATTGTTGAAGTATGATATTGCACAAGCCGGGTTAGAACTAGAGCAAAAGCTTAATCGGGAATACCTCAAGCCTCGGGTTAATGTTGCTTATAATCCCTTGATTCGGATTGATGACCGGAACACTTTTGAATCTTTAGTAACGGAGAATTATAAATTAGGTGTTGATTTTGCCTATCCGATTTTTACGCGAAAGGAGCGAGCTAATATTCAGTTGACGGATATTGAAATGCGAGAGAATACAATCCAGCGGAATATCAAAGCTCAGTCTTTGAATGTCAAACTTCGAATCCTACTTGATAATGAAGGTTTTTTAAACGACCAGATTGATCTTTTAGCGGCTACCGCCAATAATTATGAACGCTTACTTAATGCCGAGTTTTTAAAATTAAGCATTGGAGAAAGTTCCGTGTTCTTGATCAATGCTCGAGAAATGAAATATTTGGAGTCTCGTGAGAAGTTGATCAATGCTCGTACCGGAATCATCGAAAACCGCTTAATGCTTTTACGCGAAGCAGTCATCTTAGAATAAGGACAAATCCATTTTTATTCTTTCCAGTTTAGCGAAGCGTAACTGGAAAGTCACTGATGATGAAAAGTTTG
>JAHDHW010000052.1 GCA_020631105.1 Saprospiraceae bacterium | reverse complement strand
ATGACCCATGCCCCATGACTCATGCCCCATCCCCCCGCACAACCTTCCAATCATATTCCACCCCCGCCAAATACAAGCCTTCCGCATAAGCACTATTCATCCAACGATTTGGACGTTCCATGTTTAAACTAGCCTTCAAGTCGTCAAGACTAATCTTTTCCTGAGCAACTTCAAGCAATCTAGCGACAATCAATCTTATCATTCCCCTCAAAAATCGATCAGCAGTAAAAGTTAATTTAATCCGTTTATCGTTTTCGAAAACATCCATTTTAAGATCTTTGAATGTACAACGCGTATGATTATGTACATCTGGTTGCAAACAGAAAAAACGAAAGTCTTCATATTGCGGAAATAAATCCAAGGCCTTCTTTAGAATATCAAAATCAATATCGATCAAATCATAACAAGCACTTTTGTTATGTAAAAACGGATCCTTCTCTAAGTGAATATAGTATTCATAAGTCCGGCTAATAGCATCCAATTGAGCATTCCCTTTATCATTAACCCGAAAGCAATTATAAATCGCGATATCATCAGGCAACATCCGATTCAATTTATACACCAGATCAAAATCAATAGACTCATCAATTTTAAAATGTGCAAAATACTGACTTGCATGTACTCCAGTATCCGTTCGGCCGCAGCCATGTATCGTTAGCTCGGGGTAGAATAGTTTTCTCAAGTCATCCTCAATGGTTCCTTGTACAGTTTTAACTCCAGGCCGCTGCCGCTGCCAACCCTGATAGTTTGTCCCTTTATATGCTAACTCTAAAAAATACCTCATCAATCTCTTATCTGATTACACAAAAATCTAAAGCATATCACAAAGTTAAAAAATCAAACCACTTCCCCCTGTAGCTAAAATACCCCCCGACCGGCTCCTATTCATTTCCGCGAAGAAAGTAAATCAATATCGAAAAGAAGCAAATACTGTATGAGCAAAGAGGGACTAAAAAAAGAATACATATCAAGTTGATCAATGAAGAATTAATTATCAAAAGATAAAAAAGCGAGTTTATTTGATTCCGATATTGATTTGCTTTAGAAGCGAGAAGAAATGAATCAAAGCCTTGGGCTTCCTGCCTGCCGGCAGGCAGGTTGTTACTTTTGGGCTAAGCCAAAAGTAAATAGAAAAGGTTCTTTCGCAATACCCTTTATCCCCAATAGAAAATAAACCAACCACCACACAACAAATTACCTTACACTTTTTATTACTTTTGACCCAAGTCAATCATATTCAAAAACCATATGGACATCATCACATTCCGCGAATACTGCTTATCTAAACCGGGAGTAGAAGAAACCTTTCCTTTCGATGAAGTGACCCTTGTTTTTAAAGTAATGGGAAAAATGTTCGCACTAACCGGACTAGAGAAAGAAGAGTTTAGTGTTAACTTAAAATGTGACCCAGAGCGAGCAGAAGAACTTCGAGAAACCTACGAAGATATTCAACCCGGATACCACATGAGCAAAAAACACTGGAATACTATCTTGTTTGAAAATGGCCTCCCCGAACGACTTCTGATCGAACTAATTGACCACTCTTACGATTTAGTAGTCGCTAAACTAAAAAAAGCAGATCGCGAATTTCTTGAAAATCTAAAATGACGTATAGCCAAGTTGATTATCTGATTATTGGACAAGGACTCGCAGGAAGTCTCCTGGCAATGGAATTACTTAGAAAAGGTAAAACCGTTCGAATCCTCGACAATGGACATCGCAATGCTGCTTCAGGTTTAGCCGCTGGGATCATCAACCCCATTACCGGACGCCGCTTTGCTAAGAGCTGGCGCATTGAGGAATTATTGCCTTTTGCTAAAGCCTATTATCAAACCTTAGAAAAAGAATTAGCTGTCCAATGCTTTCACGAGCGATCAGTTCTTCGATTTTTGAAAAGCAATAAAGACATCAATGACTGGGAAGGACGTTCTTCCTGGGAAGGCTTTGATCAATATATGCACGATTTTTCCGGAATGGATGATCTGGCTCAAAAGTTTCACTTATCTCAAGGTATTGGCCGGATTGCTCCTGTTGCTCAAGTAGATCTGCCAGTCTTAATCAAAGCACTAAAACAATACTTTGAAACACAAAATATACTCATTAAGGCAGAACTGGATCACCAGTTAAATGAGGAAAAACTATTACAATCCCTCGCTCCTTACAATGCATCAGTGATTATATTCTGCGAAGGTTATCGGGCAGGATTTAACCCATTATTTAAGTTCATCCCTTTCGAACCTGCAAAAGGTGAAGTATTATTCGTCCGTATTCCGAATTTAAACCTGGAAGATATTGTCAAAGACAAACTAATGATCGCTCCACTCGGTGATGATACCTATTGGGTAGGAAGCAATTATAAGTGGAACGCCAAACATGAAAACCCAACCTCCGAATTCAAAACCGCTTTTATTGAGAAATTAGAAAGTACCCTAAAACTTCCATACGAAATCCTCGATCATCAGGCAGCAATTCGCCCAAGTATACTTGATCGAAGACCCGTCCTTGGGTTCCATCCTCAATATAGTCATATCGCAATTTTCAATGGCCTGGGTACTAAAGGTGCCTCACTCGGCCCATTTTTCAGTAACAAACTCGCTGATCATTTAATAAATGGCTCAGTATTAAATGCGGAAGTAGATATCTCAAGATTTACAGCATGAGTCTGTTGATCTTATTTCGAACTTTCTTTGCTTTAGTACTTTATACCTGAAAAACGGTCTAAGTTTTTTTCTACTAAGTCGAAAAAGCAATGGTTTATAGATTATTTCAAACTATTTTATTCTAGACTTTTAAACTCAATATTGCGGTAATTTTTTGGTCTCGCAGAGACGCAAAGAACACAAAGCCTTGATAATCATAAGTTTAATTTCTCTGCGTGCACAGCGAGCTTTGCGAGAATTATATGCTAAGTTATTGATAATCAATGGGTAATAAAAATTATTGCCGAAGTGTTGTAAACTAATGCCTTACGGAAACTCTTCCAAGGCAGGTTATCCACTATTTGTAATTTTAAAATCTAAACCTATTCTAATGAACAAACTTAATCCACTATTTTTCTTACTGATTATTTTATCGCTGACCATCTTCGCCTGTGAAGGAGAATCTTCTGCGGAACAAAAATTAGAGAGTGCTTTAAATGATGTCGAGCGAACAACTGAAAATGCAATATCAAAAGCAGAAAAAGGATTAGAGAATGCCGTATCTGCAGCAGAGAAAGCTGGAGAGGAAATAGCAGAAAAGGCCGAAGGGGCGTATAACGATGCGAAAGAAGCTGGTGAAAGATTAGCCAAAAAATTTGATAATGAACAAGACGAATTGGCTTATAATATTAAACAAGTTCGCGCTTCCATTAATGAAGACATCGAGGAGTTAAAAGCGAACATGTCAAAAGTTAATGAGAAAGCTAAAGCTAATCTTGAAAAACAAGTCGAACAGCTCAATAAACTAGATGAGGAACTCGCCGAAGAAGCAGATAAAATTGAATCGAAGGCAGATAAAAACTGGTCAAAGTTTAAATCTGATGTAAATTCCCGACTAAAGGAAATTCGCTCCAGTTTAGAAGCATTCGCTGATGATTTGAACTAGGAAACTAATAAAAAACACTTATTTCAATAGAAATGCTCCACGGGTCCTTGTGATCCTGGAGCATTTCTATTTTCTCTTCTTTCCTGTTAAATAAACCTTAAATCAACACCCGGATTTATGCAATCTCACTTTCATACGCATCCATTAACCGAAACCTGTTAAATTTACACGTATGAATGATCAGATTAGAAAACCATTTTTTATGAAAACTGTACTATCCTGCCTCTCACTATTGGTATTTTTTGCCTTGTTTAGTGATTGCAACAAACAAAAACAACGATTGTCAAACGACCAAAAGCCTTCTGAGGACATGACCCAACTTAATAATGATGACTATTCCAAAGATTGGAAAACCGTTGATTCACTCGATCAACAAGGACTTCCTAAGTCTGCCTTAGAAAAAGTACAAGAAATTTATGCTACGGCCCAAAAAGAAGATAATCCGGCTCAAACCATCAAATGCCTGATCTATTTTGGTAAATATCAGACCCAACTAGAAGAAGATGGGTTCGTGAAAACACTTATGGATATGCAACAGCATATTGATAAGGCAGATTTTCCGGAGAATAAGATTTTGCAGTCCATGATCGGAGAAATGTATATGCGTTACCTCGATCAACAGTATTGGCAACTACAGGATCGTACCGAATTAAGTGACTTCAAACCCGATGATATCCAAACCTGGACGGTTGGTCAATTGACTAAAGCATCCAGAGATTACTACCTCGCTTCGGTGGATGATAATCAAACTCAAACTGTTAAACTGGAAGATTTTGCAGCCATTCTTTCAAAAGGTGTTAATGCCGAAGGGATTCAGCCAACTCTTTACGACTTTTTGATGTATCGCGCTTTGAATCATTTTGCCAATGAACGCAATTATCTGACGCGACCGGCTTATCAATTTTCGATTAACCAACCGGAAGCACTAGGAGACGTAGAAACTTTCTTAAGTTATGATTTTAATTCGCAGGATTCCACCGCTGACAAACTAACGAGCCTACGGCTCTACCAGGACCTGCTACGCTTCCACAAAAACGATGCATCTTCCGATGCTCTTACCTATGCTGACCTGCGTCGTATTCAATACGTCTACACCAACGGCGTCATGCTAAATAAAAATGAGATTTACCTGGAAACGCTCAATAGTATTCAACAAAAATACCAGGGAGCGGAGATTGAATCTGAAATTGCATACCTAAAAGCAAAGTATTATTATGATCTAGGACAGGATTATCGCCAGGGTGTTTCTGATGATCGACAATTCTATTGGAAAACAGCTCTAGAGCTTTGTGATCAGGTAATCGATAAGTACCCCGATGCGATTGGTACAGGACGATGTAAAGGATTACGTGCCTCCATCCTTTCCAAGGATTTGAGTTTTATGACAGAACTTGTCAATTTACCGGACCAGCCGATATTGATGCAGATTAGCTATCGCAATGTCCAAAAGGTCTATGGTCGAATTATAAAAGTCAACGAAAGACAACTCAAACGCTTCAATGAAGAGGACTATGACAAACGAGATAGTTATCTATCAAAACTAGACCCACTCCGTGGCTTCGCAGTGGATCTACCTGAAGTTGGTGATTACCGCAATCATACTACTGAAATAAAAGTTGATCAATTAGAATTAGGTACTTATATCTTTATCCTGTCAACTGGACAGAACTTGACTTCTGAAGCTACCAGTGTTCAATATTTAATTACGCATATTTCTAATATTGGTTTTGCTCAACTGAATACCCCAGCCGGATATACCTCGTTTGTCTTGAATCACCGAAAAACAGGGGAACCTTTATCGAATGTGGCACTAGACTTCTATACCAATGAATACAATAGGATCACTCGTCGAAATGAACGCAAAAAAACCGGAGCTACCCGAAGCGATCAAAATGGTTTTGCGGATAGCCAAAAAATTAGTGGTCGCAACTTTAATGTGATCTTTACTTATGGAGAAGATCGGCTTGACTTGGGCACTAATGCTTCTAACTACAATCGATCTCGTAATACTCGGACCCGAAACCAGATACACTTCTTTTTGGATCGAGGCATTTATCGGCCTGGCCAAAGTGTTTATTTCAAAGGTATTGTAATTAATTACGATGCAGAGCAGAAACCAACTATCGTTACGAATCAAAAGGTCACCGTAAATCTTAAGGATGTAAATCGACAAATTGTCGAAACCCTCGAGCTACGAACAAATGAATATGGGACGATAAACGGAGTCTTTACAGCGCCCCAGGGAAGCCTGACAGGAGCGATGACTCTTGAAGCCATAACAGAAAATGGAAGTAGCCGAAAAGGTTTTCGGGTAGAAGAATATAAGCGACCAAAGTTTGAAGTGAAATTCGATCCGGTTGCGGGTAGTTTTAAATTAGATGAAGAGGTCAGTGTAACCGGACAGGCAAAAGCTTATGCCGGGAATGCCATCGATGGAGCACAAGTAGTTTATCGTGTCGTTCGACAAGCAAGATTCCCTTACTATCCCTGGTGGAGATGGGGTGGTTATCGACCATCATCACCTTCCGTTGAGATTACGAATGGTGTAAGCACTACGGATGAAACAGGTAAATTTACGATTGATTTTACCGCACTTTCTGACCCTTCTATTAGTAAAGACCGGAAGCCAGAATATTACTATACAGTATATGCTGATATCACCGATATCACTGGCGAAACGCATTCAGCGAGCCAAGGCGTTACAGTAGGGAAGATCGCTCTTCGAGCTAGTATGCAAATCGCTGAAACGATCAATGCAGATAGCCTTAAAACACTCCCCATTACCACCCAAAATCTTAATGGAGAATTTGAAGCAGCTACCGGAAAAGTAACGATCGAAAAGTTGAATGCGCCTAATCGCCCATTCATAAATCGTTACTGGGGCAAGCCCGATCAGTATCTATTAACTTCAGAAGATTACCAACGTGATTTTCCATTGATCGCTTATAAAGATGAGGATCAACCGGGCAACTGGCCGGTTTCTTCCACCGTTTTTGATTCGGATTTTAATACTAGTGAATCAAAGGAACTTGATCTGTCTTCACTTCGCTTGCAACCTGGAAAATATGCGGTAAGCCTGACAACTCAGGATGCCTTTGGCGAAGCCATTGAAATCAAGCAATTCATTACAGTGTATGATCTGGACGTAAAGCAGGTCCCTGCCAACGAGATCTATTTTCATGTAAATGAAGAGACCACCCGTGAGCCAGGGGAGACCGCTAGTTGGTACTTAGGCTCCGTTAACCCCAATCAGAAAATGCTCCTGGAAGTCGAAGTCGATAATAAGATCGTGGATAGAAAATGGTTGACAGTGAATGGTTTAGTAAATGAAACTAAAGCAATCGTTGAAGCTCATCGAGGAAATATTTTTTATAATGTTTACCTCATGGCGCACAACCGTAGCTTTACGAATCCTTATACGATCTCTGTTCCTTGGTCTAATAAACAATTGACCATTGAGTACGGGACGTTCCGAGATAAATTATACCCTGGACAAGAAGAAACCTGGCAAATAAAAATCTCCGGACCAGCAAAAGAGAAAGTAGCTGCTGAAATGGTGGTTGGTATGTACGATGCCTCCTTGGATGCCTTCGCAGCTAATAATTGGTCTTTGAATCCATTCCCTTACAATTATCGTCAATACAGTTGGCGAACCGGAGCCAATGCTACAGCATATCCTCAGCAACTGCATTATCAATGGAATAGAAACAATGGAGGATACGGAACAAAATATCGATCACTGGAACAACTCAATTGGTTTGGATTTAATTACTACCAAAATTATTTCCGAGGTTCGCTCAGTGGGGTGATGGTGGAAGAAGAAATGATGCTCTCTGATCAAGCAGTTGAAATGAACGCGCCGGCACCACAAGCTGAAGCTAAAGTAAGCGGCCTGAAAAGGAGAAAGATAGATGGCGTTGCGGCGGAAACCGCTGGATTGTCAGCAGCTGATGATGCTGTGGAAGTAATAGAAGAATGGGAGACGGATAAAGAAGTTTCTGATGAAGCAGCTGGTGATACACCGCCTCAGATTAGAACGAACTTAAAAGAAACGGTCTTCTTTTTCCCTAATCTCGAAACGGATGCAGATGGGAATGTGATTGTTAAGTTCACCATGAATGAAGCCCTGACCCGATGGAAGTTTTTAGGACTAGCGCATACAAAAGATCTAAAGCTTGGTACAACTTCAAAGGAAGTGGTCACACAAAAGGACTTAATGGTATTGCCAAACGCTCCGCGGTTCTTCCGTGAAGGCGATGAGATTACTTTTACTGCTAAGGTTAGTAACCTTACCGCTGATCCATTGTCCGGTACGGCTACTTTAGAGCTATTTGATGCGATCACAATGCAACCGCTGGATCAGCAGTTAGGCAATACGCAGAATCAGGTAAGTTTTACGGCCCCTGGTGGTCAGTCTGACCTTTTGGAATGGAAGTTAGAAATCCCTTATGGTCAGTTAGGGGCGGTGGTGCACCGCGTGGTTGCCAAGGCCGGTTCCTTTTCTGATGGCGAAGAAAGTGCACTTCCGATTCTTACGAATCGTATGTTAGTGACCGAGGCGAAGCCTTTACCGATCAGAGGTAATCAAACCCGCGAATACAAATTCGTAGCCATGGAGAAAGCCTCCGCGTCAAATACTTTGCAGCACCATAAGATGACTTTAGAATATACTTCAAATCCGGCTTGGTATGCGGTCAAAGCTTTACCATACCTGATGGAGTATCCTTATGAATGTACGGAACAAATCTTTAGTCGCTATTATGCAAATTCGCTGGCATCCTCAGTCGCAAATTCTCACCCAAAGGTGAAGCGTATCTTCGATGCCTGGAAGAATACACCAGGATCACTGGAAAGTAACCTCACTAAGAATCAGGAATTGAAGTACGCACTTTTGGAAGAGACCCCTTGGGTTTTACAGGCACAAAGTGAAGCACAACAAATGCGAAACATTGGCTTATTATTCGATTTGAATCGTATGGCTAATGAATCGGATAAGGCACTGAGTATAATTGCAGATCGACAAATGGGGAATGGTGGTTTCCCATGGTTCCCGGGCGGAAGCGATAATTGGTATATAAGTCAATACATCGTTGAAGGACTTGGCCATTTAAAAGCCTTGGGTGTAAGTGATATTACGGAAGATGAGCGAATGAATACGGTGGTCAATAACGCCTTGAGATATATTGACGAACAACTTGCGGAGCATTATAATGAATTGAAGAGACGGATCAAACGATATGGTGGAAATTTAGAAAATGACCACTTGAGTCATATTGCCATTCATTACTTATATGCCAGATCGTTCTTTCCGGATACTCCGATTAATAGTCAGACAACGGAAGCCTTCAATTATTATCTGGGACAGGCAGAGAAGTACTGGCTTAACCGTGGAATGTATTCCGAAGGTTTGATCGCTTTAGGTTTGCACCGTTTTAGATCGAACAGTGCTATTCCGGGTAATATCGTCAAAAGCTTAAAAGAACGCTCTTTAAATAATCCGGAGTTAGGAATGTACTGGAAATACGATACAGGGTTTTACTGGTATCAATTACCGATTGAAACACATGCCTTAATGATCGAAGTATTTGATGAGGTCGCTAAAGACGAACAGGCTGTTGATGATCTGAAAGTATGGTTGCTCAAGAATAAGCAAACGAATCACTGGAAGACGACCAAAGGGACGGCTGCCGCAGTATATGCAATGTTGAGTCGAGGAGGAAATTGGTTATTAGAAGATCAACCGGTCAAAATTACTTTAGGAGATAAAGTGATTGATCAAAGTAAAATGCAAACGGAGGCCGGAACCGGCTACTTCAAAACCAGTTGGGATGGTGATGAGATCAAGGATAATATGAGTGAGATTAAAGTAGAGAATCCAAATTCCACTGTGGCATGGGGAGCCCTCTACTGGCAATACTTTGAGCAACTGGATAAGATTGAGACTTTTGAAGAAACGCCTTTGACGATCAATAAGAAGTTATTCAAAGTGTCAAATTCAGATACTGGGCCACAATTATCACTTTTAGGAGAAGGTGCCGAGATCAAGCAAGGAGATAAGGTACAAGTACGTATCGAGATTCGAGTAGATCGCGACATGGAATATGTACACCTGAAAGATATGCGAGCTTCTGGATTCGAGCCGATAAATGTCCTGAGTCAATATAAATATCAGGGTGGGCTTGGATATTATGAAAGTACCAAAGATGTGGCAACGAACTTCTTTATGGGTTACTTACCAAAAGGTACCTATGTCTTTGAATACCCTTTGAGAGCGGTCCATAGCGGGGTCTTTTCGAATGGAATTACGACAATGCAGTGTATGTACGCACCGGAGTTTACAAGTCATTCAGAAGGGATTAAGGTCAAAATTGACTAATTCCGTCTAAACTTTTCGGATCGTCGTCGACAAAATCTTGCGGGCAAAGTGGTTTAATTCTACTTTGCCCGTATGTTCGTTCAGTCTGTTCGAGTATATTCGACTCAAAACTAGACTGGGACAAATAAAGGCAAGTTTCTAACTTGACCTCAAGCAGCAAGCAGATGACTTGCGACCATTAATAAACTGTATTTAAAATGAAAAAACGTAAAGTAATATATTCAGCATTAAAAAAAGCAAAAAAAACTATCATGAGTAATAGCACAAAAGATCAGGATAAACATGCAGATACTATTGTTCGTAACCATGTCGTATGGAGTATGGGCGCAGGTTTAATTCCGGTATTAATCGCAGATATTTTTGCGGTGAGCGCACTTCAACTGGACATGATCCGACAACTTTGTAAAGTGTATGATGTCGACTTTAAGGAGACACAAGGAAAAGCAATCGTCACCTCTTTGACTAGTTCCACTTTAGCCAGATTAGGCGCAGGAAGTGTAATTAAACTTATCCCGGGTGTAGGATCTTTAATTGGAGGCGCAACCGTTAGTATATTTGCTGGAGCATCTACTTATGCGCTTGGAGAGGTTTTCAAAACACATTTTAGCTCTGGTGGAACTATTCTTGATTTTGATCCTGATCGCTTACGAAAGTACTATAAAGAGAAATTCGAAAAAGGAAAGAAAGTAGCGAAGGAGATGAATAAAAAAGCCAAAGAAGGTGATTTCGTTGCAGAAGAACCAGAAGCATTCTCTGAGCCTACGTCTGCCAAGGATGCTACGCCACCTCCTGTACCTAATACAGAAGAAGTGGAAACAGATACGGATGATGTATTAGGAAAACTTAGAGAGCTCGGTGACTTAAAAGCTGCCGGTGTAATTACGGAAGAAGAGTTCGAAAAGATGAAAAAGAAATTGATCGAAGAGTTTTAAACCATAAGTCATTGGTCATAAGTCATAAGTCATGGGGTAATCCCGATATGACTCATGACTTATGATGACTAATGACTCATGACTCATGATGACCTAAGACTCATGACCAATGTTAATCGCATACCGCGCCACTGGCGCCACATCTTGCCCCACAAATTCACCTCGTAAGTACTTGTAATAAGCGGTAACGGCAATCATTCCGGCATTGTCTGTACAAAACTGAAAGCTTGGAATGTAAGTGTTCCATCCCATTTCTTCCCCTGTTTTTTGTAAAGTATTTCTAAGGGCAGAATTGGCAGAAACACCGCCGGCAATAGCCACTTCGGTGATTTTAGTTTGCTTAGCTGCACGTTTTAACTTCTTTATTAGTATCGAAACGATACGATCCTGTACAGATGCACAGATATTATTTAAGTTCTCCTGGATGAAATCGGGATTTTCAGCTAATTGCTTTTTTAGGAAATAGAGGATGGACGTTTTGAGTCCACTAAAACTAAAGTTTAGTTCGCCTACATTCGGCTCAGGAAAGTCGAAAACTGCTTCTCCTTCTTTCGCATATTTATCAATGTAGGGACCGGCCGGATAGGGGAGCCCTAAAAGTTTTCCGGTTTTGTCGAAAGCCTCACCCGCAGCATCATCAATGGTCTCTCCGAGGATTTCCATATCCAAATGGTCCCGGACCAATACGATCTGCGTATGCCCTCCAGAGACGGTAAGACACAAGAATGGAAAAGAAGGTTTTGGGTCTTCCGCAAAATGTGCGAGCACATGAGCTTGCATATGATTAACCTCTATCATCGGTACACCCAGGCTCAAGGCAAAAGCTTTTGCAAAGGATACGCCTACAATTAAAGAGCCGATCAGTCCCGGTCCTCTGGTAAAAGCCACGGCCGTGATTTCTGATCTGTTGATACCAGCTTTTTTAATAGCCTGATCAACCACTGGGATGATATTCTCCTGATGTGCACGGCTAGCGACCTCCGGCACTACGCCTCCGTATTGTTCATGGATCGTTTGATTAGCAACGCAATTACTTAGCACCACTCCGTCTTTCAGAATCGCTGCAGAAGTATCATCACAGGAGGATTCTATAGCAAGGATTATTATACTCATATAAAAAAATGTATATATTTTTTCGGACTAACTATACTTTCCGATAATAATTTTTTAAATTTGTTTTAAGCACATTAAGTTTCGGGAACATTTTTTTGAAAAGCTATTTTGATCTATTGACCTCTAAATAAAGTAATTTGTAAAGAGCTATTTTAGGTTATGATCAAATCGCTATTGGCTATCTCTTATCTAAAGACTTTACTAAATTCTACTCCTACTACATATTATTTATTACTGATACTATTACTTAATACTTTCAACTACTTCTTCTATGTTCAAAAGCAAAAGTAAGAATGAAACGCCAAAGACCGTAAATTCTGCCCCCTCAATTCCTTCCGATTCAAATGTAATTGCTTCCGGTACTACCATCGAAGGCTCAATCAAAGCTAATCAGGATGTTAGACTAGATGGTACTATACTAGGTGATGCTTCTTTCAAACAAAAACTCGTCATGGGGGAAACTGGCCGGGTGGAAGGCACTGTTAAATGCAATGAATCTGCTATCAAAGGTAAAATTGACGGCGAGATCAGTGTTAATGGTTTATTACACTTATTAAATACCGCGTTTATCAAAGGTAAAATAAGAGCGAAGAAAATGGTTGTCGATGAAGGTGCATCTTATAGTGGAGAATGCCTGATTGGTGAACAACACTTTAAAAATCAACCGGTCTCCTAGACTGATCTTCAATTTGCGAAATTATTCTCTTGATAGATTAATCGAGACACTGTTTCGATTAATCTATTCTATATCCACCAATCTACTAATTTTCTGCATCTCTTTAAACGAGAAAGTTCTACCTGATAAGCAATGCTTATTCAGTCGGGTTTATGCTGATTTTAGGATAAAAATACCAATATGAATGTCTTTACTAAATATTCAAAATTGGCAGATTTTTGGGGTCAGAATGGCTATTTCAACCTTACTCCCTTCGAATAGTAGTAACTTCTTTTATTAGTCTTCTATTTTTTATAGAAAAAATAGTATTATTGCGTCTAAACAAACGAAAATTTATCTGCATATGAGAGTAGTTATTAACCTAGTTCTTTTCGCCATGATCTGTGGCTTAGTATGGGTATTATACAGCAGTATTCAGGAGCCGATTGAGTTCAATGCTGAGAAAGAAAAAAGAGATCAAGTTGTTATTGATCGACTTAAAGCAATCCGAGCATCTCAAGAACTATTCCGTGAAGTTACGGGTGAAGGGTATGCACCAAACTTCGATTCTTTGATTCAAACCTTGAAAACTGGTGAAATTATGACCATTTCTGTAATTGGTGATAAAGATGACCCGGACAATCCGATTATTTCTTATGATACATCTTATACCAAGGTATCTGACCGTATTACAGAACTAAATCAAACTAGTCCGTTCAAGATAAACTTGGATTCTTTACCTTTTGTACCATATACCAAAGGCAAAACGTTCGAAATTGCGGCAGATACTATTACCTATCAGTCTTCTAAAGGCGTTAGTGTACTCGAAGTAAAAACACTACGTAAGGATTACATGGGTAAGTATGGATCTACTAAGTATGCACGTTATGACGCTTCTTATGACCCGAATTCATTCATTAAGTTTGGCTCATTAAGTGCTCCAAACCTTACAGGGAATTGGGAATAAGCGTCGATATACAAGAAGATACTTTTGTAAAAAAATCGATACCCTCCTATAATCTGTCTGCATTTGTAGGTGCAGACAGATTTTCTTTTTTTGTGTACGATCTGCCCCTCCAGCAAGTTCAACTGCTTCGGTCTTATTCAAATTACCAAAACGACAAACCTGACATAGCAAATACAATTCACCTGGTGTGTACACAGGATGAATTGCTCCGTGCTCCCTTTCAACGCCGAAGTTTTGCACTCACCAATACTGCTCAGACTTTTGTACCTGATCGATTATTTAAAGAGGACGCTAAAGCATCCTACCTAGATAAAATGATTCAGTTGGAAGAGGACGACCTCATTAAAGTTGATGAGCTAACTGAATTAAACCTCAAAAACGTTTACCCAGTTAAAAAAGGTGTGAATTCTTTGATTGAAGGGTACTTTCCGGGAGCTGAAGTATACCATGTCTCTACCTGGTTTATCAAAGGTGTTTATCGCTTATCCCAGCATCGAACAGGTTATCAAGTGTATCTGAATATCTTGGGGAATCAGTTTCAGGCAGTGTTATTTGAAGGCAAAGATTTCTTGTTTAGTAATCAATATAGCTTTCAAAGTGCGAATGATTTTGTTTATTACACCATGTTAATATTTGACCAGTTTAAGCTGAAGCCAGAGTCTGTACCGGTCTATTTTGCAGGAGAGATTATGGCAGAATCGGAAGTTTATAAACTTTTATATCGTTATATCCGACACCTTCATTTTGTACAGTTACCGGACTTTCTCAACTTCGGACCACAAATTAAAGCGCAACCCGGACATCAATCTTTTAACCTTTACTGTGCAAAGCTATGCGTATAATCGGAGGGAAATTCAAAGGGAGGCGATTTAATCCACCTGCCAAAAACTGGCCCACCAGGCCAACTACCGACTTTTCTAAAGAAGGTTTGTTTAATATAATTGTCAATAACTTTGACATTGAGTCACTAAAAGTCCTGGATTTATTTGGAGGGACAGGCAATCATTCTTATGAATTCATCTCTAGAGGCTGTAAGGATGTTACTTATGTAGATAAGTTCGGAGGCTGTGTAGCTTTTGTGAAAAAAACTGCGGCTACCTTAGAAATAGAAGAATACATCAAAATATTTAAGTCGGATGTATTTCGTTTTATCAAAGGCACCAACCAAAGTTATGATTATATATTCGCCGGTCCTCCGTACCCCTTACCAACACTGGATACGATTCCTGACGTCATCTTCAAAAATGAACTGCTTAACCCCGGAGGATGGCTGGTTTTAGAGCATAATCCGAACCATGATTTTAAATCTCACCCAAATTATACTCAGGAAAGGCACTATGGTGGGACAATTTTTAGCATCTTTGAACAGAAGACTCCCGAATCTTAGGACAACATTTAGCTAGCTCAATAGTTATTATAGTAGTGAGACAGGTGATTAAAACATATCTTTCTTTGACTTTTCTTATACTTGGTACCATATCTGGTATCTTAGCACAGGATATTTCGGGACACTGGAAAGGTAAAATTACTCAAGACGATGGAGGCTATCGGCCCGAATATGTTCTCGAAATGTGGCTGGTTCAAAAAGGTGATTCAATCACCGGCAAATCCTTTGTTTTTGTAGATAATATTTATGCTGAGATGAATATCTCTGGGTCCATAACCGGAGGGTTTTACCTCCGCTTAAAAGATGAACATATTGTTTCGCATGAAGTATTAAAAGGAATGGAATGGTGCTTTAAATCCTATCAACTACTGGTCAAAAGCAAAGAAAATAACTTGAATATTGAGGGCAGTTGGCAAGGAAAAACCAGTTTTTCTGAATGCATCCCCGGTAAAATTTATCTAAAAAGGATTGTCCCGAGAGCCTAAGCACACTTTTCACTAATTGCACCTATCTTTCGACTGATGACCAGGTGGCCGCTACATTTTCATTCTCTCTGTAATTATCTTCCATAATAAGAACGGTATTTCAATCCTGGAAATACTTATTATTTGTTTATGAAGCTCAATGGATGAAATTTAAACATACACCGAATACCTTGCCTTTTCTCCCTAATAAACTCTAAATTTGCGGCCAGATAAAAAATACTGGATAATCGGAACTTCAACCTAACAATTTAGGTTCAAATACAAAGCTTTTAAATACGGAGTAAATGACCATTACTGATATCATAAAGAATGCAACGAAAGAGGCCATTACAAGTTTGTATGGTGAATCACCTAGTCAGCCCATCACGATCAACGAAACTCGAAAGGATTTTGTAGGAGATTTTACAGTAGTAACCTTCCCTTTTACCAAATTGGCTAAGAAAAAACCAGATGAAATAGGAGAGGAGCTGGGTAAAAAACTAACGGAAGAAGTAGATCAAGTCACTGGATACAATGTGATTAAAGGATTCCTTAATCTGGAAATTGCAGATAGCTACTGGAGCAATTTCTTACAAAGTGTAAACGAGCTTACTGATTATGGACAATTGCCGCCCACTGGAGAAAAAGTGATGGTAGAGTTCTCTTCTCCGAATACTAATAAGCCATTACATCTTGGCCATATTCGGAACATCCTTTTAGGTTGGTCCTGTGCCCAAATCCTGGAGGCCGCTGGTAATGAAGTGGTCAAAGTTCAAATTATTAATGACCGGGGCATTGCGATTTGTAAATCGATGTTGGCCTGGAAAAAATTTGGAGAAGGAGAAACTCCGGAGTCTTCTGGTATTAAAGGAGACTTTCTAGTCGGAAAATACTACGTACTTTTCCAGACTAAATTAAACGAAGAATATGCGGAATGGCAAAGCACTGATACCGCTGATACACTTTATACAGAAAAAGCGAAAGAGGGGCAAAGTAAAGAAGCTTTTTTTAAAGCTTACGAAAAGAAGTATTTTAATGAGTACAGCGATTTAGGAAAAGAAACCAAGGCATTACTGTTGCAGTGGGAAGCTGGTGACGAAGATGCACGAGCGCTTTGGGAAAAAATGAACAGTTGGGTGTATTCAGGATTTGGTACAACCTATGAGAGTTTGGGCGTATCGTTCGACAAATTATATTATGAGTCGAATACTTACTTGCTGGGTAAAGATTTTATCGATGATGGATTGAGTAAAGGTACTTTTTACAAAAAAGAAGATGGCTCCGTCTGGATTGACCTCGAAGATGCAAAGCTTGATCATAAGTTGGTTTTAAGAAGTGACGGGACTAGTGTTTATATGACACAGGATATTGGTACGGCTGAATTACGGTATAAAGATTTTGGGACCAAGAAAATGGTCTATGTAGTTGGTGATGAGCAAAACTACCACTTCAAAGTTCTGTTCGAGATTATGAAGCGAATTGGGGCGCCTTATGCAGATGGACTTTACCATTTGTCATATGGGATGATAGACCTCCCAACCGGAAAAATGAAATCCCGGGAAGGAACAGTGGTGGATGCGGATGACCTCGTAGCAGAAGTAATTCAGGAAGCACGAAACAGTTCAACAGAGCGAGGAGACCTTGACCACATTTCAGAGGAGGAACGATCAGAGATATATAAAAAAATTGGACTGGCGGCGATTAAGTATTTCATTCTTAAGGTAAACCCGCAAAAACGAATGGTGTTTAATCCGCAGGAATCTGTTGATTTGCAAGGGGATACTGGACCCTATATTCAGAATGCCTTCGTTCGAATCAAAAGTGTTTTGCAAAAGGCAGGACAAAGTTCATTTCCTTTAGCGACGGAATATACAAGTTTGGAATCTGTAGAGCGAGAGTTGATCACAATCCTTCATAAATTTCCGGAAGTTATTCAGGCTGCTGCTGATCATTATGATCCTTCTTTGATTGCAAGCTTCAATTTTGACCTTGCAAAGAGCTATCATAAGTTTTATCATGATTGCAAGATCATTACTGCTGAAACTCCGGAAGCAAAAGATTTTCGATTATTATTGAGTAGTAACGTATCAAAAGTCTTGGAAAAAAGTATGTTACTATTAGGGATCGAAATGCCAAACCGAATGTAGTGTATAATACCTAAACAAAATTGCAGGTGGTTCTAATTAATGAACACCAATTAAAGCTAAATAACAATAGTTATAATGTCAGAAAAAACAGCGTCGCTCAATTTTATCGAGCAAATCATAGAAGATAACCTGGAAGAAAATCCCGGACTAAAAGTGCATACCCGTTTTCCACCTGAACCGAACGGTTACCTTCATATTGGTCATGTTAAAGCGATTTGCGTCAACTTTGAAACTGCTAAAAAGTACGGAGGTCTTACCAACTTAAGGTTTGATGATACCAATCCTACTACGGAGGACACAGAGTTTGTAGATAATATCAAAAAGGATATTAAATGGTTAGGGTATGATTGGGAGGATCGGGAATATTTTGCCTCAGATTATTTTGGCAAACTATATGAATTTGCCAGAAAACTAATTAGCAAAGGACTGGCATACGTCGATGATTCAACACCCGAAAAAATCGCCGAAGAAAAAGGCTCTCCAGGTACCCCAGGTGTTGAAAATGAATATAGAAACCGCTCTGTTGAAGAAAACCTTGATTTGTTCGAGCGAATGAAAAATGGAGAGTTTCCTGATGGATCAAGGGTGTTACGCGCAAAAGTAGATATGGCTTCTCCTAATATGTTATTACGGGATCCATTGATGTACCGCATAAAACACGAACATCATCATCGGACAGGAGATGAGTGGTGTATTTATCCAATGTATGACTTTGCACATGGACAGTCAGATGCGATTGAAGGAATTTCTTATTCTCTTTGTTCTTTGGAATTTATGCACCATCGTCCTTTGTATGATTGGTTTATTGAAAAACTGGAAATTTATCCATCACGTCAGATTGAGTTTGCCCGGATGAATGTAGCTTACATGATTACCAGTAAGCGTAAACTCAAAAAATTAGTGGAGGATGGTTTAGTTACTGGCTGGGATGATCCACGGATGCCAACTATCTCAGGGATGCGTCGGAAAGGTTTTCCTGCTGCTGCACTAAGAACATTCTGTGATAAAGTAGGAGTAGCTAAAAGAGAAAATGTAATAGAGATTGATCTGTTAGAGTCTTGTGTACGGGACGAACTTAATAAAACTACTGCCAGAGTAATGGCTGTACTTGATCCTGTAAAAGTGGTCATTACAAATTACCCGGAGGACAAAGTAGATGAAATGGTAGCGGTCAACAATCCGGAAGATGAATCAATGGGAAGTAGAATCATACCTTTTTCAAGAGAGTTATACATCGAGCGTAAAGACTTCATGGAAGATCCTCCGAAGAAGTTTTTCCGATTAGGGCCTGGTCGTAATGTACGTTTGAAAAATGGTTATATCATTAACTGTACTGATTTCGTAAAAGATGATAATGGTATAGTGACAGAGATTCGTTGTACTTACTATCCGGATAGCAAGAGTGGAGAAGACACCTCTGGTATAAAAGCAAAAGGAGTTTTACATTGGGTATCTGCTGGGCATGCAATTAAAGCAGAGGCACGACTTTATAATCATCTGTTTACGGATGAAACGCCTACGGCTCATGAAGATCGGGACTTTATGGAGTTCTTTAATCATGAATCTCTGGAAGTTCTACCAGCAATATATGTAGAACCAAGCCTCAAAGAGGTAAGTCCGGGAACACAACTACAATTCATGAGAAACGGATATTTCTGTGTGGATTCAACTTCCAGCCCGGAAAAATTAATTTTTAATCAAACAGTTAACTTGAAAAGCAGGTATAAGCCTAAAAAATAGTTAATGCTTTATGATAATATAGAAAAGGCTTGAAATCGATTCGATCTCAAGCCTTTTCTTTTTTGAACAACTTCTTCATAAAAATTGACTGTAAACTTTTTGCCAAGCTTTTTCTCCTCGAAATAATAAATTTTATCTTTACGGCATCATGGCAAAACAAAGAGTAATTCTTGAAAAACTAAGGTTCGATCTAATGATTGAAAGATTGAGTCATCAGTTGATTGAGAATTATCCGAATTTTGAAAATACCTGTCTTATTGGTGTCCAGCCAAGAGGAATCTATGTCGCTGACCGGATTCACCAAAAACTTAGATCAATTCTGAATATCCAGAAAATCGATTATGGGAAGTTGGATATTACTTTTTACCGAGATGATTTTCGCACTAGAGAAAAACCATTGTCGGCAAGTACTACCGAAATAGACTTTCTGGTCGAAGGGAAAAAGGTTTTATTGGTCGACGATGTACTGTACACAGGCCGTACGATTCAGTCAGCGCTAACTGCGCTACAGGATTTTGGACGACCAGATAAAGTGGAGTTAGTGGTGCTGGTTGACCGACGATTCAACCGACACCTGCCAATTCAGGCAGATTATACAGGTTTGACAATTGATGCCATTGATGAAGCATATGTAAAAGTAGAATGGGAAGAACAAGACGGGAATGATAGAATTCTATTATTTCCGCAAAAAGCTTAATTTTCATGGCAAGCACACAGCTCAGCACTGACCACGTACTAGGAATTAAATACCTAAATGTCGATGATATTAACCTAATCTTCGAGACCGCCGAAAATTTTAAAGAAGTCATCAACCGTCCTATCAAAAAAGTGCCTTCTTTACGTGACGTAACGGTAGCAAATCTGTTTTTTGAAAACTCAACCCGTACCAGAATATCTTTTGAATTAGCCGAGAAAAGACTTTCTGCTGATGTCGTTAACTTCTCTGCAGCTTCTTCTTCGGTAAAAAAAGGCGAAACATTACTGGATACAGTCAATAACATCCTATCCATGAAAGTGGATATGGTAGTGATGAGACATCCTGCCCCTGGAGCGCCTGCCTTTTTAGCGAATCATATTGATGCAAATATCATTAATGCAGGAGATGGAACACACGAACATCCAACTCAGGCACTTTTGGATGCCTTTTCGATGAGAGAAGCACTACAATCTGACCTGGCAGGCAAAAAAATATGCATTTTTGGAGATATCCTCCATTCCCGAGTAGCGCTAAGTAATATCTACTGTTTACAAAAGTTGGGGGCAAAAGTTAGAGTCTGCGGGCCTCCTACATTAATTCCTAAGTACATCAATCAACTTGGCGTTGAGGTCTCTTATGATGTTCGTCAGTCACTAGAGTGGTGCGATGTAGCAAATGTGCTGAGAATTCAGTTAGAACGACAGGATATCAAATACTTTCCTTCCTTACGGGAGTATGCCCAATATTTTGGTATTAATAAATCCTTACTCAATAGCCTTGATAGCGAGGTAGTGATTATGCACCCCGGACCAATCAACAGAGGGGTCGAAATCACCAGTGATGTCGCCGACTCTGACCAATCCATTATCCTTCAACAGGTTGAAAATGGAGTGGCAATTCGCATGGCAATTCTCTTCCTTTTAGCAGCTAAGCGTTAAAAACTTTCGTTTTCTTTAATAAAAGCGAATAAAACTGGCCATAATTCCGTTTTCCAATCGAATATTTTGTCATTTTGGCTACACATTTGTAGCGCATTATGTAACTTGGATGAACTTCAAGCGATTTCCAAAATATTTGAGATTTTAGGTTCATCCTTGCTTACTCCCCTCATGTTTTTGAACCTTATGGTTCCTAAGTGAGTAAAGGAGGCTATTAATGTTTACACTAAACCCTGCTTTATGAAGCAAATACGCGTGTCCTTGCTCTGTTTCGCAATTCTCTTTTGTGCTAGCCAAGCACTTAGTGCACAAAATTGTAATGCACTAATCGAAGAAAATAAGACTGTTGGTGCTGTTCAACAAATGCGATCAAAGGCCCAAACCTTAGTAGTTCGTGGTGATTATAGCTATGCTATTGAATTTATGACTACGCCTAAAGGTGTCCAGGCTAAAGTTTTTTCCAAAAACGGTGTTGAATTTAATCAGGAAGATGAAGTCATCTTCATGGATAATAATAGCAATCGTAAAAGCTACCGATTTATCGGTATGGGAGAAGTACTAAAAACAGGTGGAACACCTACTTACGAAAACACATTACAACTTGACCTTGCGGCTATTAATTGGATGAATTCTGCCGTCATCACTACTATTTATATCAAAAACAATATTAGTAATGAGATGCGGAAGTTCACAGTTAATGGTAGCCGACAGGTAGAGTTTCGAAATTTGATCAATTGTTTTGCCAACAATCTGGATGAAAACAAAGTCAATGATACGGTGATTACGGGTAATGATTATTCACCAGGGAAGGGGAGTGCAAGTCAAAAGAGCCGTCCGATTAGTGCCACGCCATCCGGTACTCGTAAAGTTGCTGATATAAGTTTACTGAATGATAGCGAGTTGGAAAGCCTTAAAAAAGAACTGGCCGAAACTAAAGCCAGTCTTAGAACTGAAATTGAAGAAGAAAAACAGAAAGGGGCTCAGATAAAGGCTCAACTGCAGGCTGAAGTTACTGCTGCCCGTGAACAGGCTGCGGAGAAGAAAGCCCAATATGCTCAGGAAGTACTCGAAGCCCGTCAAAGTTCTCAGAGCGAAATTGATAAAGAAAAAGCAACTATCGCAGCTTCTGTAAAAGATGCAAGAACCAATGCAAATACTGAAATAGAAAAGATTAATCTTGATGTAGTCGAAACCCGACAAAAAGCAACCGAAGAGATTCAAAAAGCTAAAGTAGAATCTGCTCAGGAAGTTGCTGATGCAAGGGAAAATGCAGCAAAGACCATAAAAGAAATTAAGGATAAACTCGAACTGGCTAAGCTAGAGTACGCTGATGAAATTGCTTCTGCCAGGGAAAACTCGGCGGCTGAACTGTCTAAAATCAGGCAAGAAACGGCCAACTTGATCGCAGACGCCAGAGAAAAGGCAAAATTAGAGCAAAATAAAACAACCGAAGATGTTGTCAATACTAAGAAAACAGCTTCAGAGCAAATCTTAAAGATCAGAGAAGAGACTGCAGAAGAAATTGCTCAAATTCGGGAAAACGCAGTACTGGAAAAAGAAAAAGTAGCTTTTGAAGTCGCAGAGTCTCGCCGAAAAGGAGCAGAGGAAAAAGCCCTTATTCAGGAGAATAATGCTTCCGAAATAGCTGAGCTTAAAGAAAATCTAGCTAAAGAAAAAGAAAGTAATGCTACCGAAGTGGCACAAACTAAAAAACGTGCAGCGGAAGAAATCTCTCTTACCCAACAGCAAGTAGCTGCAGAGAAAGAACGTGCTAAAACAGAGATCGTATCTACTAAGACCCAATCCGCGGAAGAAATCGCTGCCGCTAAGAAAGAAGCGGACTCTGAAAAGTCTTCTTTAGCCTCTGAGGTCGCTGACGCACGTGAAAAAGCTGCGCAGACCATCGCGCAGATCAACGAAGAAGAAGCCAAGAAAATTTCAGACTCACGATCCAAAGCTAAAGTTGAAAAAGAAAAAATTGCTTCTGAGGTACAAACGGCAAAGCAAAAGGCTAAAGAAGAGATCGCTAAAATTCAGGCTGAAGTAGCAGCTAATATCGAAAAGGCTAAAGCGAAGGAAATGCAGGTCAAAAATGAATCAGCAAAAGCCGTAGTTGAAGCTAAAGAAAAAGCAAATCAAGAAATTCAATTAGCGCAGGCAGAAGCCGCTAAGCGGGTAGAAGAAGCCAATTCTAATGCTCAAAAAGCAAAGAAAGACTATGCTAATAATGTCGCTGATGCACAATCTAAAGCAGATTCTCGTATCCTGGAGATCCAAAACGAAGTTGCAACTAAGATTGCAGCTGCTAAAGAGCAAGAGGAGAGTACGAAGAAAATGACCGCAGAAGAAGTAGTAAGTGCACGCGAGAAAGCTGCATCTGAGTTGAGAAAAGCACAAGAAGATAGCGCGCGCGAAATTGCGAAAGCTAAAGAAGCGGAAGCAAGAGCACAACAAGAATCCAGTAATAATATTGCTGAAGCCAAACGCAATGCTGCCGAAACTATCGCAAAGGTGAAAAATGAAGAAGCTGCTGAGGTCGCGGCTACAAAAGAAGACGCCGCAAAGCAAAAGCAAGATATTGCTAATGAAGTCGCGATGGCCAGAGAGCAAGCCGCTGTAGAGATTGCCGCTGTTCAAGAACAAGCCGCTAATGAAATGAAACTCGCCAAAGAAAAAGCTTCTAAAACTAAAGAAGAAACTGCACTGGAGATTTTATCAGCTCGAGAGGCTGCAGCAGAGGAAATTGCCAAAGTTCAGGAACGCGCAGCTCAGGACGTCGCCGCTACAAAACAACAAGTTGCTGAAGCTATTGCCGAAGCAAAACAAGATCGGGATGATCGTATTGCGATACTTCGACAAGAGGTTGCGCAAGAGGAACAAAAATCAAAGTCAGATATTGATACTGCCCGTAAAAACGCGCAAGAAGAAATTGCAAGCGCTCGTAAAGAGTCCGCAACCAAAAAAGCTAAGTACTTCGAAGATTCAGAATCCGCTCGCAAAGAATCTCAAGAGGAAATTGCCACAGCTAAAAAGGAAGCTTCTGATGCTATCTATGAAGCGCGACAACAGTCCAAAGAGCAAATTAATGTAATCAAACAAGAAACTGCTCAGCAGATTTCTGAGGAAAGAAATAAACTGAAAGTTGAACAGCAAAAACTGGATGACCTTCAAAAACAAATACTCGTTGCCGAAAAAAGAATCAAAGAGCTGGAAGCTCAACTTGGCAAAGAAAAAGGAGAAAACTAATTCTTTGCTCCTTTAAGAAAAGGTGTTGCTCCATTCTTTGGGCAACACCTTTTCTGTTTTTATACCTATTCTTCTGTATCTTTACCACTGATTCCACGTCTCAAATAAGGATACCCATTTTGATTAATCTCTTAGGGTTTGATATTGAACTCCCGGGCCCTTATTTAATAAGTTTACTATTAAATCTTCTCTTAATATGAAAGCACGTTTCACCTTTCTCTTGTTTGGTTTTTTATTTAGCCTGTCTTTATTCGCACAAGACGGATATGAAATTAAAGTAAAAATTAAGGATTATGATCAAACCAAGATTGTCCTTGGATTCCACTATAATGGAAAGCATCTGGTTAGAGATACAACGGAGATAAACAAAGATGGAACATTCGTTTTTAGTGGTGAAGAAGCTTTAAAGCCGGGTGTGTATGTGGTGATTCTTCCACCAGAAAATGTATTCTTTGAAATGCTGGTTGATCAGAAAGAACAGCATTTTAGTGTAGAGACCTCTGCGACTAATCCCGCTGAATCGGTTGCTTTTCAAAATTCTACCAATAATGAAGTCTTTTCAGATTATTTAAAATATCTAAGAGATAAAAATAAAGAGGCTACTGAGATTCAAAAAACCAAGGCTACAGTTGGTGAAGCAGTCATAAACAAAAAGATAGCTGACCTTGGCGTCTCAATCCGGGAGTATCAACAAAACGCAGTAACAGAAAACCAAGGTTTACTAGTTGCGGCCATTATGAAAGGAGCTATGGATATGAAGTTCCCTGAATTTTCGGGGACAGCCGAACAGGTCCAACAACAACGTTTTGATTACTACAAAAGCCATTATTTTGATAATGTGGACTTAGCAGATCCAAGACTGATTCGTTCGCCACTTCTATATGCCAAGGTGGATAAATATTTTGAACAACTCGTCTACCGCACACCCGATTCTATTAATCTCGAAATTGATTATGTCCTTTCAAAAGCTAAAGCTAATCCCGAAACCTTCAAATATTGGGTGACCAGGTTCTTGAATAAATATGCTGACCTTTCTACTCAATATGTAGGCTTCGATGCGATCTATGTACATGTAGCGCTGACTTATTACTGTGGAGAAGATAGTATGGTGGATTGGATAGACGAAGACACGCGTAAGGAAATTTGTAAAGATGCAGCGAAGTATAAAGCCATCTTGATCGGGACACCGGCTCCTAAAGTCAAATTCAAGGACCAGAATGATCAGTGGCTTGACCTGTATTCAGTGGAGGCAGAATTTACAATCGTTTACTTCTATAAGCCAAATTGTAGCTTCTGTGAGGCGTCTATCCCCAAAGCGAATGCGTTTTTCAAAGAACGTAAGGATCAGGGAATAAAAATAATTAGCGTTTGTAACAAACGAGGAGAGGATGTCCCTAAATGCTGGGAAACTGTCAAATCAATGGAGATAGAAGACTGGATCAATGTCAGTGATCCTTACGCTCAGGGGCTGTCGAAGTTTAAAGTCGAAAGCTTTCCTACCATCTTCGTTCTGGATAAGGATAAAAAAATTATTGCCAAGGGGATTGGGAGTGAGCAATTACCCGAGATTATTAACATCTATAATCAATAGAATATTGGCCAATCACAGGCTATTTATCTTTATTCGCTGGGCCTCTCCCGCTTACAGCGGAGCCGATCGCTGATCCACGGGGTTTCAAATGAAGACATCGTCTTGTTAAAAAAGATTTAATTCGTCGATTTTTATTGCTAAATCTCCTCTAAAGGAGTGAAATTTGTACTATTGCGTGTGGAATGTAGCGTTTAATAATTAAGGAAGCTTTTCTTTTAAAGCACACCTAAGCAGCAGATCGAAATTACTTGATAACAAACTAAGCTGTAAACCGTTACACTTCCTGACACCAAAAGGTCAAATACTATTAATACAAGCAACCGATGAAGAAATCAACGACCCTACTTTTCTTAGTTTTATGTTTCGCCATGTCCTTATTTGCAGAGGACGGACATAAAATCACTTTTAAGATTGACGGATATGATCAAAAAGAGCTCTATCTGGCCTATCACTATAATGGAAAACAATTTATCAAGGATACCATGCAGGTACAAGAAGATGGCAGCTTTTTACTCTCTGGAGAAGAAACGCTGGATGGTGGAGTATACCTTGTTGTTTTGAGTCCGGATAACAACTATTTCGAAATGCTGGTTGACAGAGATGATCAGGAGTTTACAGTTAGGACGTCCAAAGATGATCTAGCCGGTAAGTTGAGTTTCGAAGGATCTAAAGCCAATGATATCTTTTTGGAATATTCCAGCTTCCTTCGCTCAAAAGGTAAAGAAGCTCAAGGTTTGCAAGAAGCTAAAAAAGCTGCTGACGCCAACCAGGCAGAAATCGATACAAAACTTAGTGATTTAGATAAAGAGGTAAAAGCTTTCCAGCAAAGTACCATCAAAAAATATCCCGGCTCACTGACCGCTGCCATCATTAAAGCTACCTTGAATGCTGAAATGCCGACTTTCACCGGTACAGAAGATGAAAAAAAGCAAAAACAGTATCAGTTTTACAAAGATCATTACTTTGATTATCTAGACTTAGGAGATGAGCGATTATTACGTTCTCCAATGCTGCATAATAAGGTGATATCTTATATGGAAAACCTGGTGTTTAAAGTTCCGGATTCTATCACGATGGAGCTTGATCGAATTATAGATAAAGCGAGTAAAACACAAGAAACAGAACAATACTGGATCACTAACTTCCTGAATAAGTATGCAAAGGAATCAGGCGAATATGTAGGCATGGACGCCGTTTATGTTCATATTGCCCAGAAGTATTATTGTAATGATAAAGCTCGTACCGAGTGGATCGATGATGAGCAAAGAGAGAAAATCTGTAAGAATGCCGGAGAGTTAGCTCCTATCCTTATTGGCAAAAAAGCGCCAAATGTTAGATTCCAAAAACAAGATGATCAATGGTTGCAGCTACATGATGTAGATGCTGAGTTTACAGTAGTTTACTTCTGGGATCCGGATTGTAGCCATTGTAAAAAGTCTATTCCCAAAGCAGTAGAGTTTTTTAATGGTTATGCTGATAAAGGGGTTAAGATGCTCGGTATCTGCAATCGCCGTAAAGAAGAAAAGCAAATGTGCTGGGATGCCGTCGAAGAACAAAAAATGACCAATTGGATTCACGTTACAGATCCTTTCTTACAAGGAAAATCGAAATTTAATGTGAAGTCCAACCCACGAATTTTCGTCCTTGATAAGGATAAAAAAATTATCTCCAAAGGTATTGGTAGTGATCAATTGCAGGAAGTACTGGATTTTCATCTTAAGAAATTAGAAGAAGAACAGGTTCAGGGAAAATGATTTATCAAGCCCTAAATTGCTCCAGTCACCGGAGCAATATATGATAACTTACGAAGAGACTCCTTTTGTCAAAAGGAGTCTCTTCGTTGTTTTAGGGGTTTAATCTTACCAAAACAATGTATGATTGTATTGGATTTATAAAGATTAGATGAAAATCTATATCTTGTATCGGTATATCCACAACACAAAGACATAAAATCTACTTCATGTTATTGTTTATTAGAGGAATTACACCGATAAATACATTGCTCAGCATTTGTATTTTTTTAGGTTTTTCTCTTTCTATTTTCTTGTTGGCGAAGCGATCTCATAAAAGCTATGCAAATACTTTTCTGGCTTGCCTGATGTTAATATATACGATGTTCCTCATTCCCGGATACTTGTACGGAGCAAGAATCCTTGAGTATGTCCCTCATATTTCTAATTGGAGCCCGTTTCTATATGTATTATTAGGGCCTTTAATTTATTTCTATACTAAAGCGAATACACAAAAGTCTTTTCGTCTACAAAAAATAGATTTACTCCATTTGATTCCTTTTTTGATCTTTATGATTATTGATTGGAAACATTTGTTACTTTCCGGACCGGAAAAAATAGAAAGCTATATAAACACGGTCGAAAATGGCATATATCCCTTTCCCTTGTGGATAAGAATAGCCAAGATTGTCCTTAACTTTTCGTATTTCCTTTTATCCTTTCGACTAACCCTACTATACAAAAAGCATCTGTCCCAGACCTCTTCATCTATTGATCGGCGCTATTTTCAATGGTTATTACTATTTAGTAGCACCTTGCTTATACCTCTTGTGGGGTTCTCATTGGTCGCATTGACCCAGTTCAAAATCATATCTGTGACGTTTTTTGCTTTTTCGACTGGTTTAATCATTATGACCACCTACTTTGCTGTACTTTTCAAGCCCTCCTTGTTCCTCCGATTTCCTAATCAAATGGAATCCATGGATCAAGAGCAGGAAGAAAAGAAAAAGTATGAGCAATCTAGTCTCCAGGATGCGCAAAAGGATCGTCTGGTATCTAAGTTATTATCCTTTGTGGAAACCGAAAAACCCTACCTTGAACCAGAACTTACCCTGGGACAACTATCAGAACAGGTAGATATACCTGCTCACTACTTATCACAGATCATTAATGAAAGGATTCAAAAGTCATTTGGCGATTTTATTAATAATTATCGGGTCGAAAAAGCGAAAGTTTTATTGACCGATCAGAAGTATAACCACTATACCATCATCTCTACGGCTTACGAAGCTGGATTTAATTCGAAATCTGCTTTTTATTCAGCTTTTAAGAAATTTACGGGCACTACACCAAGTGAATATCGTAAACGGTTGAAAGCTAGTTAGTTATCATTTTGTCCTGGCCTTGTTTTTTTCCTAATTTATAAATCAGGACAGTTGGATTTCCAAATTTATAAATTAGGAAGTCCTGTTTTAGCAATCAGAACGCCTTAGGAAGGATTGTGATATACATTTGTAATTGTAATCGGGAAACAAACACTAATACTTTCCCTCAATCAATTAGAAATAAAATTATTCACTCTCTAAATCCTTCAATGATGACTTATTTTAACACTACTACTCAAACACTTAAATCTTTACTTACTATTACTTTCGTATCTCTATTATTAATACCTACTCAAATAGAAGCACAATCCAAACAGCATCTTTCTAATAACCTTACCTCTTCAGTTGATCTAATCAAGGAAACAGAAACAATTGAAACAGCAAAGACGGAGGTAAACCCAACACTGGTATTAGGTACCACTCGCAATGCTTCCTTTAATATTGGTAATCAAGATATATCTGACTACTTAAACGATAAGGTAACTTATCCTGAATCTGCTAAGGAGAATGGTGTAGAAGGCACAACAATCGTTCGTTTTAGAGTATTAGCAGATGGTTCTTTAGCTCATTTCTCTGTCAAAAAATCTACACATCCAGCTTGTGACGAGGCAGTAATCAATACACTTCAGAATATGCCAAAATGGACGCCAGGAATGTATAATGGTAAAAAGGTAGCAATGTGGCGAGAAGTTTCAGTTGATTTCTCAATGAATACTCACTAGTAAAGAATAATTAGCGATCGACTCTACCCAAACTTAAATTCCTGTATAACTCGAAAAACCTAACACTGCAGGCCTCCCTTATAAACAGATTCTGATCAGGAGCAAAATTTGGATTTATTCAAACTACTCCTGATCAGAATCCTTTTTTCTCAAATGCCATTCCCATTGGTCAAAGATTTGCAAGTAATTTATTATCAATAAATTTGTACGATATTAGGAATCCAGATCATTATATCCTTCATGAGAAGCCTATCCATATTACTACTTTGGTTTTTTACTTTGAGCTTATTCGCGCAAGAACAATCAGATTCTCTTACTACAGATGCAGAACCCCTCGGAGGAATAAATGCATTGGCCCTTCATTATTATAAAATTGACTTTTCCAAAGCCCAACGAGATTCCCTGAAAGATGTAGAAATAGAATTTATCTACGAAGTAGATCCACAGGGGAGAGCTACGCTTGCAGAGATTAATGGTATCAGGAATAATTCGATTCTGGATAGCCTGAGAAAAGCCTCGGAAACAATACCTGATTTTAGGCCGAGAGTAGAGGAGGGGCAGGCTGTGGCTTCACTATATTTCATGCAACTGGTATTTCCCAGTTACCAAATGACAAAGAGCCGATTTGGCTTATTGCAGGGACAAGCTTACCGAGAAGCAAAGATGGACGATTTCGAATATATCCATAAATCAAACAATCGCCTCGATATCCTTTTTGGAGGGATGACAAATCAATTCCTTGGCAAGCCATCAGCATACCTCAAATTAGGCGGTGGAATGAAAATGGAAATTAATTATAGCGATAAAAAACGACGATTTTATGGAATGCAAATGAACGTTTATGGTAATGGACTAAAGAAAGACTTTCCAATAGCATCAAGCCGGGAACAAAATTCTGGCCCTCCGACGATATTAGTTGGAGCTACCTTTGGTAAATGGTGGGATAAATTTGCCATCCAATTAGAGATTAACTATGCCGCTCAAAACATTACACCCAAGGAAGGAGATAATGACCCGGATTGGGTACAGTTTGAAGGTTGGAGCCCCGGGATACTTTTCCATTATCCGATCAGATTCGGAAAAGAAAGCCCACTTTACTATTATGGTTCACCAACGCTGATTAATCACCATGTGGACTTAAGTTTCGGACTTCGCCCAATATTTCTTTCTCAAAAAGAAGCAACAGGTCTTATGATCGAGTTAGGATTGAGCTACCGCCTGACTACACATTTGGTTAAAGAATACAA
>JAHDHW010000051.1:20539-30957 GCA_020631105.1 Saprospiraceae bacterium | reverse complement strand
TATCCGTAGATTTTTAAGAGGTCTTTTAAGTCTTCGAGGGTGTTGGCTTCTGCTGCTTTTTTATCCTTTCGCCAGCGGAGCATCCTTGGAAAACGTAGTGCTACTCCTGACTTATGTCTGGAAGAGGCGTTGATCCCTTCGAAGGCTATTTCGAAAACCAATTCCGGATTTACACTGCGAACCGGACCGAATCGTTCTTTGGTATTCTTGCGAACCCAAACGGTAATTTGATTAAATTCATTATCCGTCAGTCCGGAATATGCTTTGGTAAAAGGGACTAATTGTTCACCATCCCAAACCGCGAAAGTATAATCTGTAAACAGATTGGCGCGACGGCCATGTCCTTGCTGGGCATAAAGCAGGACTGCATCAATGGTGAAGGGATCAACTTTCCATTTCCACCAATCTCCACGTTTTCGGCCGGAGCGATAGACGGAGTCGAGCGACTTGATCATAAGTCCTTCGCTGAGGTGTGCCCTGGAATTAGCGCGCTCTTCAGTAGCAGCGTTCCAGTCTTGCACGTCCAGCACCTCAGAGCGCAAAATAATACCATCAGTTGGATAATCCGCGAGTAGCTTTTCAAGTAAGGCTCTCCGCTCCCGCAATGGTAATTCACGGATGTCTTTGCCTTCATGCTCCAGCAAATCATAAGCCATCAACACCACAGGAGCAGACTCTAGTATTTTTTTGCTTACGTTCTTCCGACCAATGCGGGTTTGGAGTATATTAAAAGTCAATACTTGCCCATCCTTAAAAGGCAAAATCTCTCCGTCAATCACTGTCCCGTCTGGTAACATTTCTGCCAAAGGGTGATACTCCGGAAACTTATCCGTCACTAATTCTTCGCCCCTCGACCAAACGAAAAGAGTCCCTTCTCTTACGATAATTTGACCGCGGATACCGTCCCACTTTCGTTCAACCTGCCAATCTGTAATTGGTCCCAAAGTAGCAGGTTGATCTTCCAATGCGTATGCCAGATAAAAAGGGTAAGGTCGGGAGATATCATCCATTGGATTTTCCGAACGAATCAGCTCCTCGTAGGTGATATTATCTGGGGTCCAATTACCCATCAGCCGATGCGCAATTGCATTCTCTTCCTGATTTTCAAATTGGGCAAGAGCACGCATCATCAGTTTTTGCGAAACGCCTACCCTGAAACCTCCGGTAATCAATTTATTGAAAACAAAGCGCTCCTTATAGTCCATTCCTTGCCATGCCTCAACAACCGCAGTTCTCTTGATGGAATCCTCTTTTTTATCTAGTGACTTGATCAATTCTATCCAATGGGTAAGGGATTGATGATGTCGCTCCGTTGGATTTGTGAGCACTAATGCAATGGTCTCTGCCAAATCACCAACGACATGATAGCTCTCTTCAAAGAGCCACAGTGGAATATTGGAAAGTTCGGCTGCCCATTCGCGAAGCAAACTGGTTTTTACAGTACGTTTCGGACGTCTATGTGAGAGCAAAGCGATGGCCCAGAGGCGGTCTTTATCATCGACTGCTTTGAAATATTCAACCAAGGCAGCCACCTTAGCATTTGTTTTGGTAGTCTGATCCAAATCCGAAAATAGTCGCGCAAAGTGTTTCATATTTTAGGATTCCTTTTCTTTATCAGGTTCGGTTGCTTCGGTGTCGATAGTTTCTCCGGTAAATTCTGTATCAGCAGAAACTGCGTCAATGCCTTTATCGCGTAAGTACTTTGTATAAACCTCAGTGTAGCCATGCGTTACAAAAACACGTTCCGCTCCGGTCTCTTCCACTGCAGTATTCAAATCTTTCCAGTCTACATGATCGGATAGTACAAAGCCACGCTCCACAGCCTTACGTCGGCGAGCTCCACGAAGTGTCATCCATCCTGAAGCTATTCCGATTGACAGTGGTTTGAACTTCTTCATCCAGGCGCTGTTGAGCGCAGAGGGAGGAGCTAAAACTAAACTACCTGGAAACTCCTTGCTTGCCATTGTAGGTTTTACCCGAATGGTATCCGGTAATGGGACACCCTGTGCGCGCATTACCTCATTGATATTCTCTACTGCTCCATGTGTATAGATTCGTCCAATCTCAAAATCTAAGCCTTGAAGAATTCGCTGTGCTTTCCCTAAGGAATAGCCAGTCAGAAAAGTCACCTTCCCAGCTTCTGCATTCGCATGCCACCAGTTATTGATATCTTCGAATATTTCTTCCTGGGGCTTCCAGTCATACACGGGTAAACCAAAGGTGGATTCTGTGATAAAGGTGTTACACTTAACAGGTTCGAAAGCTTCTGCGAGTCCATCATCTTCTAATTTGTAATCTCCAGAAGCTACCCAAACATCCCCTTTATAAGCTACCCGAATTTGAGCAGAGCCTAGAATATGTCCTGCGGGATGAAAAGAAAAATCAACGCCATTGATGGTGATTTTCTGTCCGAACTTAATGGTTTGTAGCTGAATATTACCTAAGCGGTACTTGATAGCCGGACCAGCAGTTTCGGTGCTAAGGTAAGCTTCATGCCCCCAACGCGAATGGTCAGAATGACCATGGGTAATCATTGCCTTTTTCACCGGCTTCCAAGGGTCGATATACACATCAGCCCTGGGGCAATAAATCCCTTTAGAAGTAAATTGAAGAAGGTCTGCATTGGATTTTTTAGACATAGCATTACAACAGGGACTAATCCTATTTGTTCGTTGCCAGTCAAAAAACAAAGGACAATCTACCTTATTTAGTTTTGCTAAAAATAGCAGTCCTAAATGATATAGATTGTCCTTCAGCAGAATTATTTATACTGTCACTGCATTAATCAGCGAAGACCATTGTTTTTTGGACCTTGTACTTGAAGATTTGATCATAATACTCCTGTGCCATTCGCTTAGAATCAAACATCGGCGTCACGTCCTGCATACTTTGCTTCATCACTTTTACCCATGCCTTTGGCTTCTTGTAGTACATCGGTACGATAACCTCTTCTAAAAGTGTTAGCAGGTTTTCATGATCCTGATCATCCTGACCACGCTCATCGAGTCGGAGATCAGCGATTGGTAAGACAAAAGCATTCTTTTTATGTTTTGCGAACTCAGGAATCCAACCATCCATTACAGAAAGGTTGATTGAACCATTCATTGCAGCAGTCATTCCGCTTGTTCCTGAAGCTTCTTTCGGACGACGAGGGTTATTCAACCAAAGATCAGAGCCTTTCTTCAAAGCAGCCGAAAGCTCTAGTTCGTAACCAGTTAGAATAGCCATGTTCTTATGACTATAGGCGATTTCTTTGATTCGATTAAATAAACCAACAGCATTATAGTCTTCCGGGTAAGGCTTACCGGCCCAGATGATTTGTACAGGTTGCTCAGGATTATTTAACAATCTTACAAATCGATCCATATCCCGCATAATGAGATCAGCACGTTTGTAAGCCGCGAAGCGACGAGCCCAAACTATTGTCAAGACGTTTTCGTCAAAGATATCTCCCGATTGATCCGCAACGATTTTAAATAGTTCGCGCTTCATTTCTTTTTTACGCGCTACAAAAGCTTTATCATCTCCAGCCTCAAGCGCAGCCGCCAAAGGCTTATCTGTCCAATAGACTTCGTCCTGTGCATTCGTAATTGCTTTAATCTCGCAGATATTCTCATATCCTGACCACATCTCCCGGGCAACTTCTCCATGCAATTGAGATACTCCATTCGCAACTCCTGCTAATCGTAAAGCTGCAGGCGTATATTCAAAATGATTATCGTGCATTCCCGTTACTTCACGTACTCGCTCAAAAGGTACTTCATTGAAAAAGCCCATTTCTTCCAGGAAGTGTATGTTTCGCACGGAGTTACCCGCCTTCACTGGTGTATGTGTCGTAAATACCAGACGCTTTTTCACTTCGTCCAGTTGTTTGTATTTATTTAAGAGATGGAAAGCTATTGGTAAAGAATGTGCTTCGTTCATATGGTAGATATCACAACCACCGATGGATTCGATCACTTTTGCACCTCCTACTCCTAAGACAATATTCTGAGCTACTCTCGTAGCTTCATTCGAATCGTATAATCGGCGAGTGATGGTACGGGCAAGTGCATCGTTTTGCTCAATATCGGTCGTTAAGAAATACATTGGAACGGTACCAAAAGTCTCCGGTGCCAAATAATAAGCTTTTACCTTAACCGGATGCCCTTTAACTTTTACTTCAACAACGATTCCTGTATCTTCTAAATAAGAGTAATATTTCTCCCGAAAGACAGCAGTCATTCGATTATTATCATCCCACTCCTGATCATAATAGCCCTTGTTCCAAAGCATCCCAACACCAATTAGGTTTTGCTTCAACTGATATGCGCTACGCATATGTGATCCGGCCAGGTAGCCTAGCCCACCAGAGTAAATCTTAAGGGCCTGATCAATTCCAAATTCCATCGAGAGGTAAACTACGCGCTTATTATATTTAGCCGCAGGTTTGTACGGATGTTCCCAAGTGTAGGTCTTATTTGTTTTCATCAAAAGTAATTTTTTAGTTGTGTAGTCTAATTCAACTTCTATTCCAAAAGGTTGCAAATCTAAACGATTCACCCGAAAAGCCCAACAGAAATAAAGAGGAGAGAAACTAGTGAGCAAGTGAATACGGCTAAATCACTAGTTAACTTAAGATTTGAAAGTATAATTAAGACGTAGACTGATGTTTATGCCAGGTTCATCAGCAAAATATCGAAGGCGATTAAGGTAGTCTCGATAGCTAGTGTTTAGGGCATTTTCTACGTTTAGTCCAAACTCCAGGCGGCCTTCTGACAATTGTACCGTAGTACCGATGCTTGCCCCTAAAAGGAAATAATCGTCTGGAGGGAGTAGAAAATCCTGTTCTTCGCTGATTCGGCTCTGGCGCCAGACGTAGCGTCCATTTATTGAAAGATAGCTATTCTGCCATTTTCCTTTTTGATCAAAGGTATATCGTAAACTAGAAAAGAGATTATCCGCAGGAGTATATAATAGTCCAAGGTTGTTTTCGAGATCTTTTCCTCGAACCATTGCAAACTTAGTCAACCATTTTAATTGCTCCACTGGCGTATAGGTTACCTGCCAATCGGAACCATACAATCGAGCATTGGTTTGTTCATAAATAAACACTGGAAAAGCTCCACGAATGGTTAGCCTAAATTCATCCTGAGGTTGCAGGTAAATAAAATCATCGACTAATTGATAATAGCCCAGGGCCTGGATAAAAAGTTTTTCTTGTACAAACCAATCAACCGTACCTACCACTTTGAAAGATCGCTCTTGTTGTAGATTCTCCTGCCCTTCTTCAATGCCACTTACGCCTTGATGTAATCCAGATGAAAACAACTCGTTTACCTCCGGCGCACGGAGCATATAACCCGTATTAAGGCTAAACTTCAACTCAGGGTTAAGGCGATATTTGAGACCAAATGAAAAAGCGTAGTTATGATATTCTTTTTGGACTTTTTCAACTACTGGAGGATCTGCATCAAGAAACTGGCGAACCTCTAAAAAGCGAAAATCATATCTCGCGCCCCATTCCCAAAACCAAGCTCCTGTCTCCTGCTGCATAATAAAGTAAGTAGATGGAGTATAACTTTCGTATCTAGGCAATAATGGTAAAATTCCGGTCCCTGCTTCATTTGCATTATCTGTCAGTTGGAATTGAAGCCCAGACTTTATTCTCCAGTTGTTTTCTAGTACTCGCTGGTAGTACCCTTCCAGGAAATGGGCATATTGATTGATGCTTAACGATGGAATATTTGTGCGTCCTCCTCTTCGAATATCGTATTCTTTTCGATCATTCAATTGGCCTCCATACTTTAGACCTATTACCTGATCTTCACTAACAAAATACTTGGATTCCAGCTTGAGTAAGTGATGCTGAACGAATTGCCGAGGCGCATTAATCGAATAAGAAAAATTATCCTCTGTAAAGTAAGGTTCATCGCGGGTAAAGGCTAATTCCAAATCAGTCAAATTACTGATATGAGATCCACGTAAGACGCCTATTTCTGTATTAAAGAAACTATAGTAAAAATCACTTTGCCATTTTTTCGACCATTTCTTTTGCATTTGTAAGGCAATGTTACCTTCACGCTTCCCTGTGTTCGTTAAGAAGTAATCCGGCGTCCGTGTATCTCCTCGAAGCTTTAGCGTTCCGGTAAGTCGCCAGGCGGCGAAGCGACCATTCTTCTCAAGCTGGGTATTTAAGGTATGCCCTAGTCCATTACTTTCGAAGATATAATTTACCCGACCGCTCAAATGAGGATCTTCATCAATACTACCTGGCTCTACCAATACCACGGAACCCAAAGCGTTTCCGCCATAAGCCAATGCGCTTGCGCCTTTTACTACCGATAAATGATCTGCTACAAAAGGATCAATCTCCGGAGCATGGTCATTCCCCCATTGTTGCCCAGATTGAACGATGCCATTGTTTAGGATAGCTACTCGATTCCCATAAAGCCCATGTACTACAGGTTTTGAGATCCCGGAACCATTTCTAAGTACGGATACACCACTAATCGACTCCAACAAATCCGAAAGATTTTTATTACTCTCGCTCGTGATACTTGCTTTTCCGATGGTTGAACTAGCTTGCGATGTATTATCTTCCCGGCTTCCATGGACCACCACTTCATCTAAGAGCTCTGTATGATGATGCATAAAAATAATTATACTCGTATCGCTCGTCAGACTCAGAAACTGATGCTCAGGTTCACATCCAATGTGACCGACTTCAAGGTGATAATCACCGACACAAAGATTAGGGATTTGAAAAACTCCGGCGCTATCAGCCGTTACACCTTTTCCTAACTCCTCTAAATAAACAGAAGCATACGGCAAGGCAATATCCGTCCCTTGATCCAATACTCGACCGGATAGTACTAACTCACATTTCTGAGCCAGACCAGACAAGGGAATAAAAAATAATAGCGCCAGAGTTATTCTTATCATGGTCTATTCTATTTCAATTGAAAAGGTAACCTCAATATCTGTTTCACCACCAGCATTGGCAATAAGACCATTAGATACACCATCAGCATTTTTATCTGGCTGGTGGCGAAGGGTAATCGTCAGACTCCCACTTCCTGCTGTTCCAGTTACTACTTCAGATACAAGTCCTATTGGATTACCATCCGCATCTTGATCGGCGTAAGAAACGGTAAGGTCCGCACCTGTTGCTGAAAAGAAAAACTGATGCTCTTCTGCTTCCTCACTTACCTCTTCACTTATATCTTCTGCAGGTGTTTCAGATTCATTTAATAATGAAACAGATGCAGTGTAGGTAGTACCTGCCGCTAAAGGTTCAGTAGTCACTACAGGTGCATTACCGCCATCTCCATCAGTATCTCGAAAACTAAGTACTACGGGTGTTCCTCCGCCATCAGGCGTGAGCGTATAAAGCAAAGTTGTGATTAACTCTACGGGTTCTTCAGGCCCCATATCGTCATCATTACAAGTTGAAAGAGAAAATACTGATATAAAAAGAAAGCTGTATAATAAAAATTTACTTCGTTGCATTTAGATTAGTTTTATCACATACTCCATACCATTACACAACCGGAATATAGTCCAATTGAATATTGGTTAGAATACGTCCAAAGATTAAAAAGTTGATTTTCTGGTCGACAATCACAAAGGATCGGACAGAAGTTTTAGAAATTGGAAACTAAGCTAAAGTAGGTGGGCCTCGTAAATCAGGTAAACTTAATTGGTTTCCCAACACAATTGACCGGAGTGTAAAATTAGCCAGACGAGTGGTTGGGATTTGGTAAAAAGCCTTTAGTTTATCACTTGATTTTTTGAAAGGAGCATAATGAAACTGGCAGATATAACAATCGCTTCCATGTGGATCAACATCGTGAAGATGTACAGCCTGATCATGATGCTCACACGTCGTCTCCACACCATGATCATGTCCGATCAAATGGTGGATCTCTTTCCAAACGTAAGTATTCATCAGAAGACCTACGAGTAGTAAAGAGCTTATTAGACGATATAGTTGAAACGATGATTTCATTCGTTTTCGACGACGATACTCTACGAAGATAAGGATATTTATTAGAGTCCTCTCCGTAGAATGTTATTTTTTGTCCTTAGCATACAAAAGTTCAAAAGATCTGTAAACTGCTCTGTGTAATATTGTCGCATGACTTTCCGCCGGCAAATGCTCATAAAACAGTTCAATATTTTTATTACCAGATCCTCGTATTGCATAAATCAATTTATTAGCGACTTCATGCATCGCGGGATGTTCGGTCCCAATTGAAACAACGATTCTTTTCTTTAGTTTGGTATTGAGCTTGAAAAATTTGTCCGCTTGCTTAACTAAAGACTGTTGGTCCCACCAAAGCGAAGGACTTACAATTACGTAATCATCAAAAAGCTCCGGCTGCCTCATCAGCACTTCACTAGCCAACAAACCACCCATGGATTGCCCAATGATTGTCCGCTTACCATTAGTCCGATAGTTTTTATTTACAAAAGGCTGAACCTCTTCCCCAAGAAATTTAATAAAAGCCTCAGAGCCCCCATGAGTTGGAAAATCCTGGTGATCCAGGGTATCAGAACTAGGATGCGTAAAATCCCGGTAACGATCGACATTTTCAATCCCGACGATGATGGACTTAGGTAGCAAATCGTATAGGTTCATAAACTGGGCGAGTCCTGCAATATGTGGAAAATCTTCGTGCGCTGAACCGTCGAGTAAATAAATCACCGGATAAGTAGTCGTCGAATCCGGATGATATCCTTGCGGTATATAAAGATTAAGGACACGCGTTTCCGAAAGGGCTTTAGAATCGATGGTTTCTATCACTCCCAGAGGTAATATTTTTTGAGTTGCTAAAAATCGTTGATCCTCTGCTTGTGCGGAAAGCGTGATTGAAGAGATGAAAATTAAAAACAGTAAGAAGGTACTTTTTTGCATAAGTATTTAACTTTTATTTAGGACAAAAGACTAGGAAAAATTCCTTTCAAAAGCATAAGTTGTATGGAAAAACCTGGAAAACATAGGAAACGCGGATAAATCCTACAAAAGCAATTATTTTTTATTCGCTGATCCTGCGTTCCCGAATTAACACTCAAAATTGTAAGCTAATGAAAAGTATTACCCCATTACTCCTGGTTATCTTATTAATTGCAAGCTGTAAAAAAGATGACGATGCTAACATTCCTAATCCTTCCAACGAATGTATTACTAGTGAAGCAGAGTTAAGTTTTGCAGAACACTTAAGCGATAATTTTGCCCATCCATTCGATGGTGATGATCCTGAGATCGAAGATCAGGGACTAGATTCGCTTATAAACTATTTAGCTACAGCTAAGTTTGTTGGCCTTGGAGAAGCTACTCATGGTACCGCGGAGTTTTATCGAATGAAAGATAAAATCTTTAGGCAGTTGGTGCAAAAGAAAGATTTCAAAGCCATCATTTTCGAAATCCCCTGGGGGAATGCACTCGTCGTCAATGACTTCGTCACTAAAAACATTGGTTCTGCCAACTCTGCTATCGATCAAACCTACTACTGGACCTACGATACACAGGAGGTGCGCGATATGGCGCAATGGATACATGATTATAATGAGAGTTTAAGTCCGGAGGAGCATATCTTATTTGTCGGTTGTGATCCTCAAGGCGGAGATTTTTCAAAGGAGCGGAACACCATCTCAAGTTATATTAACACCGTTGCACCAGATTCTCTCTTTAGCGTTTTGGAGCGTTATGTTGACTTGCCTGAAAACCTTGCTGACTACAGAAACGCAGGATCGATAATACATCAAGCGAACATTGAAGGTACGGCCTGGGTATATAATTTTCTGGAAGCAAACCGAACAGACTTTATTGCTGCTTCTTCAGAGTTTGAATTTGAAGTGGTCCTGATGGCAGCGCATGTTATTCAACATCGGGAGGAATTATATCGAATTGGTGATTTCGGTGTACCGAGAGAAACACTCATGGCACTTTACTCAGAGTGGTGGCAGCGTATTCTTGGCGAAGAATCTAAGGTTGCTATCTGGGCGCACAACTTCCATGTAATGGATGGTGCCGATATCAATGCAGATTGGATGGGTACACTACTGAGACAAAGTCAGGGATCAGACTATAAAAATGTAGCTTTTAGCTTTAGTACCGGTGGATTCAACGCTTTTTTTGCTGGTGCTGACCGGCAGTTTGTCAGTGCTGTTGAAATCCAGTATATCCCTGAAATTCCTTGCCATACTACCAACCATGTTCTTTCTTTGGTAGAAGGTGATCAGTACTATTTAATCTTTGATGAATTAGATAACAGGGGGCAAGAATATTTCGGGAACCCAAAGTCTTTCGTGCAGTTAGGCGCTGGGTTCAATTATACTTATATCAATAACTATACACAAAGCCTTAGCTTATCGAAGTTGTTTGATGTAATCATTCATTTTGATGAAACTATGGCAAGTGAGTTGAGGTAGAG
>JAHDHW010000051.1:0-20439 GCA_020631105.1 Saprospiraceae bacterium | reverse complement strand
TCAGGGGAGCAAGGGAGCAGGGGGTTAGGGGAACAGAGTAACAGGGGAGCAGTGGAACGGGGAATTACATCCTTGTTCCACTGCTGTTAAGTTTAATCTTTCACTGAAAGTTTTCCGCTGCCGATCAAACGCTCTTGATCCCGAATTTCAAACAGGTAAAGACCACTACTCAATTGGTTTTTTAAGATTTCTACCTGGTTTCCGTCGAAATTATAATTTTGAACTATTCGGCCAAATAAGTCATAGACTATTAATTTACCGCCCGTTAATGTCATCTCTTCCAGCGTAACAATCGCAGAAGTATTCATGGGATTAGGAGTGACCGTTATATCAGCGTCAAGGTACGGCCCGCGAATAATCGAACTAATAATCTCCAGGAAGTTTTCCCCGACGGTATGTTGTACCGTGTTTGTAATCACGGGTTCATTAAAATCAAAGTAAATTGCTGCACTGTTTTCAATGACTGTTCCCAAAGGATTATCAACTTGTTGTGCAATTTTAAATTTGACATATCCATGAGAAGCCACTTCATTGACATTGCTATCCGGCAGCATGATATTATCGAAACGAAACTCGAGGACATTTCCTTCTATCAGTTCAAAAGTATAGGCATGACTAGCTACACCAGGACGAACAGACACCGGATCTAACCAAGTCGATAATGTATCACGGATCAGTACCGTAAATGCGGTATCGGTCCCTGTATTCTGAAATCGAATCTTATAATCCAAATCTACATTGCGCTCAATAAAATGTTCCTCCCCCACTCCAACGGGAATAGCATTTTTATCATTAGGATCATAAGAACCAATTCCCTCCGCACATTCGACATCAACTGATCCGCTATGTGACAGAATCGGAAATAAGGTTACGAATCCCATACTAAAGTTACCATCAGGATTGGTACCACAACCTTCAATAGCTGCCGTTACCATTTCACTAAAGGGGTGCCCCGGAGATTGATCTACTTCGATTCTCCAGGTAGAACCATTCGCTGGCAGATCCACATTAATGGAATCTAATGACTCTAAAAGAATAGGATCATTCCCTCCATTAATATTCATAATCATATCATCTTCGACAATAATGAACGGCATCGCCTGTGTCATATTACTTCCTGTATTCTTCACCGTAAATCTGGCCTGATCTCCAATACATTTAGCATCCAGTTCCAGACTTGAGCCATCCCAGAATTGAGAAGGTGGAATACAAATTTCATCCGGAAAAATATGCGCTTCACTACAGAATACTTGGCCAAGTTCGCTCTCACAACTTATTTCTACCTCTATCTTAAAAGTACCGCATTCATTAATATCCAGATCTCCTAAATCAAAAGTGTAAACATTTCCATTTTGAGCGGCAATAGGAATTGTAGAACTTAATACTGTCAAGAAGGAATCAATGGTAACATCAACATATGCATCAACTGCGGGTACTGTCCCCTGATTACAGTATGCAATATTGTAGAAAGAATTAAAGCATCGTCGTAAAAAGGGTGTACCAATGTTAACCTCCATTAAAGGACAATCGATTAATTTTTGAGCTAAGAAGTCAAATTCGTAAGCACCATCCATTTCTGCTTCAAGGGTAAAATCGTTTTGACAAACCGTCCAAAGTGAATTAGGGGGGTTCAGGCTAATCGTATAATCAGCCGGCACTGTTGAGAAGTAATAAGCACCATTAGAATCCGTTGTTGTTTGCAAAGTAAAGCCATCTGCTATTAGACTTACCGTCCAATTCTCCAAACCATCATCTGCGGAAGTCTCATTACAGTCTTCATCCACATCATTTTTTACTACCCCAGATATATTCGCATTAATAGAAGGACATGAATTCACTGCCAAAGCGGTCACTGCGGAGTTATTTAAATCTCCTACTTTAAATCCAATAAAGTCAATTCCTATTGCATCCGTACCATTGATTGAAAAAACTTCCGGAGGAGCAGGCGTAAAAGGATCCATTGCATCTGGGAATACATAGTTTCCATCTACAAATCTCCAGGACGGAATGGGAAATGAATTCGTAATCCCGTAAATCAATTCTACGTAGGCAAGAGAATCTGCCCCATCAAGCTGGTTATCTCCATTGACATCCGCAGCTAATATTCTATAAGGAGAATCCAGTAATTCTTCACCGGTGATATGTCGTTGGAACATGACCACATCCAAAGTAGAAATACCATTCAGAGGATTTGCATCACCGCAGGCTTGCAGCATATATGCATCAACAGGTACATCAAAAGAATAAGTGCCATCCCCCTGAGTTAAAGTGTAAAAATTATCCGCTCCATTAAGGATCATCGTTACATTGGAAATCGGCGCTCCATCAGGGCTCGTAACCGTACCGCTTATGGTCATCTGGGCCTGGGAAAAATTGAAAACCAACAAGAGTAAAAGCGTAAAAAATGTTTTCATAGCTGTATAGTAAAAGTTTATTTTCATATTCATGGGGAACAGGTTTTATCGTTTCAAAAAATTGAAAAATAGCCGGTTTTTAGTGATCACTCTTAGGGACATTACAAATGTGCAGGTCTTTTTGAAGGGATACAAAGACATTTAATAGCTTTTGTAATTAATTTTCAGCGTTAAAAAAATATAATTAATTGATTTTCAATAATTTATTTTGCTAATTGTAATTCAAATTTTATAATTCAATGGTAAATTCCCGCTTAGTTTCCCTGATTAAGACACTCAGCCATAAGGAAATCAAAGATTTACGACTATTCCTTAGTTCTCCCTTCTTCAATAAACGCCAAGAAGTGATTGACCTTTTCGAATATATTGTTAAAAATCGACAAGGCACAGCACAGGATCTAAGTAAGTCGGAAGTGTATACTGCACTACAAGGGAAAAAAGTACCCTATAACGATCAACAACTACGTTTATGGATGAGCTTTTTACTAAAACTGTGCGAGCAATTTTTAGTCTATCGAGTTCTAAAAGAAGATGAAATCCTTACTGACAAATATTTAGTGTCAATCTACAGAGAACGGAATCTCCCAAAGCAGCAGGAGCGTCAGCTCCGTTTACTGGAGCAAAACCAGTCAACCCAGGTTTACCGTAACGCTAATTTCTACTGGGAAGATTTTCAAATTGAATTCAAAAAGTACCGCTTCGCTGCCACTGATCGCCGGATGAGTGAGCTTAATTTACAAAAGGTCTCCACTCCACTGGACATTGCCTTCATCATACAAAAACTACAGCAAGCCTGTCTTGCTTTAGCGCATCAGGCAGTATATAAAACAGATTATGAATTCAGCTTAATCCCAGAAATTCTGGCTCATATTCAACAGAAGTCTTTGTTCAATATTCCGGCAGTTGCAGTCTACTATTACGGATACCTGCTGTTATCCCAACCGGATACTCAGGCACACTTTAGAAATTTCAAAAAGAATTTGGTTGAACATCAACATCTTTTCCCACAAGAAGAGCGTGGTGATTTGTATTTACTAGGCATTAACTTTTGTATAAAAAAATATAATGCCGGTGATCGCCAGTTCTTAGTTGATGAGTTTGAATTATACCAACAAGGATTAGAACAAAACCTTCTGCTTAAAAACAATCAACTGTCTCGATTCACATATCGCAATGTCGTTACACTGGGATTAGTAATTGGAGAACACTCGTGGGTTGAAAAGTTTATTGATGACTATCGGAGCAAATTGGACAAAGCACATCGGCTTAGTATGTATAGCTTTTGTCGTGCACAATTAGCCTACAGCCGAAAGGAATATGACGAAGCTTTACAACTTCTACAGCGAGCAAATTACAAAGATGTATTACTGAATCTCGCGGCGAAAACAGTCATGCTAAAAATCTTCTACGAATTGGATGAATATGATTTCTTACATGCGCACTTAGATGCCATGCGTACTTTTATCAGGCGAAAAAAGATCATGGGATATCATCGCGAAAACTATGTCAACCTCGTCTATTACACCCGAAAACTTTTGGAGCTAAATCCTTTTGACCGATCAGAAAAACAAGAGATTCTTAAAGGCATAGAAAACTCCAAAGTCATTGCCGAAAGAGATTGGCTAATCAATAATTTACAAAGCTAGTAAGTAATCAGGCAACACCTACTACAAACAAATAATCGCCGATATCTTCTTTATTCGCTGAGCTCCGATTAACATCTACGCCTTTGAAATTACCCGAGTCAATATCTGCCCGGAGCGCTTGGAGTCCAGCCTCAACTTCATCCTGATTAGCTAACGTTGCGAAGGTGGAAATTCCTTTCCGGACCGCAGGATTAAAATATAACTCCGGGTTATGCTTCCCGCTATACATAAATAGATCCTGCAAGTCTGGTCGTATATGATAAGGCTCCGTCTCGACAATTTTGAATCCTGCCTGCGTCATTGCCTTTTCTACACTATCCCAGGCAGGCATCTCCAAAATGGACTTCTTAAGCATCTTAGGAAAATAATGCCCTAACCAATATCCTTCCATTTGCCTGGGTGTAGCAGTAAACAATACCAATCGACTTCCCGGTCGCAAGACTCGGTGCAACTCCGCAAACCCAGAAAATAAATCAGGCCAGTGATGAGTCGTCAAGGTTCCGATTGCTCCGTCAATGCTCCCAGTTTCCAAGCCGGTACGATCAGCGAACCCTAAACGCCAATCTCCTGCAGGATACTTCGAACGAGCAACCGTCAACATCTTTTCAGAAGGATCGACACCAATCAAAGAAACCCCTTTTTCCATCAGTGCGATGGTATAGTTCCCTGTACCACAACCAATGTCCAGATATTGTTTTGAAGGCTTAGATTGTAAGAGTTGAAAAATACGTTCGGCAATAAAAGGATCTGCTTTCCGGGTTTCATTATAGTTGTCTCCGATGCGGTCATACTTAGCTTTCATTTTCCTATTAGGGTTTGATTACTAAATTCAAAAACAAATAAGGCAAGCACAAGTTCCCATTTCAATTTTTTAAATTAAAAAGCATTTTTACTAACTTTAAATAAAGATCAGTTTCATGAAAAACATACTATTGACCGGCGCCACCGGAATGATCGGAAAGATTATCCTTGACGCTTGTCTCAAAAGTAATGACGTCCATCAAGTAACGTCTATCAGTCGAAAGCCCTCTGGTGTTGAACACCCTAAACTAGTAGAGGTGCTTCATACTGACTTCAAAAATTTAACTGGTCTGGAAAAGCACTTCACCAACCAAGATGCTGCCTATTACTGCATAGGCGTTTATACGGGGCAAGTGCCAAGAGATAAATTTCGAGAAATCACAGTTGATTATACACTTGCATTCGCAGATATGCTCAAAGCCAATAGTCCTGATGTCAACCTTTGCTTTTTGAGTGGTCAGGGAGCAGATCGGAGTGAAAAGAGTCGTATGATGTTTGCAAAAGATAAAGGGATTGCGGAGAACTATTTAATTAGTAAAGCATTCAAGGCCCTTCATATTTTTCGCCCAGGTTATATCTATCCCGTTGAGCCCCGAAAAGAACCTAACTTATCTTATCGCATTTTCAGATTCTTGTATCCGGTGTTAAATAAACTTGCCCCGAAAAGTGCCATTACTTCAGAACGACTTGGCATTGCAATGTTTCACGCTGGCCTTTTTGGTACCGAGCTGGAAACCTTAGAAAATGAAGACATCAAAAAAGTGGTATAAAGGAATTTAGATTTCCTATGTGAGATCAGGATTGCAGTGCTGCTTGCTTTTTCCGATTTCGCAAACTCAAAAGAGTCATCAAACCAAATAAAACCAGGACAAAGACAAAGGCAATCCGCAGGGTTTGCCAATCTGCAATAAAGCCAATAATTGGTGGCCCAAATAAAAAGCCAGAGTACCCGATTGTCGTCACCATACTAATTCCCAGTCCCGGAGCTAAGCCCGGCGTATTCCCCGCTACACTATACGCAACCGGTACAATAGTCGCCAAGCCAAGGCCAACTAAAAACAGTCCAAAAATAACGACCGGTATGGATATCCAGGCAACCGTAATTCCAATCCCAAACAAGGCGATCAAGCTACTAATGACCAACAAAAGCGGATCTCCAAAATATTGCCGCGCCCAGTCTCCAAAAACTCTTCCGATCATCATTGCTGTAGAAAATCCGGCAAGGCCTAAAGGTGCAATAGCTTCTTTTGCAAAAGCTATATTTTCCAGATAGTTAGTACTCCAGTCTGCCATCGCTCCTTCTCCCAGCATACAACAAAAAGCAATGAGACCAACTCCTAACAGACTTCGATCCGGTAAACGAAAAGAAGGTTCCTCTGCTTCTGCTGTCTGATCTACATCATCCGGAATCAATTGTAGAATACTCCATACCAACAAAGGCATACTGATCAGCCCAATACTCACTAAGTTGGGAAATAAATCAATCCCCCAGTAGGTAAACAATGCTCCCGCTCCTGCCCCAAGCATCATCCCTCCACTAAATACTGCATGAAAAGAAGACATTATTGGTTTGTTCATACCCTGCTCTACCAGAACGGCTTGCGCATTCATTGCCACATCCATTACTCCAACAGTCCCACCAATGAGCAAATACCAAAAACCAAGGGCATAGACATTGGGCATCATAGGAATAAAAGGCGTGAGTAATACGAATAGAATAGCAGACATTCGAGTCACTTTCCGGCTCCCGTTTTTGACGATGAGCCAACCTGCAACGGGCATAGCAATTAATGCCCCGATTGCATGTGCTAAAAGAACAATCCCTAATAAACCATTGTCCATATCATATTGCTCTTGCAATCTCGGTAATCGAGAAATCCAATTCGCATAAGTCAAACCATTGATAAAGAAAATAAGGCTAACGCCAACTCGGGAACGGATCATATTATTCTGATTTTCTCTACAAAGATTTTGAAAAAAGAAAGGATATCCTACTTCGCTATAATCTATTTTTGATGCCTGATTACCTCCCTCCTTTACAATATAGCATCAAAAGCGTTAACTTGACAACAAATCTAAAGTAATGAGAGCAGCCGTACTCGAATCTATCGTCCCCGACTTTAATAGTTCCTTTCGGGTACTAGCATTGGATAATGCTGGTCCTCATTGTCTTAATTATTGGCATTACCATCCTGAATATGAACTGGTATATATTGACCGGGGTTGTGGCACCCGACACATCGGGACGAGTATTGATCAATTTGCAAATGGGGATCTGATTTTAGTGGGCAGTAATTTACCGCATCGAAGTTTTACAGAAGACCTGATGGAACCGCATAAAGAAGTAGTTGTCCAGTGGCATCCGCATTTTATGGGCAAGACCTTTTTTGAACAGCCAGAGTTTAGTTTAATTAAGGAACTACTGGTACGAAGCCAAAACGGCATTTCTTTTTATGGGCAAACAAAAGATCAGATAGGCAAACTCTTAATTGAATTGCACCAACAACAAGGCTATCAAAAAGTAGCTACCTTGATGGATATCCTTCATGAGCTTTCTGTATCAAAAGAATTCAAAAACTTGAATGCAGATGGTTTTGAACTCATTCAACGCCCTAATGATCAGGATCGAATTGAAAAGATTTTCAGCTATGTCAAGACGCGTTATCAACAAGCGATTGAACTGGATGAAGTCGCCCAAACCGTCAATATGACTAAACAAAGTTTTTGCAGGTATTTCAAGCAATGTACTGCGCTTACTTTTTTTGAGTTTGTCAATCGTTACCGCATTGGGCAGGCAACACAGCAGTTGGCGTATACTTCGGAAAGCGTAGGTGAAATCAGTTATAACTGCGGTTTTAATAATCTGTCTACCTTCAATAAGCATTTTAAACTTATCACCGGGATGACTCCGCTAGGCTATCGCAAGATGCACAAGCGCGTGATCAAACGAGAAGCAGGCTAGCAAGGATCTTTCCTTTACTAACCTGCCTTATTCAATCTATCGTTTTCTGCTTTATATTTGTTGTGTAGCCCTAAAGTTTGCCCTGATAAACTACAGGATAGGATTTAAACTCTTCGTCTTTTTGTACCGTGACATAATACATACCACTCGTTACTTCCGCTCTCGGATACCAATAAAAACTATGAATACCTTTCTCTAATGTTTCTTCTGTCAGGTCATCTATTAATCGTCCGAATTGATCGTAAACAATAATTTTCACCAGCCCTTTATCAAACAGTGTGAGGTCAATAGCCAATCGCTCCGTAAAAGGATTGGGACTCACCTGTATACGCGCTCGTAAATCCGAAGGCGTGTTTTCTGCTTTGGTGTAAAGCTCCATTACGCCATTGTTCCCCGCTTCGCCATACTTATCCGTTGCATTCGTCCCGGAAAGATAGAACGCCTTTTCGTAGCCATCCGTTGGAATAGTCTCTAATATTGATGGCGTTTTACGGCCTGGCTCTGTGAATAATATTTCATCATTCAGTACATATAGGAGATTAGGTTGTGCTGTTGTTGTAGTGAGTTTATTACTCTCTGAGCTATAGCCATTTACCTGAGGTGCTTTGTAAAACAACCAGACATCTTCCTCGGAGGTAAAGCCGTAGGCTTGTTTGGATCCGGGAGACGTCAGGATGACCAGCGAATCAAAAACAGACACTTGAGCAAGTTCCTCCGGCCAACTTCCGTCTTCGTTTTTATTCAACAACTGCCCATTCAAAAAAGCAGTAGGTGCTTCTTTTGTCCGGGTAATATTTTCCCACTTAGGTTTATTCATGACTACTCGATCAAAGTCCAGTTTTGCTTTAGGTTTAAATGAAAACACAGTCTCCTCTTTTTGGGGTTTGTGCTTGTAATAAAACACATAAGCTCCACTGGCTCCCGCTGCTCCAAAAAGCTTGGTCGCTAAATCTTCATTATAAATAAAAAAGGAATCGACCTCACTTAAAGCTTTTAAGGCTACCGGATAACAAGCACCTTCAGGTGTTTCCAGTATTTGGTCATTTAGCACATGAAGTGCTTTTTTGTTATCATTACAATTATCGGCGGAGATAGAAAAATCGCCATAGCCTTTTGCTCCCATAGAAGAGGAAGTATTAATGCCTCTCAATTCCGCTTTATGTAAAACCTTAAAAGCAAACTGTGTTTCCGGATTCTTTTCACCACTCAAAAATCCAAATTTCTTCTTTCCTGTTAGATTAACTTTGGAGTGCACTTCATAAACTTCTTCCTCCTCTCCTACTGCGCGCTTTAGTATAAGTTGGGCACGCCCTGGTTTTAATTTTCGGATATAAAAAATATCATTAGGCGTAAGTTTCTTAGCATCCAACTCCTCTTGACTAACCTCTGCCCCATTCAACACAATCACCGGTTGCGAGTCTCCGTCAGCATTGATAACCAATTTATCTTTATTATCACTAACTTCCGCAAAACCAAGATCTCCAACCATGGAAGGGATCGCATAAGTATTGGTAAATGGTTTAGCCATTCTTGCAAGCCCTTCGTCCTCTTCGCCAGCCTTTGGATCTAAGGTTAGTCGCTGCCCCTGAAAACGAACATCCAAAGGATGATCTTTGCTCATATCCAGGGCAATACTAATGTACTTTAACTTACCTACCTCAATCTCAAAGGTACTTGCATCAGACATTTCAAAATCTAAGTGGATATTATCCAATAATCCAAATACACTAAATTCTAATTTACTCCACTGCATTGCCACTTCTTTTTCGGCCAATGACTTTTGAATTTGTACTAGTTGTTTTTCAGTAGTCGTCGGAGTAATGAGGTACATCACTGCTTCTGCATCCTGAGCTCCTTTTACCAAATCTTCTGTAATGGAATTGGAGTTTATCGGTTTTGTAAAAGCAAAGCATAAAAAGCAAGCAAAAAGTACCGATGCAAAAAGTACTGTTTTCTGTTTGCTTCGCTGTGGTTCGGCGTAGCCGAACAATCGTTTGATCCGGGTCGTAAAACTCCCGGTTGTTCCAGTTAATGACATAGCTAAATTATTTGTTGTTGATAAATAAGTCGATTGTAGTTCTGTCAGGGTTCTTGCGTAAAGCATAGGGTCCTGGCACGCCCGAACAGCAATATCATCACAAGCATGTTCTCGTGTTTGACGAATAGTCTTTGAAATCCACCAGATGCCAGGGTGAAAGAAAAATGCCATTTCAACTATCGATTGCAAAATATTGACGAGATAATCTGCCCGCTTAATATGTGCAAGTTCATGGAGTAAAACCGTTTCGACCATTTCCGGGCTCAGGTTCGTAAATAGTCCAATTGGTACTAAGACCATTGGTTTAAAAAATCCAAGTGTGAGGGGAGACTGCACTCGTTCACTAAAGTAAAACTTAACCTCTTTTCGGATTCCCAGTTTATTTTTTAGCTCCGCAAAACGATCTACCCATTTTTCATTTATTACTCGCAGGTTCTTCGTTCTTAGATGATAAATACGGAGCCAGCCCATGATTAGTCGGAACAGCAACAAAAAGACTCCTATCCCCCATAGCACAACAGCAGGTGGTAAGTAAAATAACACTTGATCCATCCACTTATCTGCCTGCTCTACTTGCGCTACTTTTTCTGTGTTTACTGCAATGGCATGATCCAGGTTATCAGTAATAATTGCCGGATTATCATTGTTATAAAGCGGTTCCAATCGAGCTATTTTAATGGCCTCATCAAAATAATTATACTGCTCAAAAAAAGTATAGCCACTCCATAAGGCAATAACCAATAGTCCACCTATTGAAATCCAATAAGCTAAGTTCGCTGAACGCTTTTCTATCCTTGGCAATACCAACCGAAGTAGTAGTACTACCAATATGATTTGCCAACAGGCATGCAGAAGAGTCCACCCCATGCTGTGCACGATAGGGTTTCCATACAGGTTTTGCAGGAGTGCCATGATAAATTAAATTATAGATATTTGACTGGGGAAGAGTTCCCCGAAAAGTATTCTTCTTTTACGCTTATTTCTTTTTTTGCTGATCAAGCCATTCTTGTAAGGCATCCAGCTCTTCTTGCGAGGTCTTGGATTTCCCTAATGCATGCATCACCAAATCCATGGATGAACCTTTAAATGCGGTATTAACCAGCTTGCTAAACAGCCCTTGCTTAATCTCATTTTCTTTAGGGATCGCTTCATAAAGATGCGTCTTGCCTTCCTTAGTCCGGCTTAGCATTTTTTTATCCTCATACATACGTTGCATCTGCTTAAGTACGGTTGTATACCCTACCTCTTTCTTTTCACTTAATAACTCATGAATAACTTTGACCGTAGTCGGCTGATGCTCCCAGAGAATTTGTAATATCTCCAATTCCGCTTCGCTCGGTTTATAAATAGTCTTCTTTGACATGATACTTTTTCTTTGTACGATACAAATATAAACGACACTTGTCGTAATTGCAAATTTATTACGACTTTTGTCGTAATAAATTTGCAAGATATATCATCTTGCTTATCCCAGAGCTTTAAAAAGTATTTATCGAAATGAGGAGTTTATACTATCGAGAGCTTCATTACCCGGGCAAAGTTCAGATTCTCCCATTTGATTTAGCGGAGTACCTACGGTGTTTTGCAACTCATGTAAATCCTGACTTTCCGGATCGATATACAATAAGCCAGTCAATACCTCTCCTTTAGTCTTTGCTGCCTGTAAGCGGTTAACTGCTGAATTTCGATCCGATGGATTCCAGTGCGGCGCCAGCTTACTTAGATGGATAGAAGAACCATCATGCAGCTTCACTTCAGCAGACTGCCCTTCTGCATAAGCTACTGAAATTTGTGCTTTGGGTGGCACGTAGTCAATTGCAGCGGTTGCTTCTATATGCTCTCTGACAAAATCATAAGATTTAGTTGAGCCATTATTATTATTGAAGGTCACACAGGGAGAAATAACATCCAAAAAAGCAAATCCCGGGTGGGAAATAGCTGCTTTAATCATCGGCACTAACTGGGATTTATCTCCCGAGAAACTACGCCCTACAAAAGTAGCCCCCAGCTCTAGTGCCATCCCTGCCAAATCAATCGCCTGAAACATATTCTTACTCCCCGCTTTACTAATCGAACCATAATCGGCTGTCGCAGAATCCTGTCCTTTGGTCAAACCGTAACAACCATTATTCATGACAATATAAACCATATTCAAATTTCGTCGGATCGCATGCACAAACTGCCCCATACCGATTGATGCAGTATCGCCATCACCGGAAACTCCCAGATAAATAAGATCACGATTAGCCATATAAGCTCCGGTAGTAACGGAAGGCATTCGACCATGAACAGAATTAAACCCGTGGGAATTATCCAGAAAATAGGTTGGCGTTTTTGAAGAACATCCGATCCCAGAAAGTTTTGCCAACTTATGTGGTTCAACGGCCATTTCATAGCAGGCTTGTACAATAGATGCACTAATGGAGTCATGCCCACATCCCGCACAAAGGGTAGATATTTTACCTTCGTAATCAGCTTTCGCAAAACCAATTTTATTCTTAGGCAAAGTAGGGTGTCTAAAAGTAGGTTTAATATAACTCATGATGCGGTAGGTTTAGATGCTAGTTGCGGCGCCAGCGGGTTCTTTTGAACAATCTGATTTTTGATATTATCTGCAGTGATGGGCATACCATCATAATTAAGTACTCTGATTAATTTCTTAGGATGGGCATCCAGTTCATTAATTAATAAAGAGCGAAATTGCGCGTCTCGATTTTGTTCGATTACAAAAACATATTCGTGTTTATCAATAAAGTCTTCCACCTCAGTAGTAAAAGGAAAAGCTAAAACACGCATGGCATTGACCTGAATTCCTTCTTCTTCTAAAAGCTCCATCGCTTCTAATGCGGAGTAATTTGTAGTTCCAAAAAACAGAATACCAAACTTAGTTTCACTTTCACTCCACTGCACTTGAGGCTTTGGAACGAGGCTCTTTGCCGTTTCCCATTTTTTAAGAATACGATCTACCACCCGGACATATACCTGCCCATCTTCTGTGTACCGTGCGTATTCATCCCGTGAAGTTCCCCGAGTAAAAAAGGAGCCCTTAGTAGGATGTGTACCGGGTACCGTACGATAGCAAACACCATCATCGTCTACATCCAAATAACGACCAAATTCTTCCATGTTTTCGAGGTCTTCAGCCGTCAGGACTTTTCCGCGGTCGTAGACTCGCGAATCATCCCACTTTAAAGGCGGAGACATATGGTTATTCATTCCGAGGTCAAGATCTGACATAACAAAAACCGGGGTTTGTAATCGGTCTGCTAAATCAAAAGCAGTTGCCGTCATTTCAAAGCACTCGGCGGGGGTACTAGGAAAGAGTAAGACGTGCTTAGTATCGCCATGTGAAGCGTAAGCTGTAGAAATGATATCTGGTTGCTGTGTCCGGGTCGGCATCCCAGTAGAAGGGCCGCCACGTTGTACATTGATGAGCACTGCCGGAATCTCTGCGAAATAAGCCAGGCCTATGAATTCACTCATTAGCGAAATCCCCGGGCCACTTGTCGCGGTAAAAGCACGGGCTCCATTCCAGGTTGCGCCAATCACCATACCTATCGCTGCCAACTCATCTTCTGCCTGAACAAAAGCATATTTTTTCTTTCCCGTTTCAGGGTCAACCCTTAATTTTTTACAGTTCGTCTCAAAAGCCTTTGCAACAGAAGTAGAAGGAGTAATTGGATACCAGGCCATTACCGTTGCCCCGGCATAAATGGCTCCTAGTGCAGTTGCTTCATTACCCTCAATCATGATATGGTCTCCAACCGCATCACGGGTTTCAAGCTTCAGTCCGGTAGGGCATTCATAATTAGCTCGGGCGTAATCTGCACCTAGTTTTATCGCCAGCTCATTAGGAGGAATCAACTTAGGTTTCTTCGCAAATTGCTCAGCGATGATATTCTTTAGCACTGCTTCGTCCATATCGATCAAAGCAGTCAACGCTCCGACATAGACCATATTTTTGAACAACTGCTGTTTTCGTGGGTCTTTATAATGTTCCATACACATCCGCATCATCGGGATACCGATAAAATTGATGTCGTCCCGAATGATTTCATTATGCAGCTTTCTGGTATTATCATACACAAAGTACCCACCTGTTTTTACAGCAGCAATATCTTTTACGATACTCTGAGGATTAACGCTGATCATCATATCAACGCCATCTCTTCGTCCGAGGTAGCCTTTTTCATTGATCCTTACCTCGTACCAGGTAGGTAAACCTTGAATATTTGATGGAAATATATTTTTTGGAGAGACCGGAATCCCCATCCGAAAGATGGCTTTGGCGAACATATTATTAGCACTCGCCGATCCCGAACCATTAACGTTCGCAAATCTTACGACGAAGTCGTTTACCGCATTTATTGATAACATTTTTCCGCTTTAGTTACGTTGTATAAATATTTCTGCATATCCCAGGCAGAGGTAGGACAACGCTCTGCACATAAACCGCAATGAAGACAAACATCTTCATCTTTAATCATTACTCTTGTAGTTGGCAAAGCCTCTGAGACATAGAGCGACTGGCTTAAATTTTCCGCCGGGGCACTTAGTCGTGCACGCAAATCTTCTTCCTCACCATTAGTGGTAAAAGTGATACAACTGGTCGGGCATACATCCATACAGGCATCACATTCAATACAGCTACTTGTCGTAAAAACAGTCTGCACATCACAATTAAGACAACGCTGCGCTTCCTTAAAACCTAATGCTTCATCGAATCCTAATTCGACTTCAATCTTCCGATCTTTTAGAGAAATCACTTTATCCTCATGCGGCACCTGGAATCTTGTATCATCGACTACCGGGCTATCATAAATCCATTCATGGATTCCCATTTTCTGACTTACTAGATTAGTCATCGGAGCCGGGCGGTTCATCACATCATCCCCCTGACAAAACAAGTGAATAGAAATAGCAGCCTGGTGTCCATGTGCAACAGCCGTAATAACATTCTCCGGTCCGAATGCTGCATCTCCACCAAAGAATACTTTTGGTAAGGTTGATTGAAAACTTACTTTATCCAGTACTGGCAGATCCCATTTACCGAATTCAATACCTAAGTCTCGTTCAATCCACGGAAAAGCATTATCCTGGCCGATTGCAATCATCACATCATCGCAAGCAATAAATTCATCTGGTTCTCCGGTTGGAATAAGCTTACGTCGACCATTTTCATCATACTCTGCTCGTACCTTTCCAAAAAGCACTCCTTTAAGTTTGCCATCCTCTATTACAAACTCCTTCGGTGGCATATTATTAAGAATTGGAATATCTTCTCGCTGCGCATCTTCAATTTCCCAGGGCGAGGCCTTCATATCTTTAAAGGGACTTCGGACGACAACTTTGACATCCTCTCCTCCCAGACGACGAGAAGTACGACAACAGTCCATCGCTGTATTTCCGCCACCAAGGACAATCACTTTTTTGCCTACTTTTTCTAAATGCTCAAAAGCAACACTTGCCAGAAATTCAATCCCAATATGTACATTCGCATCCGCTTCTTCTCTCCCCGGCAACTTCAGGTCTCTCCCTCTGGGTGCGCCAGTCCCAACAAATACTGCATCATAATCCTTCTCCAGAATTTCTCTCATACTTGACACGTAGTGATTAAAATGAGTATGTACTCCCATATTCAAAATATAATTCACTTCTTCGTCAAGCACTTCTATCGGAAGTCGAAATGCAGGGATTTGAGTACGCATCATTCCTCCACCAGCGGGCCATTCATCGTACAGATGTATTTCATAGCCAAGTGGTGCGAGGTCACGAGCAACTGTTAGAGAAGCAGGGCCACCACCGATTAAGGCTATCTTTTTACCATTCTTTTGCTCAGGGATTTGAGGCATAAGATGTTTTACCTCTGATTTATTATCTGCAGCAACTCTTTTCAAACGGCAAATTGCGACTGGTTCTTCCTCATCAGAAATTCTTCCGCGACGGCAGGCAGGCTCACAGGGACGGTCACAAGTCCGCCCTAATACTCCGGGAAATACATTGGATTCCCAGTTTATCATATAAGCTTCTGTATAGCGCTCGGCTGCAATTAATCGAATGTATTCCGGAACAGGGGTATGCGCAGGACATGCGTATTGGCAATCTACCACCTTGTGAAAATACTCGGGGTCTCGTATGTCTGTTGGTTTCAAAATTTTATTCTTTGAAAGTTTATAGTTATACAAACTAAATTAATGCTTTATTTCAATAAACCAAAAATATGATCGCCATTTTAAAATAAAACAGAATATTATTTTTTAAATATAAATTATTGCGATTCTAACTTGTTTGATATGCGCTTTATTCCACTAAATTCCTCATATATATGATATATATCAACTATGAAAATTACCGCTTTTTAGGTAGGCTAATTAACCTTCCATGGCTTGAAAATTGCTGCATTTAAAGTAACCTTCGCTCTTAATCCCTCCCAAAGACACCCCTCCTGATTAATCATAAAATGGTATGACATTACATAGCATTTACCTGATCCGTAGTTAGTGATAATGGAAAGGTAAATACGCTATTCAATAAGGCTTTACATTCTTACTAAACACAAACAGATTAATCTTACTACTCCCCCTTCTGAATATTATTGCATTACCAAAACTATTGCCATGAAAAACCAGTTTACACCAGCATTGGCTTTCCTCTTCGCTTTCTTTACATTACTCACAACTAACTTATCAGCCACCACCTATACCTTTACTAACGGGGGCGGTAACAACCTATGGAGTAACGCTTCTAACTGGAGTCCATCAGGCATTCCAGGAGCAGGAGATGACGTAAGCATTAGCAATAAAGACATTACCATTGACCTCGACATCACCGTTAATAGCATTAGCATTAATGGCAACGCAGTAGCGACCTTTACGCATTCTAATCTGGCGAGCATTGGTACTTTAACCTTGAGTGGAGGGGAACTAATCAGTACAAATGAAATTGAAATCACCACCGGATTTCATTGGGATGGAAACTCCAAGTTGACCAACTCCGCTACCGTCACTTTAAAAACTGGCTCCATTAACACTATTTCAGGAAGCAGTAACAGAAACCTATATGCTGCACTTGTCAACGAAGGCACACTAAGTCATAGCGGTGGAAGCATTCGATTCCAAACAGGCGGAAGCATCTTAAACGAAGGTACATTTAGTACCGATGGCTCTGCGATGATCATAAACACCGGAGGAGATAAATTCACAAATGCTGGAACATTTAACAAAACCGGTTCCGCTTCTCTTGGCTTTTTTGCCATCCTCGATCAAACAGCGACAGGTATTTTAAATATTACAGGTGGAACGCTCTCTCTTTTATACGGAGGCGATTACACTAGTGGCGCTAAAGTTTCTATCTCAAGCGGTGCTAGCCTGAATTTGAGTTCTGGAACTTTCAATTTAAACTCAGGTACTAGTATTGAAGGTACTGGAACCTTAGAAACGTCAGGAGGCACATCGAACATCGAAAGCACTTTCGCTTTTAGTGGAACCACAGTGGTGTCCGGAGGGACTACTGAGTTTAATGGTACCTCACCATATAATTTCGAGACGCTGACCCTAAGCGGCGGAACGATCCAAGGAAGTGCTCCATTAGATATCAATACTAAATTCAATTGGACAAGTTCGGCAATTTTGAAAAGCACAGATACCTTAAGTATCGCAGCAAGCGCTACAGGCTTAATATATAGTGGTGGTACAAAGCAATTGCATACACCTATCATTAACGAAGGCTTAATCAGCCATACAGGAGGTAACCTCAGATATTACACCGGAGGTAGTATTACAAACAATGGTACGTTCACTATGAACGGGCCCACATCAGTATATGATAATGGTGGTGAAGGAATGATCAACCAGGGTCTTTTTGATTATCAAAAAACTGCTGTGCTCAACTTTTATGCTCCTTTCAATAATACCTCTAGCGGAACAATTAAGGGGAAAGCTACATTTAATTTTTCTTCCTTGACTAATAATGGTTCCTTCTTCGCTGATGCAGATTATGGTACACTTAATATTACCGGAGACTATAATAATGGAAAGGATCTAACTATTGAGTTTGACGGTAGCAAACATGGAGATTTACAAGCCAGCGGTGATATCAATCTAAGTGGTGCATTAAATATTGATTACTCTGGCTCTGTTGCTGACGGAACCTATACTATACTAAGTACCAGCAGTGGTACGGTCAATGGAAAATTTGACACTGAAAATGTGCCAGCAAATCTTTCCGTGTCTTACAGTAGCAATAGCGTCGAACTAGTAACTGCAGCACTTCCTGTAGAATTAAGTTCTTTCAGATTAAACGTACAAGCAAAAGATATCTTACTCCATTGGCAAACCGTAAGTGAATTAAACAGTGATCGATTTATCATTGAACACAGTAATGATGGTCGTAATTATACAGAAATAGGTTACGAAGCAGCAGCAGGTTTTAGCAATCGTCCAATCAATTATATCTTCAGTCATAACCAACCAACCAATGGCGAAAACTATTATCGACTAAAACAAGTTGATCTGGATGGAACTTTCGAATACTCAGACATCAGAGTAGCCTCTTTCTATAATTTCAAAAAAGAAGTTTCTGTATTTCCGAACCCAACCCAAGGGGCGGTCATCATCAAAAACCAGGGCGAAAAAGACTTCTCTTTACAAATCATCCACCTGAGCGGAAAGGTAGTTTACCAACAACATAACATCACGCCAGGAGCAACTATGATTGACCTTAGCGGTCTTAGCAAAGGGATGTATACTATCCGGTTTTTCGATGAGGTATATTCACAAGAAGAAAAAATCATGATACTCGAATAAGCTCATACAATCATTTAAGAAGCTGAGAGTAATTATTGGCTATTTTTTGCTCTACACTTGTAGAATTCATTTTTTTATTCTACATTTGTAGAGCATTTTATTTTTTACCAAGTATTTATCTCTCACTTGTTATATGAAATTATCTAAAACAGAAGAGCAGTTAATGCGTCACCTTTGGAAATTGGGCCGCGCTTATATGAAAGACCTCATCGAGCAATACGATGATCCTAAGCCTGCCACTACAACCATCGCTACACTCTTAAAGCGAATGAAGGACAAGGGTTTTGTAGATTACACCACAGAAGGTAAGGCTCGTTACTACTTTCCCTTAGTCGACAAGAAGAGTTATTTCGGATCTCATTTCAGAGGCTTGATCAATAATTTCTTTGGTAGTTCAGCAGCAACTTTTGCCTCTTTCTTTACACAGGCGACGGACCTGAGTACAGACGAATTAGAAGCACTTCGCAAAGAGATTGATAAAGAAATTAAAAAGAAAAAACGTAAATCATGATGCTTTACCTTTTACAATCAACTGCATGCCTACTAATCCTTTTAATTGTATTTAAGGTATTCCTTGAGGTAGAGCGCATGCATCAATTCAATCGCTTTTACTTATTAATTGCATTGCTCTTTTCTCTTGTCGTTCCGATTCTGGAAACACCAATCACTTTTGTCTGGTGGCAAAATTTAGAGTCTATCCCTATACTAAACTGGGCGAACTCAGGCCCCTCGACAGAAGTCATTATCAAGGATAGTCTTTCAGTCAAAAATATTCTATGGGCGATTTATTTATTAGGAGCAGCGGTGATGAGCATTCGATTCTTAGGTCAATTAACGATAATACTCCGTAAGGTTAAGCGCTATTCAAAAGTTGATTTTAATGGTTATTCGCTGATCCTAACGCCCAATGAAACATTGCCTCATACCTTTTGGAAGTATATCTTTTTGCCCGCAAGCGATTACGCTAAAGGGATGATCGAGCCAGAGCTAATGGCCCATGAATTAGCGCACGTCAGGGAGCGGCATTCAGCGGATGTAATGATCATCGAATTATTAAAAATCGCCTTCTGGTTTCAACCATTGATTTACATCTATCAAAAGTCTATCCGGCTCAATCATGAATTCTTAGCGGACGCAGCTGTTCTAAGAAAACAAAACAATGTAACAGAATATCAATATCTACTCCTCGACAAAGTCGCAGTGAGCAGCAAAATAAATCTGGCCAGTAATTTAAATTTTTCATTAACTAAAAAACGTCTAAGCATGATGACAAAAAACACTTCCCGAAGCAAGGCGCTGGTATTAAGCAGCCTGACCATTCCACTATTCGCAATCTTATTACTGGCTTTTAGTCAGCCGGCAGCAGCCCAGACTAAACCGATCGCGGAAAGTGCGGAATTACCTAGTGAATTAAAGGATATCAAAGATGCGTATTTCCAAAACGCAACATTCGTTATTATCGAAAACGGAAAGAAAATCAAGAAAAAATATAAGGATCTAAGCGCAGCGGAAAAAGAGGCCATTCCAATGCCTCCACCTCCGCCACCGGTACCAGCTCCACCATCGGCGCCAAAATCTGAATCTGTAGCAACTGCTAGTGCTCCAGCAGCACCGATGACACTCCAACCTTTAAAAGAAGGAACTATCGTAGAAGTGGATTTCGCCAAGAATAGAATTTGGATTCAAGGGGATGACAAGATGGTAGCTCCTGCGGCGCCTATTGCCCCGCCTCCGCCTCCGGCACCGCCTACACCAATAGAAAATAATTAAAAAA
>JAHDHW010000050.1 GCA_020631105.1 Saprospiraceae bacterium | reverse complement strand
CCCCGTACAATAATCCATCAAATCACTATAAACACCATTCATTCGCATAATAGTTGGATTGCCCAGTACCACTATGTGTTCTCGAGCTCTGGTAAGGGCAACGTTAAGTTTTCTATCTACGCCGTCAGAAGATAAAGAAACTAGTGAGGCTAATTGAGTTGGGCTGTTAAGACATAAGGAGATAAGAATAATTTCCCGGGCACCGCCCTGATACCTTTCGACGGTGTCGATGGTCAGAGGGGTCGGATCAATACCCGCTTCGCTTATGCGTTGTTTAATCATCGCGATCTGAGCCCGGTAGGGCGTGATAATTCCGATAGATTTTTCTGTAAATGGGCGATCAATGCTTTGGTAAAGACGCTGGTAAGCCTGCACTAATTGAGTCACCAACTCTGCTTCCTGCAGATTAGTCTTCGCATTATTGAGGATGTCCTCATTGGGTGTCGGGATGAAAATCATCCTCCGCGAACTGAGTGCCTGGTGAAGCTCCGTGGTTTGTTCAAGAGGAGGATAAGCCAACTGCTGTACCTGCTTGGCAGATAAAGGCGCCGGGAGTGTTTTTAGCTTACCTTGGTAAAAATGAACATTAGGGAAAGCCATAATGTCTTCATGCATCCGGCCCTGATGGCTCAGTTGGTCGTAGGCCCAGGTCCAATTGTTTTTACGACATTGATTGTATAATCGTTCGAACAAAGAATTTCGGAGATTACTTAAACCAATCTGATGTAACTCCGGATAACTTACCTTCGATTCATCAATACCCTGTACTACAACCGCCGGCAATTGGTTGTGATCACCAATTAGGATAAATCGCCGGAACAAAGGCAACATCCCGATCAAAAGAGGTTCAAGTATCTGAGAGGCCTCGTCAATGACTACCCGGTCAAATTGCTTTAAGCGCAAGAGGTCCATCTTACTATTGAAGGATGCTACCGTAGAGACTACAATTCGATGATTATCGATTACATCGCGTAGTGCTTTACGGGTATTTAGTTTTTTTATTTTTTCATTTAGAAGTTGATTACTAAATCGTGCATCTGTAGAGTACTTCGAGCCGATTCGGAAATAATCGTTTTTGATAAAGGTATCAATGCTTTCTATCGCTTCACAAATTTCATCTACGGCACGATTGGTATAAGCGAGTAGCAAAATATTTTCATCTGTCTCATTAATAATATGCGCCACAAAATGCTTTAGCATGATACTGGTCTTTCCGGTGCCCGGAGGGCCCCAGAGCAAAAAGTATTCTTTTGCATTGACCATCTTTTGAAAGATGCCTTGTTGTTCAGTTGTTAATTCTTTAATCGGAAGGATTTCATTTTCCTCTGAGGCTTGCGGTGCTTTTAGTGTAAATAATAAATCCTTTTTGTCTCTTCCAAATTGCATAAACTGAAACAAGGACCGATACATCGCATTAAAGCTATGATCCATCAGATCATGCTCAAGATTCCAAAAGATATCCTGTTCAAAAATTTCGGCATTAAATTGCTTGGAGGTCAGCCTTATCTTGACAATGGATTCATCGATCTCTACAATGGTTCCTTTAAAGATTTGATTCGTCAGGACGGTTTGTTGATCATCTGCAAAAGCATATAAAACGGAGATATCACCTTTTCTGAAATTGGCAAGTGGGTTGGTTTGTTCCGTTTTATCAAAAACCAATATCGGATCTTCCTCCATGGTTTGATTCTCACGGACCCGTAGGCAACTAATAATATTGAAGCCCGCTTCTTTTTGGCCGAACTCATCCAGCCAAAGCGCTGCCTGTCCATTAATATTGTCTAAACCCTGAATACCTGTTTTTGCCAATTGATGCTCTCTCGAAATAAATGCACTAAACTCATGGAAATATTTTTTCTCCAGTGCATTCATGTTTTGATAGACTTTCTCAAAGAGTTGAATATCTGTTGCGGAGAAGCCTTTTGCCTGCGGGAAATTAGCCATTCGGACTCGCTCGAAAATTACGGGAGCATCCGGATTTTTCAGGGATTTGAGCTGCTCTTCGAATCGCAATAATTGATTCCTTAGCTGAAGGGCTTCGTACTGCTGTGCCTTTACGCGTGGCGCGAAGCGCAATTGGCGCTCATCGACCCCAGAGTACAAAATATAATTCTTAGGGTCAACGGCTTCGCCGTAAACAGAACGGATCAATAAATCGTAAAGTAACGTCTGGGTATAATGATTATTATTCAGGCCATAGATATTGGGCCTGAAGGGTTTCCCGCTTTTTAATTCGACAATCGCAGAATGTTCGTTTTTATAGAGAACATCCAGTCGTCCCTGAATCCCATAGCGCTCTGAATAAAATGAGGGTTCAAGGAGCGTTTTTTGCGGATCAATCTCGTTCTCTGCAAAGCCTTTAACCACCATTTGCTTAAGGTTGACAAAATGCTTTTGTGAGGTTTGCATAATCTCGCGGATAATCATATCCTCGAAGAGTACAAAAGCCAGTGGATTTAAACGAAAGACTTTTGGGAAGATTTCTTTAAAGCTAACTTCAGGATTGGACATCAACTCATCCAGGAAAAAGTTAGCGATGTTTCCAATCATCAAATGCTTACTATAGGTAAAGGGCAGAAATTTTTTGATCAGAAAAGTCATCGGCTCGGCACCGTAGTCTTTAAAACATTCGGAGATAGCAGAGACATCTACGAGGTAATTGGGTTCGATGACAAAAGCTGCCGGACGGTAGGTACCTTCCTGGTCTATCTCTACATCGATCAAGTTAACAACTACGGGGAAAGTGAAATCTTCGCGCAAGGCCTGAATAGTCGGGTCGAAATTATCATTTCGATCAGGGATTGCGTATTGCACTCTTTGCGCTTTGGTTGGGTCAAACTCATCATGAACGATGAGCTGATTACTTTCAGGGTCATCTCCAATGACCAGAACCTGAATTTTGGATTTAAAGCCTTTGATTTCTGCTGGACGAAGGTGATCGAATCCTCCGGAGGGAATGAGGTACTTAATGGATTTGGCAATGTCTACTTTAAATATTTCGCTGATGCTACGGGCAAGAACCATCGTCCCTAGGTTAAACATCTCCTCAGGATCCCCCTGTCTCCCGTGTTTACGGAAGTAATGAATATAAAAGCGAAGCTGTTTATCAATGTCAAACTTCTGAGTAGCGTAGGCGATTCTGGCGAAAAGTGTGGTAAACTGGAGTTGCTCTTTACGAGTTGCTTCTACAAATAAGAGATTGAGCAAGTGATAAAGTCGCTCGACTTTAGACTTCATTTCACTTGTTTCGTCTTGGATTAACTTATCAATTTCCAGATAAAACAATCTTGACAACTCCTGATTTCTCATGGACGCAAAAATACGTAAAAGGTAGCAAAGGATTTATGCAGGGAGAATGTTTAGTTTGGTTGCTTATTTCACGATCTCTGCATCATCTAGAATATAGTTGAGGTAGTCGAGGTCGGAGTCATTTAGCCGAAGTTTTCCACGAAAGGTAACCATTGCATCCTGTTTGAAACGGCTTCGTTGATTTTTGAGTTGAACATCAATAACGGTTTCGGCACCAGCGCCACCGCAAAAGAAGCAATTGCTAAAAGGAAAGGCGGAAAGAATGACTATAGTAGCGTCACCGGTTTCTTCAAAAGGAATGACATAACCTTTGATTTGAATTTTTTGAGCATCTAACCTCTGTACAGAGGGATGAAAAATGGGGTAGGGAACCATGACCTGAAGGTCTTCGTTCATTCGCTCCTGAAACTTCACGCGACTCAAGTCTTTCCATTGAATATCATAATAACCATCAACCTTGCTATAAGTAAAGGTGTCGGGCATATTGGCAAATAAGGTATCCAACGTAACTTGGTCATTCGTCTTAACTTCTTCGACAGCAGGAGATTCCTCAGCAGTTAATTCATTTGCGGAGACGGTCTCTGATACTTTTTCTTCGTCAGTATTAGAGGACCACTGCAGGGCTCCAAAACCAAGGGCAAAAACAACAATGAATATGATCGCGTATTTCATAGGGGATTTTGCTGCAAAAGTAATAGACTTGACGCAAATTAAGAAGCGGCTTATTGGTCTTAACATAACCAATAAGCCGCTTCAGTAAAAGCGAAAAGTATTATTTCGTTACAACAAAAGGTTTTGTTATTACTCTGCCATCATTTGATCGGAGCGTAACAAAATATTTTCCGGCAGCTAAGTCCGAAGTATTGATATCGAAGTTTTGAAGACCTTGTGTTAATGTTCCTTCAAAAACAGTTTGTAGCTGCTGACCATTAAGATTATATACTGCAATTTCAGCATCTAATGTAGCTTCTTCTAACTGTACAGATAATTGAGTTTGGCTATTGGTAACGGTTGGAGTTAAATTAACTTTAGCAACATCTTCGCTGATGGTTTGTACTGCAACTGTTGAGAACTCATTCGTTGAATTTACATTTACGAATTCATAGGTGTCGTCTACTTTTTCCCAAAGTACACCCATAACTGATACTTTGTTCAAGTCCCAATTAGAATTTAATTCTATTGTATAAGAAGCATCAGTAAACTCTGTACCTGCTGTAATATCACCGTTTACAATAGATACTCCAAAGTTGTCCGTTGTAAAAGAAGATCGTAATACATATGGATGTTGAGCAGAAGAACTATTGTTGGACTGAGAAGCGATTACATTATGTTCAAGGATATATAGCGCCAGATAATAATCACCACTGGCATCCTGAAAGAATTTAGTGTTTGTATTTACAATAAGTGTGTTATCAGATAGAGTTGCAGCAAATCCTACATTGGCTACTGGGGTGTTTTCTGCGTTTTGGTTAATCAGCTCCTCTGTTTCCGTAACTTTTGCGGAAACGTTACCACTATTAACACCAAGATCCATATTACCGGCATAAAAATAAGGCTGATATGGCGCATTAAAGTTTATAGAAAAAGCTTCACCAGCATCACTGCCTAGTGAACCACTATGATGTGCTCCAACGAAGATCGCTTTTTGAAGAGTGCTTGCATTAATTATATCTTCAAAGAAATCCCAACCCCATGATCCACAGTTTGGACACCAGGTAGCAGTGATCTTAGTGATCATTGTTTTTTGTACTTCAGGGACATCCTGAGCAGATACAAAAGAGAAAGAAGCTAAAAAGAAAAAGCAAGCAAGTATAATTGTTCGCATAGGTCAAAGGTTTAATTTAAAAATCCATCGTATTTAAAAGAGGGCTAAGCCTCCAAAATAGTACCACAAATATCAATGTTTGGTTGGGAGAAAGTCAATAAATGAATCGTTAATGTCTGCACTTTACCAATTCAAGTGCAGATCATGATGTGTGATATAAAAAAAGGGAGCTCCATGAATGGGCTCCCTTTATATAAATTCATTCTTTATAGCTTATTTCGCAGCTTGCTCAACGATTGCCTTGAAAGAGTCAGGGTGATTCATTGCTAAATCCGCTAAAACTTTACGGTTAAGGTCAACATTGTTTTTTGATAAACCATGCATTAATCGAGAATAGGTTGTTCCATTCTGACGAGCAGCGGCGTTGATACGAGCGATCCAAAGACGACGGAAAGCTCTTTTCTTATTTCTACGGTCGCGGTAGGCGTAGCCCCAGGCTTTTTCTACAGCGTTTTTAGCAACAGTATAAACGTTGCTACGAGCACCAAAGTAACCTTTGGCTGCTTTTAAAATTTTGCGGCGTCTTTTGCGGGACGCTACTGAGTTTACTGAACGTGGCATATTACCTGTTTTTAGTACGATACAGAGGCTGCTTGAGCGCTTTTTCCTGTATCCTCGTTAAAAAAATTGATTAGATGCAGAGCAATGCTTTGATGCGTTTTTCGTCAGCTTTACTGACTAAGCCTGCATGGCGAAGGCGAAGTTTACGCTTCTTGGACATTTTTGTCAAGATGTGCGATTTGTACGCCTTTCTACGTTTGATTTTACCAGAGCCAGTGACGGTGAATCTCTTCTTTGCACTGGAATGCGTCTTCATTTTCGGCATTATAAAAAGTGTTAGTTTAAAAAGGACTGCAAAGATAGGGATTTTTAGGCGAAATCAAAATGAGAGTAAGAATAAAAAGGAGCTTCCCAGAACTATAAGGAGTAAGTATGATTTTTGGGGACGGGATAGTCATCAGCGACGTAAGTTCTGCGAATAAAACACGAAACCCCGCGGAAAGAATATTTCAGCGGGGTTTCTATATTGTGGGATAATCTAAGGATTATTTCTTTTTTTGTTTTCTAGGCGCAATCATCACTGTCATCCGTCTACCTTCCATTTTGGGTAGGTTTTCGGCAGAGCCCAACTCGTCTAATTCTTTGATAAAGCGCAATAATAGTAATTCACCACGATCTTTAAAGACAATTGTACGACCACGGAAGTGTACATAAGCTTTAACTTTTGCGCCTTCTTCCAGGAATTTTTGAGCATGTTTTAGCTTAAAGTCAAAATCATGATCATCAGTATTAGGGCCAAAACGAATCTCTTTGATAACCGTTTTAGAGGTTTTCGCTTTGATTTCTTTTTCTTTCTTCTTTTTTACGTAGAGAAACTTTCGGTAGTCGATGATTTTACAAACAGGAGGATCTGCTTTTGGAGAGATTTCAACAAGATCCAACTCAAGGGCTTGTGCCCATCGGTTTGCGTCTCTTGTGTTCACAATGCCCGGCTCAATTTTGTGGCCAGCTACTTCACTAATTTCATCAAAATTATCACCAACTAGGCGGATTTCGGGGATTCGAATAAAACCGTTGATACGGTGTTCTGGTTCGTTTCGTCGAGTTCTTTGATTTCTAGAATGTCTTCTTGCCAATAGATAAATTATTAATTAAAAAATAAAAAAGTGTGGAGTTGTTTATAAGTCTTTCATCTCCACTATGTTATAACTCAAAATGCACTTAAAAAGTTCCGAATGAATCTTATATACTTCATTTCGGGCTTAAAAATAAAAAAAAGTACACGCACTAGTGCAGCGCATGTACTTTTTTTAGTCTGGACAGATACTATTCTTTAATATCCGTATTCTTAGCTTCCTTAGAAAGCGTAATCTCGATTGATTTATTGTCTTTAGCCATGATTGCTTTAAAGACACTTCCTTCTGCCGGGTTTTTGTTTAGAATAAACTCCGCTAGAGGATCTTCCAGGTACTTTTGAATCGCTCTGTGTAATGGTCTTGCACCAAACTGTGGATCAAAACCTTTCTCAGCTACGAATTTTTTCGCTGCATCAGAAAGCTTGAGCGTATATCCCATGCCATCCAGTCGCTTGTAAAGATCTTTGAGTGTGATGTCGATAATTTTGAAGATATCGTCTTGATCAAGGCTGTTGAAGATCACTACATCATCAATACGATTCAAAAACTCAGGACTGAAGGTACGCTTCAATGCATTTTGGATAACTGTTTTGCTATTGTCTTCCGCAGCTTCCTGCCGAGCCTGTGTCGCAAAACCAACACCTTGCCCAAAATCTTTCAATTGACGCACTCCAATATTCGATGTCATGATGATCATCGTATTTTTGAAGTCTACTTTACGGCCTAAGCCATCTGTCAACTGTCCATCATCTAATACTTGTAATAAGATATTAAAGACATCCGGGTGTGCTTTTTCAATTTCATCCAGTAAGATCACAGAATATGGCTTACGTCTAACCTTCTCAGTCAACTGACCACCTTCTTCGTATCCGACATAGCCGGGAGGCGCGCCAATTAAACGGCTAATCGCAAATTTTTCCATGTATTCACTCATGTCAATTCGAATAAGCGAATCTTCCGAATCAAAGATATATTTAGCAAGCGCTTTTGCAAGCTCAGTTTTACCAACTCCAGTAGGTCCAAGGAAGATAAACGAACCAATAGGTTTTGTAGGATCTTTCAGACCAACGCGGTTACGCTGTATAGCTTTGGTGATTTTGACAATCGCTTCATCCTGACCGATGACAACCCCTTGAAGGTCATTTGCCATTCCAACCAGCTTATTACTTTCGCTTTGTGCTACTCGTATTACCGGAATCCCCGTCATCATAGAAACAACTTCGGCAATATCTTCTTCATTTACAGGATATCGCTTCGTTTTTGATTCTTCTTCCCATTCAACTTTAGCGAACTCCAGTTGACGAACTAATTTGGACTCATCATCCCGTAAATCAGCAGCTTTTTCGTATTGCTGATTTTTAACGGCTTGATTTTTACGATCCTTCAGTTCTTCGATCTGTTTTTCAAGATCCTCGATATGCTTAGGTACGTGGATATTTTTCAAATGTACACGAGCACCAACTTCATCCAATACATCAATCGCTTTGTCTGGTAAGAATCGATCACTGATATAGCGATCACTCAACTTCACACAAGCTGCAATGGCTTCGTCAGAGTAGTTGACATTATGAAACTCTTCGTACTTAGGACGAATATTTTGTAGAATATGGATTGCTTCCTCAGCAGAAGGTGGATCCACAAGTACTTTCTGGAAACGACGGTCAAGTGCACCATCTTTTTCAATGTGTTGGCGATATTCATCAAGTGTAGAAGCACCAATACATTGCAACTCACCTCTGGCAAGTGCTGGCTTAAAGATATTAGAAGCATCAAGCGAACCAGTTGCTCCACCTGCACCAACGATAGTATGGATTTCATCAATGAACAAAATCACGTCTCGTGATTTCTCAAGCTCATTCATGATAGCTTTCATTCTTTCTTCAAATTGACCTCTGTACTTTGTACCGGCTACCAGGGCAGCAAGATCAAGCATTACGATACGCTTATTAAATAGAGTACGTGATACTTTTCGCTGAATGATTCGAAGCGCAAGTCCTTCAACTATAGCCGTTTTACCTACACCAGGCTCTCCAATCAGGATTGGGTTGTTCTTTTTACGTCGACTAAGAATTTGCGATACACGCTCGATTTCATTTTCTCGACCGATGATCGGGTCTAGTTTGCCTTCTTCGGCTAACTTCGTAACGTCTCGACCAAAGTTGTCTAATACAGGAGTACGAGATTTTGAAGCCCCTCGTTTTTGATAGCGTTGACCTTCCCCTTCTTCTTCGAATGGCTCATCTGGGTCAGATGGTCCTGATGCGAATAAATCAGGTCGGGTCATATCTTGTTCTTGCTTAACAAACTCTAATTCAGATTTGTAGATGTCGTAGTCTACATCAAACTGATTCAGGATTCGGGAAGCGAGATTATCCTCGTGTTTAAGGATGGAAAGCATTAAATGCTCCGGACAAATCTCGTCATTGCGTTGCATTTTAGCTTCCAGGAAGGTTACCTTAAGCACCTTTTCGGCGTGCTTATTTAAAGGGAGATTTCCTACATTCAAGGATGCTTTGTTGATCGGCATTCTTTGTACCGATTCTTCAATGGTTTGCTTTAATTCGAAAGTATCAACATCTAGTGAATCCAAAACGCGTACTGCGAGACTGTCTTCAACTTGCATAATACCTAGGAGCAAATGTTCGGTGCCGATAAAATCCTGCCCTAAACGAACTGCTTCTTCACGACTACGCGAAATGATTTGCTTTACTTTCGGTGAAAACTTTCTATTCATGATATACTTTTAGACCTTATTATTGGCGAGAAAAATGGTAAAATGAAACTGTAACAATAATAAGGTTAATTATTTAAGATTACAACAAAAGATAAACTGAAAAGATATAATTAAGGGTGATAGTTAACAGAAGGTTATAGCTTTGTATAAAAACTGCTTTTCAGGCGATTTTGTTCATTTTGATCACCTCATTGGCTTGTACGGAAAAAATGACTTTCGGTTGTATCTTAGGCTGTAAAAAATTAGACCAGTTTAAGAGTCTTATTTGCTGTATTACCTTAAAAATTATGCCATGCAATAATAACGTCCATTTTGGCAGGTTTAATTCATGGACATTGGATAAAATAGAAGGTATTCTTTTTCGAAAGATTATTTTAGTTATCTTGCGAATCGATCAGAAGTTTTTGCTTCTGATTTTTGTTTGATACCTATTGAAATTATTAAGTACTATGAAGTTTAGTGTAAATAAACAGGAAAAATATACCGTATTGAGTCTAGAGGAAGAAACTTTGAATACTTTGCTTGCGCCAAGTTTGAAATCAGAGTTTGTTATTCTTCGAAATGAAGGGGTGCGTAATTTGATCTTAGATCTGTCAAATACCAGCTTCGTTGACTCTTCAGGCTTGAGTGCCATATTGACAGCTAATAGATTGTGGATGGACGAAGGATCTTTCATTCTGACAGGGATTGATCACGAAAATGTGAAGAAATTGATTACGATATCGCGATTGGATTCTGTGTTGACGATTATTCCTACGGTTCAGGAATCTATCGATTATGTTTTGATGGAAGAGATCGAACGTGAATTAAATGCGGATTCTGACGAATAGAAATCAAATGTATTTAATACAAAAAATCCCGAATGGCTATATTGGTCATTCGGGATTTTTTATTTTCTCAACCTGTCTTGGGGATTTTTTATAATTCGCTGATGAACTTCAATATCCGCAAATTATCATTTGCGGATACTTCATTTACGCTGATGCCTGCCTTAGCTAAAACAAAAAGACCTGCAATTATATTACAGGTCTTCAATTTCCATTTTTTAACCAAACTATAAAATGAAAAGATTGGCTAGTTTTGCATAGCTTTAAAAGTACATGCTAGGCAAGTTTTGCCATATCCCTTATTAAAATGCTTCTTCGGTTGAAGTAGATCAAATCAGATTTTCTTAATTCATTTAATACAGAAGTAACAGTTTGTCGAGAAGTACCAGTTAGATTAGCAATATCTTGCTGAGTCAAACTGTGCTTTAATAACATCTCATATCCAATTCTGCGCCCACGTTTTGATGCACTATCTTTTAGGAAGTCAATAATACGAGTTCGTGCATCTTTAAATATTAATGATTCAAGACGAGTTTCTGCTCTGCGTAATCGATCTCCAATTAATTTGATGACATTAAGGCAAAGCTTATGATTACTTTGCATTAGATTTTGAAAATCTGAGACTTTAAGAACAGCCATTTTTACCTCTTCATTCATTGCTTTCGCAAAATCTTGTCTTTTTTCTTCACCAACTAATCCTAACTCGCCAAACATAGCAGTTGGATGTAGGATTGCTTTTATGACTTCACGTCCATCGCTGGAATGTGTGCCAATCTTAAGCGTACCCTTTACTAAGAAGTAAACGTGGTTGGATGGTTCATCTGGTAGATATACGTAGCTGTATTTAGGCTTGCGTTTGATTTCTACAAGATTGGCTAATTTTTCTACCTCTTCTAGGTTCAAAACTGAAAAAAGAGGGAACTGTCGAAGGAATGTTACTTTAGAGGCATGGTCCATAAGTAGTAGATTTAAAGTTAATATAACTGCTCTATCTCTTGTTTACAATGTAAAATTCTGCAAATTATCTCATGAATAAAAGGACAGGATTTAAAATTTGTGAGTACTGTATTTATATAATAAAAATTTAAGTAATTGAAAGTGAGTGAGTTGTGTTGTTTTGGATTTGTTGTTTGTATTTAGGGTTGTTTCGTTTTTTTATCAAGTATTTGAAGAAATCTAACTAAGAAAAAGAGTGGTTTTGCCAAATTTAATTTGGAGGTGGGGTGTAAAGCTGTAGTACACAATATGTAAAACAGCTGTCAAATTGATTTTCAAGGCGAGATAGGTAGGTGAAATAAAGTTTTTTGTTCGTCAAACTTTATTTTTGGTTCAAAGTGAATTGACTTGATTATCTTTTTTACAGGCTTATTCATCATACGACTCTAAAGTCATATGACGACTTATAAAACTTTCTTCATCTTGATGAGCAAATGCCTGTCATCCGGCAGGTAGAAAATCATTTAGCACCTTATTTTTTACAAAAAAACAGCAATGATGTTTTGTGGATTTGTTTGGATTGAATTACATCTGTAACAAGATAATTGTAGTGTGAAAAGAATGGAGTATTGTCCAGGGAAAGTAAAAGAAAAATATTACTTAAGAATCCTGAGAAAATAAAAAAATGGCTCTATTACATATAGTGACTTTATTTTTATACGAAAAATTAATATTTTTGATGTATATTATACTTGATTTTCAAGTTGATTCTCCACCCATATTTTAGGTAAACAAACAAATCCCTCGGTTTTTTAAAAGATAGCTTGCTAGCCTTTTACTGGAAGCTTATTAGATATTGTGACATAATCCTGTTTTGATGAATAACGGATAATTCCAGCTTATTCTGATAAATAAATGTTTTTGAGCACAGGGTTGAAATACTAAGCTTTAATTCGTGTTTTGTGATCAGAAACACATTATTTTTTATAAAATGCTGATATATAAATAGATAAAAATTATAAATATTTTTATTTGATCGATTTTATTTATTCAGTAAAAATATATGTGTTGAATAGGGGTTTAAATGGCTCCTATGGTGTGGTTTTTGCAGTATTTAAGCTACACACAGTTACCCTCCATTTTGATACAATTAATCCAGTCAAAACTCCCCGTTTTGTGACTAGGTTATTTGTGTTTTGTTACTTACAATATTAACCAATAAACTTACTATGAAAGCATTTGTACTTTCTGCTGCAAATCGCGATTTCTTTCGTAAACTGTCCATATTAATAATAGGAGGGGTACTTCTATGTGGATTTGTTTCCGCCACACTATTTTTCAATCCCATTTTAGATACAATAAATATTGTTACAACAGAGAATACACCGTATTCTGACTGTCTAAACCTGGAAGAATTGGAAGGTAACTTCGTCGCAACACAAGTATGGTTTCAACCAATCAACGCTACTGGTACGCTCAGTGTCGATGCTAGCACCCCTTGCTATACCTTTACGCCAAATTTGGGAGAAACAGGAAACCTAATAGATACTATGGGGCTGATTGTTTGTGATGACCTGGGAATTTGTGATAGTACTTTGATCATTGCCTCTGTCGAACCAAACGATTGTGCAAGTTTTATTGATAATTCTGGCCCGATACTTATAGAAGTAGAGGATTGTTTTGAGTTGGGAAGCTATTGCTTGCCTCTTGCCCCCAATGAATTATCTGCCTACCTGATCTCCGATAACGGTAATCCGTATTTTCAGGGCTTTGTCCCCTGCGATATTAGCAATGCCTTGATTTACCCAACGGATGTGATATTTCTTCAGGGCAACGGAGGGCCTTATGAATTATTAAACTGGACCGAGAACGGTGAAACCCACACCTTGGAATCATTTACTACATTGCAAGAACTGGTAGATCAAATGAATATCTGGGATCCAGCAGGCACCTGGGTGTTGACAAATGAAGGAAAAATTACGGGGGGCACAAGCTTAGATGTTTATGGACCTTTGGAGTTTGTTCAACTAGTTTTTCCCTTTAATAATTTTACCATTAACCTAAGTTCTGTCGATATACCAAATGGTAGTCAAATTGCAGTAGATACAGGTTTTCATGAAATCATCATTAACCAGTTTTTTACTGGTTGTAGAGATACTATTCTACTTCAGGTCAACTGCACGGTGGTTGAATGTCCGCAGATTTATGCAGGCCCTGATACATTAGATGCAGTGGATTGTGATAGTTTAACTGCCGTATGTTTAAATATTCCCTCATTAGAGCTTTCGAATTACACTATTAGTGATAATGGCGACCCCTATTTAGGACCTTTGGATGTCTGTCGGTTTGATGAAACCGTATCTTATCCTACTGCGGGGTTTGAAGAAGTAGGGGAATATGCACTTGAAAGCTGGACTTTTAATGGGCAAGTTTATAGTATCTCTTCATTTACTAGTGTTGAGCAATTAGTTGATTCTATGCGTGTTTGGGATTTTTTAGCCAACTGGCAATGGGATGGAGAAGCGATTTTCGGAAGTAATTTCGGGGCGGATTATGGTGATATCATTGTTTCTCAAAATGGGGTAGTAATAGCATCAAGTACACCCAGCTCCCTACTGGAAGCTTCTGCAACAAGTGTTTTGGTAGATACAGGATATCACGAAATAGTTGTCTTCAACACTTCGAATGGATGTACTGAAACAATAGAAGTGTTTATTGATTGTATTCCATTCACAGGGACGACTTTTGATTCAACCTTAATGGTAATGCATGGAGAAACAGATATTTTCTGCTTTGATGTAAGTGGCTTAGGTACGGTGACAAGTGTGATCAATATTTGTCCGGAACAATCGAATGGTGATGTAGGGCTGACTATTATCCCTGGGACAGAGCCCTGTGTTTCTTACACAGGACAATTATTAGGTTTAGATACTTTTTGCTTGCAAATATGTGATGCAAATATTGGTTTTTGTGATACTACAACCTTAGTGATTGGTGTGGAAGCAGAACCCGATACCTTATTCTCCTCCCTTCAGTTGAGCTTTATCGATACGGTTTGCCTTGATACTACCATATTTGCAGGGACTATAAGTCAGTTTAATACATTTGGTTTTACTCCAAATTTGGATGTTAATCTTGATGAAGAAAACTATTGTGTCGAATTTATGGGGATGGATCTTGGGGTGGATACCCTTAATATTCAGATTTGCGATGACCTTGGATTTTGTAATACGACGACAGTATTCGTAGGTATTGGCCCCCAGACCAGGGATACTATATTTTTAGAGGTATTAGAAGAGCGAATAGATACAATATGCATAGATACAACAGAGTTGTTCGGAGATATAATTAGTATCGATAATTACTGTATTGGTGCATCTGGTTTATTTGTAGATTTTGATATTGAAGATGGTTTTTGTGTTAGTGCACAAGGATTGCTGCCAGATGGGGTAGATACGGCTTGTATTGAAATCTGTAACGAGTTTGGTTTTTGTGATACGACGATTATTGTAACAAATGTAGTAAATGATCCAACACTTGATCCTCCGATTGCGGTAGCAGATTCTGCGAAGACCTTTACTAATCTACCGGTGACGATTCCTGTTGTTGAAAATGATATCCTCAATAATAGCATGTTGGTGGAAGTCAATTTTGTCAGTAGTCCGGAGCATGGAATGCTGGTATTGAATCCGGATTTCACAATCACTTATATTCCAGATGATGATTTTTGCGGCCGTACAGATAGTTTTACTTACTTCCTTATGACCTTGGGAGGAAATGCTACAGCTAGTGTTACGATTGATGTACTATGTGATGAGATCATTATTTTCAATGGATTCTCTCCGAATGGAGACGGTATTAATGATACCTTCAAAATTAACGGCTTAGAGAATTACGCTTCTAATAAACTTCAAATATTTAATCGCTGGGGAAACAGGGTGTTTGTACAGGAGAATTATAGTAATGATGTGCCTTTCGATGGTACATGGGATGGGGCAAACCTTGTCGACGGTACTTATTTTTATCAATTAGAGGTAAAGGATACAGGAGGCGAAACGTTAAATTTCTCAGGCTATTTGAGCCTGCACAGATAAAAGAGCTGGAGTCTTGCGATTTGAATGAGACGTTGGTGGGGGGCTAACGCAATTTCTTTTCGTAAAGACTCCTTTTGTTCTCTTTTACTGCTGAAATATGAAAATTACCAGGAATATTTCCGAGGTAAACATATTGTTGAGCGGCAAAGGTAATAATTTATCAGATACTTTAGATTTATATAGTATATATAAGTATTTAACTCCCAGTTTTTTGTAAAGGAAAACCTAAGTCTTTGAAAATCAATAGATTCTGCACTGATTTTAGGCTTTAAAGGCATGGTTTTTGGATTTTTTCACCTAATTCCCCTTCTACAAACAAACAGCAATGAGGAACGTAATATTTACATGTTTTTTTCTTTTTCTATGCTCAATAGGAGTAAAGGCACAGCAGGACGTTATGCTGACAAAGTATATGTTCAATAGCCTTAGCTTCAATCCTGCCTTTGCAGGAAGCCCTGAATACCTATCCATTCGAGCATTACACAGAACGCAGTGGTGGGGATTAGATGGCGGTCCGGTAACTCAGGTTGCTACCGTACATTCGCCTGTATCTGAGCGAATCGGTTTAGGACTCGGACTAATCAATGATAAAGTTGGGGCTACAGGGTCTTCCACCGCAAATGCCAGTTACGCATATCGTGTACCTTTTGGAGATGGTAAAGTATCTATGGGGATACAAACCGGAGTAACGAATTGGCGAGCAGACTGGGATAAACTACGCTTCCGTGATCCTGCGGCTTTGGATAATTCCTTTAGCGAATTAACCCCGAGCTATTGGATGTTCAACGTAGGAGCAGGAGTATTCTACTATACTCCAAAATATTATGTTGGGTTTTCTGTCCCGCACCTTATCAATAATGATTTACGGAGAGAAGTACCCGAAGGGGTGGAAGTGTGGGCGCGACAATACCGACACTATTATTTTACAGCAGGAGCAGCTTTACCAATCAATAAAAGTGGTTCTTTGATTTTTAAACCATCTGTATTGGTTAAGACAGTTGGCTTGTTTGGCGATTTTACGCCAGCTTCAAGTAATCCATCTCAAGTTGGAGCCCCAACAGAGTTTGATGTTGACCTTTCAGTACTGTTTTATAATACTTTATGGGTAGGAGCTTCCGTAAGAGGAGCATTTGAAGCGAAATTGTTTGGAGGAGATAGTAGTTTTGATTCAGCAGATATTTGGGTCGCTTATTATCTTCAGGGAGGTTATCGGATTGGTTTGGCTTATGATTATACGATTAATGATCTGAATGATTTCGTAGGAGGTAGTTTTGAAGTGATGCTAGGTTATGACTTCAATTTTACGGCTAAGAAATTTAATACACCGCGTTACTTCTAAGTAATCGTGTGCAAACATAAAAAAGGGATCAACTGATATCAGTTGATCCCTTTTTTATGGTACGCTAAGCTTATCTATTCATCGTACTCGTCATCATCTACGAGATTCAGTTTTGCTCCGGCCAGTTCACTCAAAGCATGTTGGTCACCTTGCTGTTTGGCAACGTCCATTCCATTCTTGTATACACTAACTGCTGTATCAATATTCCCTTTTGATTCGTATAGTTTACCCAAATGATAGTACAGGCCAACATAGTTAGGGTCTGATTTCTTGAGTTGGAGATAATACTCCAGTGCTTTGTCGTTATTCTGTAATTTTTCATATTCCTTTGCAATCGCAAAGAGGATAAAAGAATCTTCCGGACTTGCTTCCAGGAAGTCTTGTAATTGTTGTAATCGGTCAGCCACAATACAGTTTTTACGAATTAACAATATGGAATAAGTCTTTAATCGTTTGTAAATCAAAGAGTTATTTCGAATTATTTGAAATTAGCGAAATTTCGCTAATCGTCTGGATTTTTCTTCCCGAAATGGCTATATTTGCGGGAGTAAATCGGACTAAAGGTAGAAAACTTTTAACCTATATTCCCGTTTCTAATTAATGAAAGATTTTAAAGACCAATAACCTTAATCAAAATAATTTTAATCAATGAAGTTACTAGTTTGTGTAAGTAAGACACCAGACACAACTGCTCGAATCGCATTTACGAATGGAGATACAGAGTTTGATGGCAATGGTGTTCAATATATTATGAATCCATATGACGAGTGGTATGCCTTGGTTCGTGCACTTGAATTGAAAGAAGCCGCAGGCGGATCCGTTACTTTAATCAATGTAGGTACCTCAGCGAATGATGCAGTTATAAGAAAAGGCTTAGCCATCGGAGCTGACGAAGCAGTCAGAGTAGATGCTGAAGCGACCAGTGCTCAATTCGTGGCACAGCAAATTGCTGCTTATGCAAAAGAACAAGGATTCGATGCCATCTTTTTAGGTAAAGAAACCATCGATTATAATGGTTCAGAAGTAGGTGCAATGCTTGCAGAACTATTGGATCAACCTTTCATTTCTTTTGGTACTAAACTCGAGATGAATGGCAACACGGCTACCATAGCTCGTGATATTGAAGGAGGTACGGAAGTACTTGAGGTAGAGACGCCATTTGTAGTTAGTGCTGCCAAAGGTATGGCAGAGCAACGTATTCCGAATATGCGTGGTATTATGATGGCAAAGCGTAAGCCTTTGAATGTTATTCCTGCAGTAGAAGCTGCAAGTTCGGCTAAGGTGGTAGGCTATACACTTCCGGCTGCGAAGTCAGAGGTGAAAATGCTTGATCCGGAGAACATGGATGAGCTGGTACGCTTATTACATGAAGAGGCGAAAGTCATCTAATTTTGTTTAATCATTATTCTTAAAAAAATTCAATCCATCATATTATGGTATTAGTATTTGCAGAAAGTCAAAAAGGACAATTCAAAAAATCTGCTTTTGAAGCCATTACTTATGGCAAGAAAACAGCGGACGCCATGGGCACGACCTGTGCTGCTTTGGTACTTGGTACTGCCAGCGGAGCTGATGAACTAGGGAAGTATGGCGCCAGCAATGTATATCACGTAGCTGCGGATAGTTTAGATCAATTCGATAGTCAAGTTTATGCAAATGTAATTGCTCAGGCTGTTGAAAAGGTAGGTGCAAAAGTAGTGATCGTTAGTCATAGCTCAACGGGTAAATCAATTTTAGGACGTATTGCTGTTCGTCTAAATGCTGGCTCTGTAGCTGGTGTAAACAGTGTCCCAACAGCTGATGGTGCCTTCAAAGTAAAGAAAAATGTATTCTCGGGCAAAGCAATCGCTGAATATCAAATCGATTCAGATGTAAAGGCACTTTCATTGATGGGGAATTCCCTACAGCCGGAAGTTGTGGGTGAAGCTACTGCAGTAGAAACTCTTGAAGTTGAAGTACCAAGCTCTCGAATTACCATTAAAGAAGTGAAGCGCATAGAAGGTACAGTACCTTTACCGGAAGCAGAATTGGTAGTTTCTGCCGGAAGAGGAATGAAAGGACCAGAAAACTGGGGAATCATTGAAGATCTAGCGAATGTACTTGGCGCAACTACAGCTTGCTCAAGACCAGTAGCGGATACGGGCTGGCGCCCTCACCATGAGCACGTAGGACAAACAGGTGTTGCGATCCGACCTAATTTATATATCGCAGCAGGGATTAGTGGAGCTATTCAGCACCTGGCTGGTGTCAATAGCTCTAAGGTGATTGTAGTGATTAACAAAGATCCTGAAGCGCCATTCTTCAAGGCGGCGGATTACGGTATTTGCGCGGATTTATTCGACGTTGTACCTAAGCTCACCGAAGCAATCAAGAAGTATAAAGCAGAGAATTAGTCTGCTAGTAAAATATACAAAAAGGGTATTGAGGCTGGTCCTTGATGCCCTTTTTATATACTCAGATATTTATAGTCAAATTTTAGAATTATTTTGAGTTTTTAGGAGTGATAATTAGATTCAGTTTTGAGGCTTAACTCCTTGATTTATAATTGCTAACCTAAGGTAAAGACTTCAATTCAACCTTTAGTGGAGAAGGTCTAATTAAGCTGAAGGAATTTATTCTAATTAGAAGGCTTTATTATTCTATATAATATCCGTACATTTGTGCCCCGAAATAGGCGACAAGTTTGTGATATCAATTTAATATCGTAAATTTAGTAGAAGTAGAATGTTGATCCCTAGATAAGTGGAAAGATAAGATAGGTGGCATGGATTTAGCGTATTTTAATTGACGAAACTGTAAGCATCAAACTTCTGCATTCGCTTTCCGAAGGAATTCGTCGGGCTATCAAAAAAAATATAGCCTTTTAGTATTAATCATCATTGAGAAATGAAAAAAATCGAGCTAGATATAGTTGCCCTTTCGCACAGCGTTACTCAATCTCATAATTATGCTGTTGTACTCGGTGAGCAACAAGGTTCCCGTCGATTACCAATCGTTATTGGTGGATTCGAAGCCCAGGCCATAGCTGTGGCAATGGAAAGAATGAATCCTAATCGTCCACTTACCCACGATCTTTTCAAAAATACTTTGGAAACTTTCGACATTGAACTTCAGGAAGTAGTGATCAATAACCTTCTTGATGGCATTTTCTATGCGAGATTAGTCTGTTTGAAAGACGGTAAATTAATTGAAATTGATAGTCGAACTTCTGATGCTTTAGCTTTAGCCGTTCGATTTGAATGCCCAATCTATACCTACGAATTTATTTTGGATGCTGCTGGTGTAATTCTCGAAGATACAGACGAAGAGGAGGAAGGCGTTGAAGCTGAATCTTCAGCAAGTAAGCCAACAGAAAAGCCTAAGCGCAAGCGCAAGAAAAACAAGCCTGAGAACGCTCCGCTTTCTGAATATTCCGAAGATGATCTTAATAAAATGCTGGACACTGTACTTCAGGAAGAAGACTACGAGAGAGCAGCTGAGATTCGGGATGAATTAGCTAAGCGCGGTAAAGAATAAAATCACAATTCTTTAAGTATTCCTATTACTTCATTGATCATTTGTTCACTGACATCCAAATGGGTGCAGAACCTTACCGTCATTGGCCCAAACGGAGCGGCCAGTATACCTTTCCCTTTAAGATGATCCAGAAATGTAGCACTCGTCCAGGGCGCTTTTACATCAAATATGACGATATTCGTTTTAACGGGGCGTACGTCTTCTACGTAATCTAATCCCTCTAGAATAGCGCCTAGTTTTTTTGCCCGATCATTATCTTCTTTTAAGCGCTCAACATGTTGTTCTAGGGCATAACTACCAGCAGCAGCCAGATATCCGGCTTGCCGCATGCCTCCACCCATCACTTTTCTGACTTTACGAGCCCTTTTGATAAAATCGGCATCTCCAATGAGTAATGAACCAACAGGAGCTCCCAAACCCTTAGACAGGCAAATCGAGATACTATCAAATAAAGATCCCACCTCCTGAGTCGATTCTCCTGTTTCTACTAAAGCGTTGAAAAGCCTGGCTCCGTCAAGGTGTAGTCGAAGTTCCTTTTCTTTACATACTTTTTGAATGGGACGTATTTCGTCTAGGGTGTAATAACTCCCGCCTCCTTTATTACAAGTATTTTCTAAGACAACAAGTTTGCTATTCGGTAGCCAATCATAATCAGGATTTACAGCAGCAGCAACTTGCTCCGCGGTCATTTTTCCGTTCGTTCCTTCAATGAGTTTGATAGAAATACCAGAATGAAAACTATAACCACCAAGCTCATATTGATAAACATGAGATTTCTGCTCGCAGATCAACTCGTCCAGCGGACGGGTATGAACATGGATAGCGATTTGATTAGTCATGGTCCCGCTCGGGCAAAACAGAGCTGCTGCTTTTCCAAACATAGCCGCTGCTTGTGCCTCCAGGGCATTGATGCTGGGGTCATCCTTAAATACATCGTCGCCGACTTCTGCCTTGAACATTACCTGCAACATTTCAGGAGTCGGTTTGGTAACGGTATCGCTGATCAGATTAATCATTTTCGTAGATCGTAAATGGTTTGATATAAAGTGTATCCTTGTTATAGATACGGACAAAATACGAACCTGCGCTTAATCCTGCTAAATCAACGGGAATTAGATTTGAAATTTGTAGAGATTGCTGCTGATAGCGTGTTCTTCCAAGCGCATCACTAATGATTAATGTCATGGAATTAGTTGGAAGGTTTTCAGTTACAGAAAAGTCAATAAATAACACTTCTTTTGCAGGATTTGGGAAGAGCCCAAAATCACTACGGATATCAATATTATTTACGGCAACTGTACTGTTGTTGGTATTGAAGGTTGGCGCTCTAGGTACAAAGTCGCCGGTGCCATTAGGAATTCGGGCCATAGAAACGTTAGTTTCTTGTTCGCCAAAACTCAGCGAATCCAAAATGTTCAAACCTGGATCGGAGAGGATAAGTTCTTCCCCCTGTTTATTCAATTTGTAGTTGGTATGCAAGTCGCCCTGCTCGTCATCATCGTCTGCCCAAATGATCAAGAAACCATTTCCCGCAATGCTAATCCCATCAGGAATCTGCCACTTGTCCAGCGTTTCAAAATTATCAGAGAGATAGTAACCACTAAGATCAATGGCCTCACTGGAATTATTATACAATTCAACCCAATCATCATACTCACCCAATTCATCGCTTATTTCGGATAAGGAATCACTAGATGCTACGAACTCATTAATCACAAGACCTTGTGCAACGCTAAAATGGCTTAGGCACACAAGAAGTAAGAACGAAAGACTTTTCATAAGTTGTGTTTTACGTTTGTTTAAACTGATCTGGAAGAATCCTAATCAGCTGATCATTATTTGTTTGGTAGAGATTTATCCCTAAATCAATAGAACCAAAATTAGGCATAACAAAATATTGTTCCTAACTTTTCATGGTATCTAATTCATCGGTCAATGAGCAAAAGTCATTTTTTTCAGGGGTTTCTTTTTTTCTTATTCGCTGTTTGTTCCTGCGCTGATCCCCACGCTGATGAAACCACAAGAGTGGATTGGCCCGGATACCTGGGCGGCCCCTCTACTAACCAATACTCTACATTAAAGCAAATCAATCGCACTAACGTTGCTCAATTACAAAAAGTCTGGAGCTACGCTTCCGGTGATGTTGACCCGGAGAATCGTTCACAGATTCAATGTAATCCTTTGATTCTGAATGGAATACTTTATGGAACCTCTCCCAAGTTAAAACTATTTGCGCTGGATGCAAAGACAGGAAAAGAACTTTGGCGCTTTGATCCTTTCGGAGATGATTATCAAATGTATGGGATGGGCGTGAATCGAGGTGTTGCCCATTGGAGCGATGGTAAAGAGGAACGTATTTTTTATACTGCAACTTCCAATATTTACGCGGTAAATGCCAAGACCGGAGCATTGATTGAATCTTTTGGAGATCAGGGAAAGGTAGACTTGCATACTGGTTTAGGCGAACGAGCAAAAGACTTCTTCGTCGTTTCGAATTCTCCCGGAGTCATTCACAAGGATCTTTTGATAATGGGCTCCAGAGTTTCGGAGTCTTCTGGTTCAGCACCAGGTTATGTCAGAGCATTCAATGTGAAAACGGGCGCTCTGGAATGGATTTTTCATACCATTCCAAAGCCAGGAGAAACGGGCTATGAAACCTGGCCGAAAGATGCTTACCAGCGCGTCGGTGGAGCGAATGCCTGGAGTGGGATGAGTATTGATCCGGATAGAGAAATTGTTTTTGTGCCTACGGGATCAGCAGCGTATGATTTTTACGGAGGTGATCGCCATGGAGAAAACTTATTCGCCAATTGTTTAATCGCCTTAAATGCTAATACCGGAGAAAGAATTTGGCACTATCAGATGGTACATCATGATCTTTGGGATCGGGATATGCCTTGTCCACCAAATCTGGTCAAACTAAATATCAACGGAGAAGAAGTAGAGGCGGTCGCCCAGGTAACGAAATCTTCTCATGTGTTTCTTTTTAATCGGGATACGGGGGAGCCTTTATTTCCGATTGACGAAGTAAAAGTGCCTGGAAGTTCATTAGAAGGCGAAGCGGCTTGGTCTACACAACCTATACCTTCTAAGCCACCACAATTTTCTCGATCCAGAGTCAGAGAATCGGATCTGACAGATCGTAGCCCTGAGGCTAATGCCTACGCCCGCCAAATATGGGGTCAGGTGACGGAAGGGCCTGGCTTTGATCCACCCAGTGAAAAGGGGGTGTTTTTATTTCCGGGCTTTGATGGCGGTGGCGAATGGGGTGGTGCTGCGGTAGATGAAGAAACGGGGATTCTCTATGTCAACGCTAGTGAAATACCCTGGGTGATTCAAATGATGAAATTTGAATCAGAAGAAGATGGAACCTTAGCCAGTAAAGGGAAAAATCTATATAACAGAAACTGTATGATCTGCCATGGTAAGGATATGAAAGGGGCCTCTATTCATTCCATACCTTCGATTAGTAATTTAAAAGAGCGGTTACCTAAGGCAACTGTAAGTCAGACCATTCTACAGGGGAAAGGCATGATGCCTGCCTTTGGTCACTTAGATTCAACGGAGGTTAATGCGATCGTAGCCTATTTGTATGGATCAAAGGACGAATTGCCCCTTGTTAAAGGGCAAGGAGCATCCGCGAATAAAAATACTAACTCAAGCCCTTACCCTTATGTAATGACCGGCTATAATCGATTTGAAGATCCGGAAGGTTACCCGGCTATTAAACCGCCTTGGGGAACCTTAAATGCTATCGACCTAAATAAGGGGGAATTATTATGGAAGCAGACGCTAGGAACTTTTGATGAACTGGAAGAACAGTACGGAGGGCCAACCGGATGTCAAAATTATGGAGGCCCTGTAGTCACTGCCGGGGGATTGATCTTTATTGCAGCAACTCAGGATGAACGATTTCGGGTTTTTGATAAAACAGACGGAAAATTACTTTACGAAACTCAACTTCCTGCGGCAGGTTATGCTACGCCAGCTACCTATATGATTGATGGTAAACAATATGTAGTGGTGGCTTGTGGCGGCGGAAAACTAGGCACACCTTCAGGTGACCAATACATTGCATTTGGTATTCCGTAGCTTGGTAGGTAGTGTAAGAAATACACTAATTCGGCATGTATTAATTGGTAAGCTATGTATAAATGCTTAATTTTGGGGTATCAGAAGTGATTTTGTATGATATAGTGCTGAAATCACGAGATTTTCTTGAGAAAATCACTGTAAACCGAATTAGACCTAACAAACTATAAATGACAGATCCTGGCAAATTTTTCAAATCCGCCTTTACGGTAGACAACGTAATCTTTGGATTCGACGAAGGAGATTTGAAAGTGTTACTTATCAAAAGGGGAGAGGAACCCTACAAAGATAAATGGGGCCTTCCTGGTTACTTCGTATATCCTGACGAAGATTTGCTTTCTGCAGCAAAACGAGTACTCAAAGAAACTACGGGTTTAGACAATGTTTACCTGGAACAGGTCAAAACATTTGGAGCCGTCGATCGCCATCCGGTCGGACGTGTTATTACAGTAGCGTATTACTCTTTAATAAAAACCTCAGATTATAAGTTAACCGCTTCAAGTACAGTACTTGCTCAGAAGGCGAAATGGCATAGTGTTTCGAAGTTGAAGGATCTTGCTTTTGATCACACAGAAATCCTGGATGCCTGTTTTCAATTATTGAAACGAAGAGTACGTCGTCGTCCGGTTGGATTCGAATTATTACCGCCTAAGTTTACCTTGACGGAGCTACAGCATTTGTATGAAGCGATCTTAGAGACGGACCTAGATAAGCGTAATTTCCGTAAGAAGATTCTATCTATGGATTTATTGGTGGATTTGGATGAAGTACAAGAAGGGGTGGCGCACCGACCAGCTCGCTTATATCAGTTTGATAAGGCTAAGTATCAGGCATTTTTAGCCGGAGGCTTAATCTTTGATTTATCGGAGAGTAAAAAGAAAGCGTCCAGAGCAAAAATCTTAGATTAATTACATCGCTGGACTTGACCGTTAGTCATATTGAGCTCAATATTCAATTCTGGATATTGATTGCAGGCGGCCTCTATTAGATCGTTAATTGCAGTCAAATCGTCTCCATCTACAGTGAAGATAAATGGTTTGTGGTATTCTGCCTCAGGTTTTACCTGTAGAGAGATACTTTTGCTTTCATCAAGGTCAAAGTATCCATAGTAACCACTTGGATAAGCATTATCGCTTTGAATTGAACGGACGATAGTTATGTCTTTCAGGTCATTAAGGACGGCATCCGCGTTATCTTCCTGATTATTACTATTGTAGGCAACAGCTCCCCAAATTGTTTGCTGAGGCACCCGGTAAAGGGTTTCGTTAGTAATTTCAATCCCATCATCAGAATCAAGGTCTAGCTGATAATGTAAATCATCCACACTTAAGCGTCCATGATTGGTAATCGCATCCTTAAGATTAATGAAAAGGGTATAGGTCCCGTTACTCATCGCACCAAAAGGAACGGTAACAGAAGCCGTAGCATTTCCTTCGATACAAATTTCTGGCTGGACCAGATCATTGATGGAAAGCTCAAGCATACCTGAGCCTTCATTAAAGGATAAATTATAGTCAATTGAATAGTTAAGACAATCTTGTTCTTTGATAGATGTTAGTCTAAACTCCAGGCGCCGCTCTCCATTGCTAATATCTTCGAACATGTTAACATAGAAGTCATCTTCAATGTTAACAATAATGTCGGGATCGTTCTTATCCTTGCAGGCAGAAATAAGAATAATCAAGCAACAAGCGAGTAAAGATCTAAAGGTCATTTACGAAGGATTTTTGTTCGTATAGTTGTCAGTATCCTCAAAGGTCAATTCAAAAACGTAGACATCTTGGTTTTGCTGCTTAGGAAGCGTAAAATTACAAAAAAAGATATATTAATGCCTGTAAAGTATGGGAGGAGATTGATAGGAAGTGCTGTCTATGTACAATATGGACAAATAAATCCATAAAGTCTAGTTTGTTCTGCAGTTGGTCTTAAATAAGTGTTCATTTATCCATGATTTTTTGTGAGGGCTCAATTTCTTTCTTTTTTGTGTTAATCAACAAGTAGCGAGAATTTTTATCGTTACTATTTAAATTTTCCAACTAATCAATACGGGCACCAATCGATAGATTGGTATATCTGCAATTAAGTAGACTAATATGTTCATTCAGCCTTTGCTGTTTGACTTCAGAAAATAACTTAATGGCTATAATATTAGCCAGAGGGGTAAACAAACGATATGATCAGCATTAAGAATATCCGAAAATCTTATCAAACCGGCTCAACGAACTTGGAGGTTCTCAAAGGAATAGACCTACAAATTGAGCAAGGAGAATTTGTTTCAATTATGGGATCTTCCGGAAGCGGGAAATCTACTTTATTAAACATCCTGGGTATCCTGGATGATTATGATGAAGGTGAATACCACTTAGATCAGACATTTATAGATAAGACGCTCTCTCAAAAACAAGCAGCTCAATTTAGGAATCAATTTATCGGTTTTGTGTTTCAGTCTTTTAACCTGCTGAATTTTAAGTCTGCCTGGGAAAATGTTGCTTTGCCGCTATACTATCAGAAAGTAGATCGCAAGAAGCGAGAAACGATTGCCAAAGAATACCTCGACAGGGTAGGTCTTTTGGATTGGGCGGACCATTTGCCGAATCAATTATCGGGAGGACAACAGCAACGTGTTGCTATTGCTCGTGCCCTGATCAGTCAACCAAAGGTAATTCTGGCAGATGAACCGACCGGAGCATTGGATACACAAACTTCCTATGATGTGATGGAGTTATTCAAAGCGGTCAATAAAGAAGGGATTACGGTCGTGATCGTTACCCATGAGAACGATATTGCAGCGATGAGTAATCGGATCATTCGGTTAAAGGATGGTTTGATCCAGCATCAGGAAGTTAAAGCTAAAGGAATTAAAACTCAATAATCATCTACTTATGATTGATTACGATAAATGGTCAGAAATTTTTAGCAGTATTCGCAGGCATAAGCTTCGAACATTCCTGACGGCACTAAGTGTATGGTGGGGGATTTTTATGTTGGTGCTATTGATCGGGATGGGCAATGGCTTGCAGAACAGTGTAGAACACAACTTTGGGGATGATGCCATTAATAGTTTATGGATTTGGCCGGGTAGAACGACTATTCCATACAAAGGACTTCCTGCTGGTCGATTTATTCAACTGACAAATGAAGATTATGACCGTATCAAGAGTACCGTTGAAGAGGTCGACCATATCACTGCAAGATATTATTTACGGGGCGAGTTTGCGGTACACTACAAGAAAAAAACACTTTCTTATGATATTCGATGTGTACATCCGGATCATCAGATTCTCGAAAATACAGAAATGACCATTGGTCGTTATATCAACGAAAAAGACATAAAAGAATATCGGAAGGTTTGTATCATCGGTGAGGTGATCGCTGAAGATTTATTTGAGGATGGAAAAGATCCTATTGGCGAATCTATTACGATCAAAGGAGTAGACTGGAAGATTGTTGGAGTATTTCATGATTCCGGGAGGCGCCGGGAAATGGAGGTGATCTATCTGCCTGTGACTACTGCACAACGCGTCGAATCGGCCAATGGAAGAATTCATCGATTAATGATGACCATGGGGGATATTCCGGTTGAAGAAACTGCGGCGGTAGAGCAGAAGGTACGAGCAACTTTAGCGGAGCTGCACAAGTTTGATGTAAATGATCGTCAGGCTTTATACCTCAATAATCAGGCAGAAGAGTATCAGGAGTTCCAATTGGTTTTTTCCTTTATAAAAGGATTTCTTTGGTTTGTAGGAATCGGTAGTATCATCGCCGGGGTGATTGGTGTGAGTAATATTATGCTCATTGTGGTCAAAGACAGAACCAAAGAAATCGGTATTCGCAAAGCAATGGGCGCAACGCCCAATTCTATACTAAGCATGATTATGCAGGAGTCGATATTCCTGACTGCCCTTGCGGGATATGTCGGCATGATCAGTGGCTTTGCCCTGATATACGGCTTGAATTATTTACTGACTGTAAACGAAGCTGAATTAGAGTTTTTCCGTAATCCGGAAGTTGACTTTATGACGATAGCTTATGCTCTAATATTATTAGTTGTCTCTGGTGGATTGGCAGGATTAATACCGGCCTTACAGGCCGTCCGCATTAATCCAGTCATCGCAATGAAATCTTAACCCCTTGCACTATGTTTGATCTTGACAAATGGCAGGAAATATTTGCAACGATTCGCAAAAATAAATTGCGAACCTTCCTTACAGCGCTTGGTGTGTTTTGGGGGGTATTTATGTTGGTATTTTTGATGGGCTCCGGTAGAGGCTTACAAAACGGAGTCATGTCTCAATTTGGATTGAAGACCAAGAACGTACTCTTTGTCTGGTCCAACCGTACTTCAATGCCGCACAAAGGACTGCCGGCAGGACGTTATAATCAACTCACCTCAGATGATGTCAGCGCTATCCGAAATGAAATTTCTGAGATCGAATATATTGCACCTCGGATGTGGGTGCCTTCTGGTGAAATCACCCACGGAGATAACTCTGCTGCTTTTGATGTCAGAGGGGAACTACCGGATGTTTTTCAGATCATGGCAATGGGGATGTATGAAGGTAGATTCCTAAATGATCTGGACATTGCGGACCGACGGAAGGTTGCAGTCATAGGGCATCGGGTCAGCGAAGTATTATTTGAACCCGAAGAAGAAGTCATAGGCAATGTTTTGAATATCAGAGGTACGCAGTATAAGATCGTAGGCATCTTCGAATCTCTGAAAACAGGTGAAGAAAAATCCGATGAAGAACAAACCATCTTTATCCCGTTGAGTACCGCTCAGCAAATCACTAATCGCCACAATGAAATCAACTGGTTTGTCTGTACCGTAAAGGAGCAGTATGATGCTGCAATTATTGATACACAGGTGAAAAACTTATTGAAAAAACGACATCGAATTCATCCTGAAGATCCGCAGGGTATTCGCTCCGATAATGTGGCAGAAGAATTTGCAGAAGTGATGGGACTTTTCACCGGAATCAACTTTATAGTTTGGGTAGTTGGGATTGGTAGTTTGATGGCAGGTGTAATTGGTGTCGGGAATATCATGCTCATTATTGTAAAAGAACGAACCAAAGAGATTGGTATTCGCAAAGCGATGGGAGCTACACCAGGCTCAATTGTTAGCATGATTCTGACCGAGTCTGTTTTTATAACCACTTTGGCAGGTTACTTCGGATTGATTGCAGGAATGGGGATTATTTTATTGATGAATCTGGCAGTAGGAGAGGGAGGTGAATTTTTTGCGAATCCGGAAATTGATATAAATGTAGGTTTAGGTGCTATATTAATCCTGGTAATCTCAGGGGCATTGACTGGACTTATACCTGCGATGCAGGCTGCAAAAGTAAATCCGGTGGTTGCATTAAAAGATGAGTAATTAAACATTATATCGGTGAAAGAATATAAACTATTGATCACAACAAAACTAAAATAAACGATGAACAAAGGATGCGGAATTTCATTAGCAGTTTTTTTGCTGCTCGTATCAATTGGCTTAGGCTATTATTTTTACAAACAAAGTGTAAAAGATCCTGTGGTCTATGATACCACCAAACCAGAAATCAAGGATATCATTAAGAAGACGGTAGCAACAGGGTCTATCAAGCCAAGGCAAGAGGTAATGGTAAAGCCACAGGTTTCCGGAGTTGTGGATGCCTTGTATGTGGAGCCGGGAGAAATGGTGACGAAGGGGCAAAAGCTGGCTAAAATCAAATTAGTACCTAGTCAGGTTAATATCAATTCGGCGCAGTCGAATGTGGAGTTGGCTCGTATTCGTTTGCGCGATGCGCAAAGAGAGTTACAAAGACAGGAGCAAGTAAACAGCAACAAACTGGATGTAGAGGAGGCTAGACTGGCTTATGAAAATTCTGAACGCGAAGCGAAGCGTCAAAAAGAATTATTCGATGATGGTGTAATCTCAGAGCAGGAGTATAATACTTTTCAATTGGATCTTGATTTGAAAAAAGCAGTTTTTGAAAATGCAGAGATTCGTTCGACCAATAACCTAAAGCAGTTTAAGTCAGAGGTAGATATTCGACGCCAGGAATTACAAGCAGCAGAGGATAATCTTGCCTTACTCCGAGAAGGAGCTTCGCGGAACTCCCGGCAAGTCGCTAATATTGTTACTTCTACGGTAGATGGGATGGTACTCGACATTCCGGTGGAAGAAGGTACTTCTGTTATTGAACGAAATAACTTCAATGAAGGAACAAGTATCGCCATTGTCGCAGATATGAAGTCGCTGATCTTTGAAGGGCAGGTGGATGAGTCTGATGTGGGGAAATTACAAGAAGGTATGCCTTTAGTATTGACAGTTGGAGCATTAGAAGAAGAAAAGATTGATGCGATTCTGGAATATATCTCTCCGAAAGGGGTAGATGTGGAAGGTGCCGTAAAGTTTGAAGTAAAAGCTGCGATCAAACCACGTGAAGATATCTTTTTGCGCGCTGGTTATTCGGCAAACGGTGATATCATCCTTGACCGTAGGGATAAGGTGGTTTCTATTAAAGAAAGAGATTTGCATATCAAGGAAGATTCTACCTGGGTTGAGATCGCTGTAGGTGACCAGGAATTCGAAAAACGACCAGTAAAAGTTGGTTTATCGGATGGGATTCAGATAGAAGTCCTTTCAGGGATTGATACTACTACCCAGATCAAAGTGATCAAAAACCCAAGTTAGAAGAATAGGAAAGCTATATTTTGAGCAGCTTAGCTTGTTACTAAGCTGCGAAAACATAATTTAAACTTA
>JAHDHW010000260.1 GCA_020631105.1 Saprospiraceae bacterium | reverse complement strand
GCTTTTAGTAGGTTGATGCTAACTGTTGCCAGTTCAGAGTTCGGGAATCTGGAAAAATGCTTTTCTACAGGTGCCAGTCCCGCTTCTGCAGCAATCTTATTAAAAATCTCAATTTCGACGATATATTGATCAGAGAACCCGTGTGTTGCATCGTAGGCAGTTGCCGCAGTTCGACCTAAATTTTTCGAGGTGATGGCCGGGTCAATTGTGTGCAACTCGATCACTAGAAGTCCAAACTGCTCCACATAAGGCGCCCATTTTTTAAAGTGCTCTAATAAATTATCCTCTACTTCTTCATTACTTAATTGTCGTCCTCTAAAAGCATAAGCGCCGGTAGAATTACTCTTGCGGTCTACGGTTTTTTCTTGTGGATCACTCCAGATTCGATTATGATCGAGGAAGGTACGGACGTTTAGGAGGTCTTTTAATTCAATGCCATAATTTTCTTTTAAGTCATCCGCTAAGAGGTCGGGACGACCGATGTCTCCCCAGATTAATTTTGCCCAGATATTAGCCTGAATGATATTGCCACGGGTCACTTTCAGAGCCGCTTCATTATAATCTGCACCTACCAGAAATAGTGGATGTTCTTCCAACATTTTTCCTCGTAAAGTTCGTTGTTCGATGACTTCATAAAGGTGAATCAAAAATGCACCATTACCACACCCCATATCGACGATGCCCTTAGGCTGCATCTCAATTGGTTGATTAAATAAGTCAATGATTACTTCATCCACTACCTTAAAGTAACTACTGTGTGCACCGCCACTTCCCCAGACATTCATCTCCCGATCGACATGAATCTCTGCCGATCCTGCAGGTAGATTCCAGAAAATAGTCGGATCACCAAAAATTAATTCTTCTACCCGGCGAAAAGCAGGAAGGTAAGAAACCGTTACGCCATAAGCACTTGCACGCCTGGCAAAGAATAAGCCTTTTTCTGTAAATCGATAAGTATTATTCTTTTTCTCAAACCAACCCAAATAAGTAAACATATCCAGCAAACGCCCAAAGCTATCTCCGTCGGCATGAAACTCATCCGCGCGGAAGGATGCTTCCATAAAGTATTTGTGGAACATACCACTCATACCCAGGGCTACAGCAGTAGGACCCACGATATGGCCTTCGATATGTTTTAGAACTTGTGCTTGAATACTTCGTTCTGCTTCGTCCTCAGAGAAGTCTATTCCAAAGTTATTTTGATATTGTGTAAAGATTTTTTCAAGAAGAAGGAAAGGCTCTAACTCAAACTTACGGCGATGATATTTTCCGGAAAGCTCAAGGAGTTTAACAATATCTGCATAATGCACCACCAATGGAAAAGCAATTGCACTTTTATCATTAATGCTTATTTGTATATCTTCAGCAGTGTTGATGTTATAATCTAACCATCCTTGTGCCGCTAAAATTCGAAGTGCGACGTTTAAATAGCCTTTGTTTACTTTCTTATGTTTTGAGATAGCTGCCAGCGTTGTTTGCTTTTCTGTCAGTAAAAAATCGAGTATCCCATTTTTATGGAGCGCATAAGCGGTAGGAGCACAGACAATGCCATCAAGGTGTCTGAATAGATCTGCTCGGAGTAAGGCTTTTTCTTCTTTAGTCAATTTGGTAGTTTTTGGTAAAAAACAAAATAATCATACTTTAGATAAACTATCTTACGAAGGTATGCTTACAAAGATTCTAAAGCAAGTCGCTAATCAAGAAGGTTTAGAAAATAATCGATTTCAGACCTTACAGGGAGGAGATATTAATCAAGTATACCTGGGCACAGGAGATCAAAATAAGTATGTTTTTAAAATTAATGATGCAGGCCAATTTCCAGATCTTTTTTTGAAGGAGCGTAATGGCCTTGAGGAGCTTCGAAAAAGCCAGTCTTTTAGGATTCCTCTAGTAATTGCATACGGTGAATTGGAGGGATATGCATACCTGATTTTGGAATATCTGCCTCCAGTCACTGTTCAATCCTGGCAATCCTTTGGTATTCAATTGGCCAAATTGCACCAGTATAAAGCAGATGTTTTTGGATTAGCGGAATGGAATTACATTGGTAGTTTGAAGCAATATAATAATGCTGCACAAAACGCTGCTGCTTTTTTTATAGAACAGCGATTAATGCCACAGTTTGAGTTGGCTATTCAAAAGAGCTTCAAATTTAAGAATCTTGATAAACTTTATAAGGCTGCTGAAGCGATCATCCCAGACGAAGCTCCAAGTCTAATACATGGCGATCTTTGGAGCGGTAACTATTTGCATACGGGCGAAGGCTTCGCTTTGATTGACCCGGCGGTCAGTTATAGCATTCGGGAAATGGATTTAGCAATGATGCAGTTATTTGGCGGATTTCCGAACGAAGTGTTGAGCGTATATAATGAATGTTACGCGACCTCGCCCGATTTAGAAGATCGAATTCCGCTCTACCAATTGTACTACATTTTAGTTCATTTAAACTTATTTGGCAGTAGCTATTATGGTAGAGCGGAACGGATTATTGATAAATATCTATAAGGCTTAACGACCAAAGTTTTGTACAAAGTTATTAGGCATTCCATTTACTTCGCCAAAGTTGTAGCAGGCTACGTAATTCCATTCTGGCGCGAGTAAGGTTTCGCGGTGACCAGGAGGGTTGATTCCTGCGTCAATTAAAAGTGTGATGACAGATTCACGAACGGTGCTATTTCCTGCAACCAGATTTTCATTACCAACTAGCATACCCATGCTGTTTTTGGTAGTACTTAATTTTACCTGAGGACAAGCGGCCATCGTACGACTCCATGGTCCGGTACCATTGGCATCATTATGAGAAAAACCTTTGGTGCGGTAAAGGTAGTCTCCGTGTGTTTGTGCCATTTGGTAAAGACATTTGTGTGGACGGAGGGTAGATAACTTAGGCGATTTTCGCAGGTCGCTGATCAGACTATTCACAGCGGATGGAGAAACAGTATAGTTCCAGGTTTCTTTTTGGTTTCGTACGTACTCCTGAATATATTTAACATAACCAGCAGGATTAGATCGCATTAAGTTGATTTCATCGATCATTTCGGATTCATCTACTTTCATATAACCACGATCTCCACTTGTTGAGCTAGGCGCTGCTTTCGCGACTTTAGCAATTGGTGCAGTGTTAGAAAATGAAGATGGAACGACCCTTTCTGGTTTGCTTGCAGTGGCTGGTTCACATACGCACTCCGAGGAGCGGACTACTGCTCCAGCTTTCAATACTTTCCAGGCTGGTAAGTCATTGAACGCTCGAAATCGTTCTTCTGTATAACCATAAGCATAGGCTATTTGTGCAGCACTTTCTCCATTTCGAACCGTATGCCATTGCCCGTCTTGTTTTACGATTTGGCCATTTCTTGACATGATCCAGCTATTATCTGGCGCTGGATTTACGAGAGATTTAGAGACAACTAAGGATTTGCACTCTGGAAGTGGCTGATCCTTACTAATACTATTCCAGGTGCATATTTCATCTACGGATACATTAAAGCTTCTGGCAATGCTGAATAATGTTTCATTAGCTTTTACTACATGTACCCCTGCAAATTGTGAAGGAGGACATTGTGCTTGGGTTTCAGCGAGGCTAAAAATTAGAATAAAAACTAAAAGTAGATTTTTAACTTGTGCAGTCATCTTTTTCATTAAAAATGTTTTGTGAGGTTTGAAAAATATAATTAACCAGTTTAAGAGTAGTCGTATGTATCTTGCTAAAATTAGATAAAATACCCCGAACTACTACAATGCAGGGATATAAAAATAATATAGCTTTATTTTATCTTAAAGCTTATTTGATGAATTGAAAATAAAACCAATATGCATAATCGAAGAAACTTTGTTAAAACGATTGGAATGGGCGCGCTGGGATTTGGATTATTCGCTGAGCTGTCGTCTTGTACCAATAACGCTTCGCTCAATACCTCTGTAAGATTCACAGGGCTTCCCAGAAGTACACCGGAAGCACAAGGCATTCCTTCTTCGGCTATCCTTAAATTTTTGGAAGCGGTGGACGCCAGCGAACAAGAGTTTCATGGCTTTATGTTGGTCCGTAATGGTCATGTAGTATCAGAAGGCTGGTGGTCTCCATTTGCTCCGGAGTATTTTCATACTCTCTATTCATTAAGTAAGAGTTTTACATCCACCGCCGTTGGAATGCTGGTAGATGATAAGAAAATTACAGTAGAAGATAAGGTGATTAGTTTCTTTCCGGATGATCTGCCTACGGAAGTGAGTGATCGCCTGAAAGCGATGCGTATTAAAGATTTACTGACGATGAATACCGGTCATGAAGCCAGGACAATGGATGCGATGCTCAATGCGGAAGACGGCAACTGGCCACGTTCTTTTTTAGCGCAGGAGCTTGCCCATGATCCTGGTACACATTTTTTCTACAACACCGGAGCTACATATATGCTCTCTGCGATTGTACAAAAAGTATCCGGTCAAACGGTGCAGGAATTATTGACGGAGCGCCTTTTTAATCCTTTAAATATTATTGGGACGGATTGGGAGAATGACCCCAAAGGGATTAACGTCGGTGGCTGGGGCTTGCGTACTCAACTAGAGGACATTGCAACTTTTGGCCAATTATATTTACAAGAAGGGGAGTGGTTGGGTAAACAAATTATATCGAAAGAATGGGTTGCGGAAGCAACAATGAAACAAGTTCCTTCTCAAGAAAATGATAGTGACTGGGGTCAAGGATATGGGTATCAATTCTGGCGATGTAAACCAGAACCAGGTTTTTATCGAGGAGATGGTGCCTTTGGCCAATACTGTATTGTTATCCCTCCCTTGCAAACAGTCATTGCGATCAATAGTGAGAGTAAAGATATGCAGGCTTCGATGGATTTAGTTTGGGATCACCTACTTCCGGCACTCGGAGCGCAAGCGCTTACGGAGGATGCATCAGCGCAGGAAGTACTAGCGAATAAAATAAATACACTTTCGATTCCGGTCAAAAGTACACAAGAGACCTCCCCGATTCAGGATCAGATTTCGGGTAAAAAATATGTATTGAAAGAGAACGATCAAAAAGCTAAACGTTTTATGGTTGCTTTTTCAAGAGGACAATGTACCGTTCAAATGGAAAGAGCAGATGGAATGCGGGCTATTCAATGCGGTCAATCCAAATGGTTATTGAATCCGGATGTTGAATTGCCAACTCCATCGATTCTTACTTCAGAAAAACATCAAAAAGTGTTTTCGAAAGTAGCGGCATCTTATACCTGGCAGGATGATCAAACGCTTATTATCTCTCTTAAGTTTATTGAGAATATGCATGGTGATACCTGGACCTGTACTTTTGATGGTAATGAGGTGAAAGTGGAATTTTTGAATAGTATTGTTGCAATGCAAGCGGATGGGGAAGATGAGAGAGGTGATTGGGAAGGGGAGTTTTTATGATGA
>JAHDHW010000049.1:18173-31357 GCA_020631105.1 Saprospiraceae bacterium | reverse complement strand
TTAATTCACGGCATAATTTTTTGTAAATACTTAAGTGACGGAACTAAATTATTTTGATATTATTCGGCTTTCTAAAATTTACTAAGCGATTGACTATAAGGGAATAAGCGTGTAAAATTTAGAAAGCCTTAAAAGAAGAATATTAAAATAATTCCGTCGAACTACTTAAGTGTAAATGTCGATTTAAGACATTAAGCCATCATAACTAACATTTTACGTTTGACCCTTACTTACTATATTTTAATCACATACCTTTGCAGGAAATTTCAAATCAAAAACTGAGTAAGATGAAAAAAATTGTTGTTGTAACAGCCTTTTTATCTTTTTTATACAGTCAGGCTTTCAGTCAAGGCGATTTTCGTTTCGGCTTTCAATTTAGTCCGACCATTACATGGCTTAATGCTACCGATGATAATCGAATCAATGGTAACGGAGTAGCTTTTGGTGGACCTAAATTAGGCATGGTTGGAGAAAAGTACTTTCGAGAGAATTATGCAATCACCTTTGGTTTAGGTTTCGCTTTTAACCAAGGCGGTAAATTAAAACATGATTTCGGTGGTGACCTGTGGCAAAATTCTTCGTTAAGCAATTCTATTTACCACGAGCTACCTGATGGTGTAAACCTCCGGTATTCGCTACAGTATGTAGAAATTCCTTTTGGCCTTAAAATGAAAACTCAAGAATTCGGGTACATCCGATACTATGCGGAACTACCTATATTCACACTTGGTATTCTAACTCAAGCGCAAGGTGCGGTTGATGGAACGGACATGGATACGGATAAAGAAAATATCCGTGATGATGTCAATCTTTTCGCTTTTTCCTGGGGAATCGGAGCCGGAATTGAATATAGCATTGGGCCTAACTCCGCCTTAGTCGGAGGAATCTACTATCAAAATAGTGTTACAGACATCACTAAGGACGGTTTACGACGTGGACCAGATAGCGACCCAATGGATACTCCATCAATAAGTGAGGATGCCAAAACAGTCCTTCAGGGATTAACCATTCGGATCGGAGTTATGTTCTAAGAATTATCTTTCCTTGTATATCTAACAGTACGATAAGTATAAGGGCATGTTCAATGTCCTTATACTTACCAAACAAAAACCATAGCACTTCATGCAATCCATTAATCAAGAAGAACTACATCGATTTATCGTAGCCGGTTTAGAAGAAGACATTAAAGACGGCGATCATACTTCTCTTGCGTGTATCCCTATTGACTCTAAGAGTAAAGCTCGATTGCTCGTCAAAGATTCCGGAGTTATTGCCGGTGTTGCATTCGCAAAAGCTGTATTCCAACATGTTGATCCAGATGTTATATTCGAAGAATTAATTGCTGACGGAAGCTATGTTAATTTCGGAGACGAAGCCTTCAGAGTAGAATGTAATAGTCAGGCTTTGTTGAAAGCGGAGCGTTTGATCCTGAATACGATGCAGCGCATGAGTGGCGTGGCAACCTTGAGCAGTAGATTTGCATTTGAAGTTGAAGACTTACCAGTTAAAATACTAGATACCCGAAAAACAACGCCGCTTCTTCGTTTCTTAGAAAAGTGGGCCGTCCATTTAGGTGGATGTCAAAATTACAGAACAGGCCTTTATGATTGGATAATGATTAAAGACAATCATATTGATGCCTGCGGTAGTATTACATCTGCCATTGAACGAGTGAATACCTACCTTAAAGAGCAGGGCAAGGATTTAGGAATTACGGTTGAGGTAAGAAATCTTAACGAGCTACATGAGGTACTTGCGATTGGTCAAGTTACTCGAATCATGTTGGACAACTTCGAACTACCATTGTTACGGGAAGCTGTTTTGATCGTAAACAAGCGTTTCGAAACAGAAGCTTCTGGTGGTGTCACAATCCACAAAGTACGGGAAATTGCAAAAACGGGCGTCGACTACATTTCTGTAGGTGCGCTAACCCATTCTTTTCAAAGTATGGATATGAGTCTGAAAGTCTTAAAATAAGTGATTAGGCGCGTGGTGATCGGAAATATTAATTTACCGAATCTCCACAGCACCGTTCACTTGGTGATTAATGTGTCTCATGGTTAAGCTGCCCCTGACAAACAGGGTGCTCTTTGGAATTTTGGGAAAATGAAAACCTAGCTTATAGACCACTAAAGTGGATAGCTATTGATAGTCATTACTACTAAAACGATGAGGGAACAAATGATTAACCAAAAGCGCACATCTCGATAATACGTGGTGTTGTTTTCTGATACCATGTTTACAAGATTAATACTAAATAATAAATACAAGATGCAGCAAATAATCATAGCGGATCATTTATAGGTTCACGAGATTTGAATAACAGAAAACTGCTAATTCGGAATACGTCAATCTTGTAAATGATACATTCTATGGAGGGATGTGAGGGATGAATCGTGAGGGACTCGGCTATGATGATTCACGTATCATAGTCCAAAAAGAATGCCATTACATTTTTGACTAATATTTACACCTGGGTATTCTGTAATAGTAAGGCTTTGTTAATGCGTTTGATGAGAGAGGGGCCCTCATAAACAAGGCCGGTATAAACCTGAATTAAAGCAGCTCCAGCCTCAATTTTTTCGATTGCATCTTCCGGAGAAGAAATACCGCCGACGCCAATTATCGTTAATTCACCTTTTGATTTGGTATTTAAATAACGAATAACTTCTGTCGAACGCTGTTTAACGGGTTGGCCACTTAAACCACCATTTCCAATTGATTGAATTTGTGCCTCAGAGGTGTTGAGGTCCGCTCGCGAAATTGTTGTATTAGTCGCAATCACACCATCAATCTTTGTATCTCGAACGATATCAATAATGTCATCCAACTGAGAATTGGTAAGATCTGGAGCAATTTTCAATAGGATTGGTTTGGGCTGAGATTTTTGCTGATTGAGACTTTGTAAGGTAGAAAGTAATTGTGTCAGTGGTTCCTTATCCTGCAATGCTCTCAGATTTGGAGTATTCGGTGAACTCACGTTAACGACAAAGTAGTCAACCAAAGGAAATAGTTGTTCAAAGCACTTGACATAATCATCCGTAGCTTGTTCGTTAGGAGTAACCTTATTCTTTCCAATATTCCCTCCTATGATAAGATTTTTGGGTCTGGACTGTTTAAGTCTTTGTGTCAAAGCGTCCATGCCTTCGTTATTAAATCCCATTCGATTAATCAGTGCATTATCCTGCGGCAAACGAAACAACCTAGGTTGCGGATTCCCATCCTGTCCTTTTGGCGTTACCGTCCCTACCTCAATGAATCCAAATCCCAGACTAGACATTGCCCGATAGTATTTTCCTTCTTTATCAAAACCCGCAGCAAGTCCAACAGGATTAGGAAAGGTCAGACCAAACAATTTTCTTTCAAGTCGAGGATCTTCGACCTTGTACCAAGCTCTAAATAGCCCTCCAACAATCGGGATAGCCAGCGTAAACTTCAACAAGAAAATAGTTAGATAGTGGGCCTTTTCAGGAGCTAATAAGAAGAGTATAGGTTTGATCAGCGCTTTGTACACGGTAGCTTAATTTGTTTCGGCTACAAAAGTACGTTTTGCCTTTTATAAAACATTACCTAAGAAGTCATTTCTGCGGCCAATTTTTCCATATCCCGAATCAGCAACCGTCTTCGATTAAAAGTCAACAAATTTTTAGCCCTTAACTCATTGAGCACAGTCGTAACCGTTTGGCGGGATGTCGCAGTAAGGTTAGCAATCTCCTGATGGGTCATAAACTTTCGGACCAGCATTTCGTAACCGACTCGCTGACCTTTTTTATTAGCAAGATTTTTAAGAAACTCTATAATCCGGGTTCTGGAATCTTTGAAAACTAATGACTCTAGGCGTTGCTCCATTTCCAGGATGCGACTCCCCATAATCTTCATCATAAAAAGACTTAGTGGACTATGTTCCCGCATCATACCTTTCATTTCATCAACTGTCATTACACAAACCTGAGTATCTTCCATTGCCTGCGCAAAGTCTCGACGCTTTTCTTCTCCGATCAGTGATAGTTCTCCAAACAATTCTCCCGGCCCTAAAATGGTTTTTGTAATTTCTTTACCAGACTCTCCATAATTACCAATCTTTACTCTTCCTTCACTTATAAAATATACCCGATCAGCATGTTCATCGGGGAGATAAATATATTCCGTTTTAGTATAAGACTTATGAGTAAGGGAATCCAGTTTCCCGCCAGCGATTTTCTTCGGGCAGAAAAGACCTTGCATATCTATATTTTCCAGGTACCAGAGTGATTGGTCATTCATATACTCATTTTTGGTTTTCGGTAAGCGTAAAACGCAAGCCTATGTTCTCCATTGTAACCTAAAAGATAAAAATCTTGTTTTGAATAAGGTTTTCAAAGCTGGCCTAATTGTCTTAGAAACAACAATTCTCTATCCCCCTAATCATGATCCGGCTTCAAATCGAAGCGCTTTCTTAAATCTTCGATTAAAGGATTCTGGGCTTTCATATGCTCATATTTTTCTTTGGGCGTCAAAAGTGTCTTAGGTTTTTCTTTTTTCTCTAAAGGAGCTTTAGATTGATCTATTTCAATAAGTAATGAAAGATCATTGCGTTTTAACTGATTCCGAAGATAAGGCATCAGGCCACTTTCCTGCTGTATAAGTTCCCTACTGATTTTACTCCCTACCGATATTTTTATCTGCGCTTCATTCAATAGTAATTCGGCACGTTTTAGCGTAGATTTGAGTGATGGCGATTGTACCATCTCAATATATTGTTCCCAGTGCGGCTGCACATCTTCTAACCTTAAGGCCTCCGCAGGTACTTCTTCTTTACTAGATTCTTCCTCCAGTGCTTCTTCTAAATCCTCCAGACTAGTCAAGGAAGGTAAATCATGATCTGTCTTTAATCCGAGATTAGGGATTGGCTTGGCCGTATTTGTCTGAGCAACTGGTCGTTCAGAAACACTTGGTTTTGGAACCTTAGGTACTGGCGCTTGATTTTCTTTTTCATTCGCCTGTGGAACCGGCGCTGACTCAACAACAGGCTGCGCGGGTGGTGCTGGAGACGGGGTTTCGACTATTCTTTGGGGTACACCTTGACTCCTTTCGTTTAATTCAGGTGTTTTTTTTTCCGGGCTGGCTACTGGAGCAGGGGGATTTTGAGCCACCTGAAGTGCACGATTTATATAAGTCATTTTGATAATGGCCATTTCAACGTGTAAGCGTTTATTACGAGCCATTTTATAATTCACATCACAGTCATTAGCAATATTCAATGCCGTTAGCATAAATGTTCCTGGAGCAGCCTGTGCTTGCTGTAGATAACGTTCTCTCAGTCCTTCACTCGTTTGTAATAATTGTACAGTTGCTACATCTTTTGCGACCAGAATATTTCGAATATGATCCGCAAGGCCATTAATAAAGATATCTGCTTCGAAACCTTTTCTCAGAATATCATCAAATATCAACAGTACTTTACTCACATCTTCCAAAAGCATCGCATCGACAATCCGGAAATAGAAGTCATAATCAAGGACGTTCAGGTTTTCAATTACATGCTCATAAGTGATTACCTTTTTACCATCCTGAACAACCAGAGAGCTGGTGATTCTGTCAAAAATAGATAAAGCATCTCTTAATGCCCCATCCGCCTTTTGAGCGATGATATGCAAAGCATCTTTACTTGCTTCGATTCCTTCTTTTTCACAGATTCCTTGAAGATGATTAACAATATCGTTAATCTGGATTCTACGAAAATCAAAAATTTGACAGCGAGAAAGGATTGTCGGAATGATTTTATGCTTCTCTGTTGTTGCCAGGATAAAGATGGCGTAAGGCGGTGGTTCTTCCAGCGTCTTAAGGAAAGCATTGAAAGCTTGTTGAGAAAGCATATGAACCTCATCAATGATAAAGATCTTATACTGTCCTTGCTGAGGTTGAAAGCGAACCTGTTCGATCAGCGCCCGAATATGTTCGACACTATTATTCGAAGCAGCATCCAGTTCAGTAATATTAAACGATGCACTCTCATTAAAGGACTTACATGAACCGCATTCGTTACAGGCTTCAAAATCAGACGTAACATTCTCGCAATTTAGTACTTTAGCTAAAATACGGGCACAGGTTGTCTTCCCTACTCCGCGTGGACCACAGAAGAGGAAAGCATGTGCCAACTGATCGTTTTGTAAAGCATTCTTTAAAGTCTGCGAGACATGCTGCTGACCAACTACCTCATCAAAACGAACAGGACGATACTTACGGGCTGAAACTACAAAATTGCTCATCTACGTTTTCTCCGATTATGAATTGTAAAGATACGATTATTGTCGCTGGCCTAATATATACAATCCATATTTTTTAGGAATAAGTCCACCCTCAAATAACTCACTAATAATCAACATATTAGCAAACACATCTTGTCACTATAATAGTACAAGCACACTAATCATCGTGCTAAGAATACAATTCATAAAGAGAAATCATCCTAAACTTTTACGCTATTCAGAAGCAACTCTCTACAAAGAAACAGAGTAATATAATCCAACAACCAATACTTAATTCTCTTTGTTCTTATAACGTACTACTGTATTTTGTGTCCTATTCAAAAACACTACGTCCTATTAATATGAAAATTGCTATTGCACAACTTAATGTACTGATCGGAGATTTTGATGGTAATGTCCAAAAAATGCTTAACTCCGTTGAGGAGGCAAAACAAAAGGGAGCAGACCTAATTTGTTTTAGTGAATTAGCTACCTGTGGTTATCCTCCTCGTGACTTCCTGGAGTTTGAAGATTTCATTGAACTTGCGGAGAAGGCAATCGAGCGATTAGCTGAAGCAGCCGACGGTATTGCCATCGTGGTAGGTTCTCCAAGCAAGAATCCAGTCATAGAAGGTAAAGACCTGTTTAATTCTGCTTACTTCCTGGCGGATGGTCAAGTACAACAAGTGCAACACAAAGCATTACTGCCTACTTACGATGTATTTGATGAGTATAGATATTTTGAGCCTGCATCGGAATTTAAGGTAGTCGAATACAAAGGCAAAAAAATAGCCCTTACAATTTGTGAAGACATTTGGAATATCGGTAACGAAAATCCATTATATACTATTTGTCCGATGGATGAACTTCATCCGCAAGGCCCTGATTTCATTTTAAATCTTTCTGCTTCTCCCTTCAGTTATCAACAGGCAGAAACCCGGATTCATGTTGTTCGCTCTAATGTTGAACGCTATGGTATCCCTATGTTTTATGTTAATCATGCAGGAGCACAGACAGAATTAATCTTCGATGGTGGATCTTTAGTCGTTGCTCCAAATGGAACCGTAGTTGATGAGTTACCTTACTTTGAAGAGTGTCTACGTGTTTATGATCTGGATGTGGTCACTGAAGGCACACAGAGCAAGGAACTGCCAAAAAATAAAATGCAACTCATTCACGATGCTTTGGTCTTAGGAGTAAAAGATTACTTTGGTAAACTCGGATTTAAAAAAGCAATCCTGGGGCTATCCGGAGGAATAGATTCTGCAGTGACGGCAGTAATCGCAAGCAGAGCACTTGGTAAAGAAAACGTTCGTGTGGTCCTTATGCCTTCTCAGTTTTCTTCTGACCATTCGGTCAATGATGCTCGTGAGTTGGCGGAGAACTTAGGTGTACAGTACGATATTATTCCTATCCAGTCTGTATTTGAGGCCTACTCCACCCTTCTCCAACCACAATTCGAAGGTTTACCCTTTAACATAGCAGAGGAAAACCTTCAGGCTCGTTCGAGAGGGATGATCCTGATGGCCATGTCAAATAAGTTTGGACATATAGTTCTGAATACTTCTAACAAGAGTGAAGCTGCGGTAGGATATGGTACACTTTACGGTGACATGTGTGGAGGGCTTTCGGTCATTGGTGATGTGTATAAGACAGAAGTATTTGAACTAGCTCGATATATGAATAAGGATGGTGAAGTAATCCCGGTTAATACTATTACCAAGCCTCCATCTGCGGAGCTTCGTCCTAATCAGAAAGATTCCGATAGTCTTCCTGAATATGATATCCTAGATCAAATTCTTTATCAATACATTGAAAAACGGCAAGGCCCACAGGATATTATCGAAATGGGATTTGAAGAAGCGATTGTAAAGCGTGCTTTACGATTAGTGAATATCAACGAATTCAAGCGACATCAAACGGCACCTACCTTACGTGTTTCTCCGAAAGCTTTTGGTATGGGACGAAGGATGCCTATAGTTGGTAAATATTTATCCTAGAACGCACGACAGGTTTCGAAGGAGCTTTGGCGTTGATCAGCGAATAATAAAAAGGTTCAAAGTGATTTCATTTGGGGTAAATAAAAAAGCCCGGCTGGAATATCCAACCGGGCTTTTTTATTTATATCAGATAATACTTATCGTTTATTCAATCTTTGTGTGGTAACAATTTTATTCTTGTTATCAACAATTCTTACCAGGTACATTCCTTTGACTAGATCAGCAACATTGTATTTTCCATCTTTTTCTACTTTGAAGGTAGCAACCTGACGTCCAATAATATTGTAGATACGAATCTCCTGTACATTCTCTGTATCAGATAAACCGATAAAATTAGTAGCAGGGTTAGGATAAACAGTGATTTTCTGTTTTGGAGTAGAGGCAATATAAGTCGCTGGCGGCTTATCATTACTATACTCACCATTCTGGTCACCACAACTTCCACAGTCTCCTAGCTGCGCTTGAGCAGCGAAAGTAAAAATGCCAAAAAATAAAATTAAGAGTAAGGCTTTTTTCATAAAGGCGACGTTAGAAGTATCTAATAAATTGATTTCTTACAAAATAAAGGTTTATGTTCATTAAAACAAGTAAGACCTTTACTGTTTAAAAAAATTTTAACACAATTAGAACAATAAAAGACTAATTAGGTTGACTATAAAGCTGCAAAAATTACTCCAAAACAGCCGTATTTATGCTTTTTAACATAACTAGACATAAGTAAACCTGTTGACGAGTTTAGATTTTGAGGATCTTGTTACAAGAATGCTACGTCTACAATAACCTAGGTATAAAAAAAGGATACCTGCTTAGCAGATATCCTCCAACAGTTATTAAGAATAGACAGTTTTTATTCAAAAGATTGATTGAAAAAAGAGGCTACTTAAATATGTTTATTAAGCAGTAAAATGGCCAGTACGATTAAAATCATCTTGCAGGTTGCCTTAGCTATACTATATTTTTGAAATTTCAAGTAAACGGTCTTGGTCTGAGTTTATGGTATCATTTTTGGCAATAGACCAATATTATTTTCTCCCCCATCCTTCAATTTACACAATACTATACAACAGAGAATAGACAATTTAATACTTGGCTAATACTGCCCAGGGCAGGATAGCTTTTTGTTCGAACATTAATCAATCGATACAAATGAAAAACTTGTCTATTACTTTATCTCTACTTATTATTTCCATTATTCCAACTTGGGCTACCTCCACTCACAATTTTAATTGTGACTCTTTAGATGTCCAAATCATCCAATTAGATTCAATATTATGCGCAGGGGATGCATCAGCATCTTTACAAGCGACTATTTCGAATGGTACACCACCCTACGATATCCTCTGGGATACAGGGGACGATTTAGATTACATTAGTAATCTTACTGCTGGATTTTATACCATAGAAATCTTTGATGCTTTGGGTTGCTATACAAATGCAAGTATTGAAATACCTGAGCCGGATCCAATTACTTATGAACCTATAACCCAGGCAGAGACTACTCCAGGTAGTATGGATGCCTGGATAAGTGTAGATATCCTTTTTGGAGGTGTTCCGCCTTTAAATTACACCTGGAGTAATGGCGATACAGGGGACACACTTATCAATATTTCTGATGGCACTTACGCGCTGACAATAACCGATGCTATGAGTTGTCAGGTGAGTACTACGATTACTGTTGGAGCAGGAGATTCTACAAGCTGCGATTCTTTAATTGCAGAGATATCCTTAGTTAGTCCAATTTTATGTCCAGGTGATGTATCCGGTGCTTTACAAGCAATGGTCACCGGGGGTACCGCTCCATTCAGTTATGATTGGGGACTCGGGATTGGCACTGACTACATTGATAATCTCCCTGAAGACTATTATTGGTTGTTAGTAACCGATGCAAATGGATGTACCGCAAATGCTTCCTTTGAGTTATTTGGCCCGGATCCGATGTTCTTAGAATCTTCTGTAAGTCAGGCATCTGCTCCTGGAGTAAATGATGGGATGGCTATTGTATCGGTCAACGGTGGGAATGCGCCTTTTGTGTATAACTGGAGCAATGGCAGTATAAGTGATACTATAAATAATATTAGTAGCGGAAATTACACCGTGACGGTAACAGACAGCCTTGGATGCAGCGAGTTCCTCAGTATATTAGTTCCTGTAGATTCCGCAGCTTGTTCTTTAAGTGCAAGCATCCAGGAAAACAGCCCGATACTTTGTTTAGAGGATATAAACGGAGCATTAGAAGTCGTCATTTCAGGAGGGTATCCTCCTTACTCCATTCTTTGGGACGATGGATCAAGCGAAGCAATTTTATCAGGCTTATATGAAGGTTATTACGCGGTTGACATTATTGACTCTGTCGGGTGTACCTTACATTTAGATTATGACTTTTTTGGTCCAGAACCTTTATGGCTCTATCCAATAGGAATTGAAGAATCCGCTCCGGGAGCAGGAGACGGCATGGCCACAGCAGAGATTTTTGGAGGACTTCCTCCTTTCGCATTCCTTTGGGATAATGGATCAACTAGCGACACTTTATTTAATTTAAATGCAGGGGTTTACAACTTAACAGTAACGGATGCAAATGGATGTACAGATTACTACCCTATTGAAGTAAGTGCTAATTGCGGTTTTACGGCTACAATTGAAGAGACCGTATCCATTACTTGCTTTGATGGATCCGATGGAGAACTCAAAGTTACCGTCCAGGGTGGAACAGGCCCTTTCTCTTACGAATGGATTACCGGTGACACAGATAGTATACTTTCAAATGCATATTATGGATTCTATGATATTATGGTTACAGATGCAAATAACTGCTCTTCTTTCGCTGAATATTTCCTTATCGATCCAGATCCTTTAATTACAATAACGAGTTCGAGTAACGAAAGTGAAGAAGGTGCAAATGATGGTACTGCATCCGTTACCATATTTGGAGGACAAGCACCTTTTTCATACTTATGGAGTAATGGTGAAACTACAGATGCGATTACTGGCCTATCAGCAGGTATTTATGACCTAACCGTCACAGATGCAAATGGATGTTTGGATGTTACCAGTGTTTTCGTTGGTAATGCAGGGGCTGAATGCTTTGGACTTGATGTATTCAATACGATTACCAGTAGTTTCAATGGATATGATATTAGTTGTTTCAGCTCAACAGACGGTAGTGTAGATACTCATGTCTCCGGAGGAACGGCACCATACACCTATAACTGGGATAACGGAGCGACCACACAGAGTATAAATAATTTAGGCTTTGGCTCTTATTTCCTTACCGTTACTGATGCCAGTGGATGTGTTGGTTATGGGGAAGTAACCATTGTACCTCCGCCAAGTATATTAGTTATCGCAGATGCCTCCGCGGAGAGTGCTGCAGGAGCAAACGATGGAAGCATTAGTACTTCAGCGTTCGGAGGATCTGAGAATTATAATTATTCTTGGAGTAATGGTACAACCACTGCGAACCTAAGCAATTTAGCCCCTGGGAATTACACCTTGACGATTACAGATACGAATGGTTGTACCTCTTCCATTACGGTTACCGTTGATGCTGCAAATCCAGACACTGATGGTGATGGCATTGCTAATAGCACTGATAACTGTCCCACGGTCAGCAACTCTAACCAGGCAGATAGCAATAATGACGGACAAGGAGATGCATGTACTTGTGATCCAAGTAGTGCAGCGCTTCCTTCTTCTGCGGGTATTCACCAAAGCGCATATGCTTCTAAAATTAATGGCTGGACACACTATTGTTCTGCTAATGGTAAGCTATTACTTTCTCTCGCATTAGATAGTACTGGTGCGGTAGTTCCGAATGATGAAATACGATTGGAAATTGGTCAGACAACGACTTCTTATTATACAGATAGTATTGGATTTATTGCTAATGGCAGTGGTGGTGTCTTTATCAATAGGAACTGGGATGTTCGTCCTAGCACTCAACCTACTAGCGAAGTAGGTGTTCGATATTATTTCTTGAATTCAGAGTTTGAAAAACTGAATACAGAATTATCGAATTACAATTTAGCGCCAATCCCTCTGGTTACAGATATGCAATTCTTTAAAATCACAAATGCTAATTTGGGCATCTTCCCTCCTTTACCTTCTGTACCAATGGAATCATTGGAATTAATCTCTAATGGATCTACCGCAGGCATTAATACCTGGGTACACGCTAATCATGGTTCAGTTGACCACATTGCAGAATACAAGGTATATTCATTCTCTGGCGGCGGCGGCGGTGGAGCCGAAAGTGGAAAATCATTACCAGTAGAGTTATTATCTTTTACAGGGAAAATAGTAGATCATAATACTGAGCTAAAGTGGGTTACTGCCAGCGAGCAAGATAATCGAGGGTGGGAAGTACAAAGAATGCGAGATGGAGAAACATGGAGAACACTTACTTTTGTAAATGGTCACCAAAACAGTTCGATCACTCATCGTTATGCTTTTGTAGACCAGGAAATATCTCCGGGATTATACTACTACCGATTAATTCAACATGATCTGGATGGCCATTCAAGTAAGTCAAGCATCATTGCAATAAATCACGAAGGTGAGAACATCAAAGCCAGCTTGTATCCAAATCCGGTAAATAATGAGTTATTTATCCGAAATGCTATTGGGACAGCAATTATCTACGATAGCAGAGGAACTCCTTTACGAAAACTAAATCTATCTAATAGTACGGTGGTTTCTGTTAAAGACTTTTCGGAGGGCTTATACTTTGTGGAGTTAACCAATAATAGCGGGCAATTACAAACGCTAAAGTTCTACAAGTCTAAAAAGTAAGCGCAAAACTGAAACGTTTATAGTCCTTTACCATCTCTTTGAATGAACAATAAAAATGTTTATTCAGAGGGGTGGCAGGGTTTACACTTTTACATATGGACTAAAGCAAACTTATTCTAATATATTTTTTGGAATCTATTGACCGACTGCAATTCATAATCATAGTCGT
>JAHDHW010000049.1:10885-18073 GCA_020631105.1 Saprospiraceae bacterium | reverse complement strand
TCTGAAAGGTTTACTTCCTGTACCTGACCAAGCATATTAAAAACTTCAGCATATTTGATTTGATGATTATTCAGCCATAAGTCATTCGTGGCGGGGTTTGGATATACTTTTATTTGTTCTTGCAGATGTTCCTGCGTTGAAGTAGCGATTGCACTTCCCTGATAGACTGCATTAATTACCTGTGTGGTGTCATCTGTTAAGAAAAGACGCAATTCAACAGTCCCTAGTCCGGCTGTTCCTTCCGGTTTAAAGTAACAATCGAGATTTGTACTATCATTAGCCGTGAGGCTAAAAGTCCCCATAGAAATATCAGGAGGTGCACAGGTAATATTGGAGCAAATGTAAGAAACCCAGTTTTCTGGTAAATCGTTGACTATTCTTTGCCAGGCAATTACAATCGTCTCATCCGAATGATTTTTAATCATCGCATGTGCGATAATTGCATCCGCTTCAGCTGTGCTATCTACCATTGCAGGAATTGGCGTCAGAGAGAAGTCCAATTGCCCAAAAGATAAAAGGCTATAAAAAAGTGTAAACGCCGTCAGCAAATATTTCATAGCTTAAATTTCTACTTTTTTGAGCAAAAAAACTGTCGACCCGGAGATAATAAGAGGGAAAGGGCAGGAAAACACAATATTAAAAAAACAAACCCCTTTCAACCGAGGTTAAAAGGGGCCTGCTAATATTATCGTGAATTAGAAACTTATTAGTTCTTTTTTAAAGTCAATGTTTTGGTACTGTTCGAATCTAAGTCTACTAGCTGAACCATGTAAAGACCTTTGGTTAAATCACCAACGAATAATTGGTTATCAGCGTTTTCAAAGAATCGTACCTGCTTCCCAAGAATGTTATAAACGGTAATCTGATCTACCTTTTGGCCATTCTCGATTTGGAAGTAATTGGTTGCTGGATTTGGGAACAAGCTTACTTGAGCTTCTTCCAATTCGTTAACGCTTACTGGAGTAGTCGCTACATTAATAATGATGGTCTCTACAATTGAGTTATCAGCATTATTTACCAGATCAACTTTTACCTCCGCAGTTCCATCTACACCATTAGGTGCAAAGTGAATCTGGAAATCACCAAGCTCTCCCGGAGCTAAAGTAAAGCTCAAAGAATCTGTAGTAGGCAAACCACAATTACCCGGAACGGTACAAAAGTAATTATCCCATTCATCTGGCATAGAAACGATAGTTCGTACCCAGCGTAATTCTAAGTCTGCAGATGTTGTATTGGTCATTCCGGTATGGTCGTAAAATTCAGCTTCAGTAGCTTCTCCGGAAAGGTTTATTTCAGTGTTATCAACTGTTAGCTGAGCTAAAACAGAAGTAGCACAAAAAATAAGTAAAACGAAAGTGAGTAAATTTTTATTCATACGTATAATGATTTCATATTTTATTGATCACCTAAAATTACAACATTAGCATCTAAGATGCTCTATTCGTTCTATAGAAGTGATGTAAAATATTCGACAAAGCTATCGATTGACATGGCCCCGACGTCTCCTTCACCTTGTTTTCGCACCGAAACGGTCCCTTCTTCTGCTTCTTTTTCTCCTACAATCAACATAAAAGGAATTTTCTTGAGCTCTGTATCTCTGATTTTTCGGCCAATTTTTTCCGCTCTATCATCTATTATGCCCCGGATATCATGTTGCGCTAATTGTTTTTCAATCGTTTTTGCATAATCATTGAATCGATCACTAATCGGTAGTATTGCAAATTGCTCTGGTGTCAACCATAAAGGAAATTTACCTCCACAATGCTCAATCAGAACGCCCATGAACCTTTCCATAGAACCAAAAGGTGCCCGGTGAATCATTACCGGTCGGTGTGCCTGATTATCTGCTCCGATATATTCTAGTTCGAAACGCTCCGGTAAGTTATAATCTACTTGAATAGTTCCTAGTTGCCAGGAACGTCCAAGCGCATCTTTTACCATAAAGTCTAATTTAGGTCCATAGAATGCAGCCTCCCCATAAACCGTTACCGTATTCAGACCTACTTCTTTCGTTGCTTCGATAATTGCACTTTCTGCTTTTTCCCAATTTTCATCCGAACCAATATATTTTGCTCCATTATCTGGATCACGTAGGGAGATCTGAGCAGTTACATTATCGAAACCAAACTTATTCAGTACGTGAAGGGTTAGGTCCAATACGTCAAGGAATTCTCCTTTTAGCTGATCAGGCGTACAAAATAAGTGAGCATCATCCTGCGTAAATCCTCTTACCCTTGTTAGGCCGTGAAGCTCTCCACTTTGCTCATATCTATATACGGTACCAAATTCTGCAATTCGAATCGGTAGCTCCCGGTAAGAGTGTGGCCGATGACCATATACTTCGCAGTGATGTGGACAGTTCATTGGTTTGAGCAAAAACTCCTCTCCTTCTCTCGGCGTATGGATCGGTTGAAAACTATCCTCACCATATTTTTCATAGTGACCGGAAGTCACGTATAAATCTTTCTTGCCAATATGTGGAGTAATTACTGGTTGATAACCACGTTTAAGTTGTTCTTGTTTCAGAAAGTTTTCGAGGCGAGTCCGTAGAGCCGTTCCTTTTGGCAACCAAATCGGTAATCCGGCACCTACCTTTTCAGAAAACATAAAAAGCTCTAACTCTGCCCCTAATTTTCTATGATCACGCTTCTTAGCTTCCTCGAGCATTTCGAGGTATTCTTTTAGTTCCTTTTGCTTTGGAAAAGAAACACCATAAATACGAGTCATCTGCTGGCGATTCTCATCTCCTTGCCAGTAAGCACCAGCGACGTTCATCAGCTTAACTGCTTTGATTCGACCAGTATCCGGAATATGTGGGCCTTTACAGAGATCAACAAAATTTCCTTGCTCATAAAGTGATAAGGCTTCATCTGCTCCTCGCTTCTCTATCAACTCAATTTTGTACTCATCTCCTTTCTCTTTGAAATATGCTAAAGCATCATCTCGAGAAATATCTTTACGCACATAATCATTCTTTTCGCGAGCTAGCTCTAACATCTTTTGCTCGATCTTCGGAAAATCATCTGAAGAGATTTGATGCTCTCCTGGATCAACATCATAATAAAAGCCAGTATCAGTTGCTGGTCCTGTTCCGAATTTAATGCCCGGATATACTGCTTCTAAGGCTTCTGCCATTAAATGAGCAGAAGAGTGGCGAAAGGTGAATTTCCCCTGATCATCATTCCAGGTATGCAATTGAATACTTGCATCGGACGGAATAGGACGAGTGGCATCCCAAATCTCTCCGTTGATCGTAGCAGAAAGAACATTTCGTGCTAGACCTTCGCTAATAGATTGGGCGATTTCGAGTGCAGTTACCCCTGCTTCATACTGGCGGACATTGCCATCTGGAAAAGTAATGTTGATCATTTAATGAATGATTTGATTATTATATCCTTTCCTACGATAAGTAGGAAATAAAAGTTCAAAAGGAGCGCAAATTTATCAATTTTTGAATAGAATTTCCAGCTTGATCCGCTAAGTAAAAAAGGAGGCTTTAAGAGCATGAATTAAATGCCCTTCAATATTTCATTAACTACGGACTGATCTTTATAGATATCATGTCCTTTTCCAGGCAAAATCACGGGCTCAATATTCATGTGCTGAAACCATGTGTTAGCCGGGGTATACTCATCTTCTCCACCGTAGTAAAGATGGAGATCACCTTTAGGTTTATGAGTTTCGTAGCGAAGTCGAGTTGCACTAATTCCAATTAGTTTTTTAACTTTTAATCCTCGGAGCATTGCCTTCCAGGCAATTGTACCGCCGATACTAAGCCCGATCAAAGTATCAAAGGCTTCTTTTTTATTGCAAAGGTAATCTACGGCCAAGTCAATACCGCCGTTAACAAATTTTGTGTGAAGATCATCTTGCTGGTGGATAGTATTAGAGATACCTGCAATAATGGTACTATCCAAAAAGGTCATACCATAAGATGGAGAGCCTAAGGTCTTATAATAGTGTTGCCAATCATTTTTTCTAAACCCCCAAAGATCGGAAAGGACAAGTACCCTCGGTTGATCGCTCTGCATCATCTATTTATCATCTAATTCCCAACGGCGCATCGGCATCGCGTCGATCACTGCAAAAAGTCGATCTAGTGATATAGGAGATGCTGTCCTTAGTTTTTCTCCGCCGTCTAAACCGATTAACACCATTTCGAAGGAAGTACTTTTGCTACGATATTTTTGATATATCTGCCCATCACTTTTACTTAATATATCTGCCGCTGGGTCCCAAATCCGTATTTGATCTGGACAAAGATGGATAATCTCTAGTTTTCGTTCTTTTAATCCTTCTAAGTTGGACTCAAAGACCTTTAACTGCTTTTGTAGCGCTTGGTCCTCCGGGTGATCTGTCAGCAAGAGTACCAGTCTGTTTTTCCAACGATATTGCTCTATATCCTGAGCACTCAATTGAGTACCGGCAAAGAGGATTAACAATGGAATGCATTTAAGCATAAGGTAAATGTTAAGCTAAGGAATGTTAGTACTCAGAGCTCCGCGGTCGTTCAGCTCCGAGCTTAGCATTATAACACTAGAATAATAAAAAAGATTACTTTGGGTAAATGAAAGCAGGCTTAAAGCATCTTTACAATAATGTCCGACCCGGCATACTCATTATCCTTTAATTCATACCAGTGTCGATAGCGAGGAATCTTAACGCCGTTAATCGCAATTTCTCCCTCAAAAAATAATCTTTCGCCTTTGGTGGGTTCTTCCGGAAAGATGATCTCCATGCCTTTGAACGTAAAGTCTTTACGAGAGATATAAAGTATCCAATCTTTCGAAAACATTTCCTCTTGCAGCGTGGCTGGAATTTTATAGCATGGCGTATTATTAAAATAGGTTTTTTCCGCGTCTCCAAGCTGGGCTAAAAAAGAATCATTTAGCGTCATTGGTAATCCGTACATTATCTGATAAAAATTCTGATAGGTAGCACATCTTGCGGGGTCCAACATATATTTCTCCTTTAATGAATCCGGAAATTGCTCATTGCCATTTAGCAAGACCGTATTATTGCCAGCCGCATCAATCTGATAGGTCGCTACTGAAGTTTCTCTACTTCGCTGCAAACTAAAGGTACCATTAGCATTATCAAGTTGTACTTCAGAATAGCGACCAGTATTCTGAACTCTTGGTTCCTGAATATGTAGATTCAGCTCGATGTTTGACCACTGAGCTTCAGGGTCATGTCTGGATTGACTATTCTCGAGAATTGTTTGAGCATCTGGTTTGGGTGGAGGGATCGAGCAGGCAAGGGCAGACAATACAAACAGGAGCAAAATAAAACGGTATACATTGCGCATAGCTAATACTTTTTTGAAAAGTTGAATTCTAACCTCCCTAAATTAACCGATCACAACAACCTTCCCTCATTTTTTAGATAATCGAATATGATTTTATCGACGTAGGATACTAGTTCTATGCCTGTATAGTTCAACCAGCGCAATTCTTCAATCTCGCTGGCTGCTTTGAGGACACCTTCATACTCCGCCTCATAACAAGTCATTTTCACAAGCACACCCTTACTGTGACCATGTGCCTGGGCAGAGAATGTACCTAAGTATTTTATAGTTTGAGGAAGTAGCGCAACGCTTAACTCTTCTTCAATTTCCCTGATCAATGCTTCTGCATCATTCTCCCCCGGATCTCTCTTACCGCCGGGTAGGTAATAAGTATCTTTGCCCTTTGACTTCGTAACGAGCACTTGCCCGTCTTTGATTAGAATATAGGCCAGTTTGTCAATTACCTTTTGAGTCTTAATTGGATTGCTTAACTCAATTAAATTTTGGTCAGGATCGCGAAAGTAAATGGATAATAATTCGCTGGTCGCTCCGCTCCTGGAAACGGGGCCCTGAATGATCTCCACTTTTGAATTATTTAACCGAGCTATTATCAGGTCCATTTCCATGGTTGTCAGAAAACATAAATCCGCCGAACCCGGTTTTGCATTTAGAGCATTCGGTTTTACCTCTTTTCCGGCCTCGTGTAAGTTTATTTTTTGATTACCAAAACGAAGGGCTTTCCGCTCCGCTCCGAAAGTGATCAACTCCATTCCTAAAACACGGGTATAAAAATCAATTGTCCTGTCAATATCGGATACGGTTAATACGAGGTGATCAAGGTGTGATATTTTCATTTATGCTTTGGCTTTACAAAATTTAACAATTGCCTCGGCTAATAATTCGCCTTGGTCTTCCTGGATAAAATGCCCTGCATGGATGATTTGATGCTGCTGACCTTTGGTCCCCGGAATCACCTTTTGAAAGTACTTTTCTGCACCCAACATAATTGGATCTGAGTCACCAAAGATGGTGAGAAAAGGTTTTTCCCATTGACTAAATTGCTGCCAGGCTTTACGGTTATTGACACATTCCGGATCATCTTTTTCGGAAGGCACCAAACTAGGGAATATACGGGCTCCGCCCTTGTATTCTTCGGTCGGGAACGGCGCATTATATGCGTCAACAATTTCCGAAGAGAGTTTACTGGTCGTACCCATATTGATTACTTGCCCAATATTGAAGTCCGGGCTACTCTTCGCAAAAGCCTGCCATTGTAACATCGCCTCAGGAAAAGGAATTTCTCCGGTTGGCAATGTAGTATTCGAAGCCACTACCCTCGCAAATAAATCTTGTCGTTCTGCGGCAATCCGCAGTCCTAACAAACCTCCCCAATCTTGACAAAAGAGCGTTATATCAGTCAATCCGAGATGATCAATAAAGCCATTCATCCAGGTCAGGTGTTTCTGATAGGTATAAGCACTTTGTTCGACATACTTATCTGACTTCCCGAATCCAATGAGGTCAGGTGCAATTGCCCGAAAATTATTTTCCACCAAAATGGGGATCATCTTTCGATATAAATAGGACCAGCTGGGTTCGCCGTGCAATAGTAAAACGATAGGATCATCTTTCGATCCCTCATCAAGGTAATGCATTCGCAGACCTGGTTCAATCTCCAGATAATTAGGAGAGAAATTATAGTCGGGAAGATTGTCAAATCGTTCGAGAGGGGTCGTGATGATTTTGCTCATAATTAGGTATTGAGGTTTGTTGTACTTATTAATCTTTTTCTCTTGTTGAAAAGTTTCAAACTTTTCGCGATTGGGCACTTCCGAGTTACGCTTCGCTAAACTCGAAAGAATGTAAAGGAATTATTCTTTTCCAATCAATGCTTCATATGT
>JAHDHW010000049.1:0-10785 GCA_020631105.1 Saprospiraceae bacterium | reverse complement strand
CTAAACTCGAAAGAATGTAAAGGAATTATTCTTTTCCAATCAATGCTTCATATGTATTGTCCTTATTTGTCCCTCTAAACTCCGGAAGCACTTTAAAATAAACTATAGCTATACTTAGGCTTAGGGAAAGCAAGGTTACCCAAAAGTTTGAAATCATTTTAGCAGGAGGTCCTACCGAAGTATGCCAACCAGGTGTAACTGATGTAAGGGTATCCAGCACCGTCTGAAAATAGAGAAACCCGCTTAATAAAATAATGACCAAAATACTTTGGTACCATAAAGAAGAACGGAAACTATATTTAAAATTCAATAGAAACAAAACAGTTGGGATAAAAGGTAGCGTAAGAATCATTAAAAAGCTATTACTGACTACTATTCTGTAGAACGCAAAAGTCTCATAAAGGTATCCTGAATACCATCCTTCAAAAATTTCAAAAGCGTCGGTTAAAATCATTATTACTCCCCAACAGGCCAAAAGAAAATTATTTGCAAAGAGGTACCGATTATCTTTTTTTATTAAATAATACACTCCGAACAGTAATATTCCCAAAAGGTAAGCTAACTCAAAGTTTCCATTCATCATAACCACTCCATTTGCTCCATGGCTATCCGGGTTATCTTTTTCCGAATGTTTGGAAAGTCCTTCATATCAAAATCTTTCATGGGCTCTACGTTGGTCGCGAAGTAATATACTTGATCTTCGCTTTCGAGGTAACCAACGAACCAGCCATTATTACGATCCCCTACAATGGACCATCCTGTTTTACCTCTCAAGATATAATCAGATTGTTGGTCTAAGACCATAAACTCTTTGACCAGCTTCGCACTACGATCACTAACGGGGAGTTCATCATTATAAAAGCGTTGTAAAAAATCAATTTGTTGGAAAGGGCTAATCTGCCAGTCTCCGTCTACCCAAAAAAGATCAATATTAGAAGAATCCGGTGTAAAGGACATGCCGTAGTCGAGTTTTGTCAGCCAGTCCGTCATGCGTTCGATTCCAACTTGCGGAGCAATCTGTCGATAACAAGGCAGGCAAGAGAATCGAAAGGCATCCCGAAAAGTCAGGTCCTGCTCCCAGCTCTTTACCCATTTGGGTTCTCCGTCCCATTTGATGATTACACTATCGTGTGCCATTACGCCGGTTTCCAGAGCGATAAGCGAATGCGCTATTTTAAATGTAGATGCCGGAAGTTGCCCTTTACGGGCCCAGTCAAAATCGTTGGAATAATAAGTCTTTTCTTGAGGATCAAATAAAAGGATGGCACCTTTGACCAGCGCAGAATCTAATAACTCTGTGAGTGCAGGCATCTCTGTTTCTATCATTAATACTTCTTGTGTTGCCTTTTCGACCTGGGCATCAGCGTCAGCGTTGTTGGTCGGCGGCTGGCAAGCTCCGAGTATCATTAAAAAACTAAACCCAAGGAAAATATTGAGCAGGGAGACTTTATTCATTTCTCGAAATTATTACTGGATTACTTTATTTTCTAAAAGGTAATAAGATTTGGCTTCGTGGTTTGGGTAGCGAAAAACATCAACATCACCGTCTCCATCATAATCTGCCGCCTGCCCGTTATAGATACCGTTTGTCTCGATCACCATCGGTGTCCAGGTTTGGTAATTATCTGAACTTAGATAGATGGTCACCGGAAACTTATCCTGATTAATATTTACCGCTCTCGCATAATTCACTCCTGCTAAAACGTCATAATCTCCATCCAAATCAAAATCGTAAACTTGTAGGGTATGACAGGCCGCGATACTATCTGCAATCACGTGCTCCTCCCACATATCGACACCTGTTCGATGATACCAGACCAAAGGATAACCTGCGCGCTCAGAGTGACTCATAAAAACTTCCATTCGCCCATCGTTATTTAGATCTCTCATAAAAGCTTTAGTGGCATTTCGCGACCAGTCTCCTTCCTGATTGTGCCATTTAGCACTCAATCCTTCGACGGCCCAGCGGTCGCTTAGTTTTTTACCTGGGTTCTGGAAAAACCAACCATTTGCTACTATATCTACTAAGTCATCTCCATTCACATCTCCGATTGCCATTCCTTCATGGAGGTTTCCGTAGTTTTCTAAAAATTGAACACGCTCCCACTCGTCCGCAGACTTCTGCTGAAAAATACTAAGTGTATTCTCATCAAAAGTGAGCACAGCTAAATCCATTTTTCCATCCTGATCGAAATCTCCAAAGCTGACATCTTTAACTGCATCCGGAACGGTACCAATCGTATGAGGCTCCCATCCCGGATTCTCATACCAAAAGATCTCAGCAGGAGCAGAAGCATCGATCCATTCTCCGGGGTGCTTCACTCCCAACACATCAATATCTCCATCGCCGTCCATGTCAGCACATTCTAAATCGCCGGCAGCAAAGAGGCCTCCGGTAGGCGGCGCTTCGGCGATAATATTCAGTTTCCAAAGCCCTGTGTCCTGTTGTCCTTCATAATAAGCAAGATAACCTCCAGAGGAATTCTTATGTATAAAAACCAGGTCAACGATTCCATCTCCGGTAATTTCAACCGGGCAATGTGCCCACCAGTGTTCGGTGGAGTCAACGATTTTTCGTTGCTCAAAGCCCAATTCATTTTTCGTTGGATCGGGTGTGGTTTCTTTTTCTTTTGGTGTTTGTTGACAAGCCGTAAGTGCAACGATAGTTATGAACAGAAGTATTTGGCTTTTCATTTTCATAGGTTTTAGATATAAAAAAGATGTTAGTTGGAATTACTTGTCAAAAGTAAAGATTAAGTACTCTTGCAGTTTTTCATGGTCTGTCTGACTTTTAATCGCTGTCGGGTAGAAGCCTATGACAAATTCGTTTTGCCCCTTTAATAAAGGCTGCGTATTTTCTCCGCGTCCAAAACCAAAGACGGTCATCCCGTCCGGGCTTTTCATTCCCGCTTTGCTATTACCGAGGTAGCCCAAGATATCTTTTTGCTGATCTGATTCGGCTTGAAACAAGTAGATAATCCGGTCAGTATCCTGATGACCAAAATAAGCCCAACGATAGGATTCAAAAACAGATTCTCCCTTGAAAAAATCTGGCTTTTCATAGCTTGGTCCACTTTTACTGGTACCGTAGTATTGTTTTTTAATTGCATAACTACCGCCAGGAGTTCCTTCATACAAAAACCAGTAAGCTTGTTCAGGATCAGTCTTCAACACAGACAAGACGACATAATCGTTATAAAAGGTATAAGTCCATTGCCATTTACCACTCAGGGTATTGACCGTAATGACATTCCAAGCTGTTTTTTCACTGGTGCATTTATCAAAGCCGGGATGTCCTGCTCCGCCATCATCAGAATTAAAAACCAGATTCGGCACCCCACGAAAAGACGAAGCGGCAGCAGCAGGATATCTTTCCTGGTGATCTACCTTATAGCTTACCCAATCGTTTCCTTGTTGATCGATAATTCGGGAAAAACCACCTCCTGCTTTGTCCAAATAATATGTAGCGGAAGGGGTGTGTATTACGAAATGCGATCTATCCTGATAGGTTCCCTCCGAAATTTTAAGCGTAGGATCATTTTGTTTTTTAGTTTTTACTTTAAGTGTGAATCCTGGCCATTGAATCTCTGCACCATGTACCATTTTTCCATCTTGCAACGGGGTCTTTAAGGTGGTCAGAATGTTTTCTCCTTTTTGTAATAAAGAAAGGTCCTGTAAGTCTTCCTGATGCGCTGCATAGTCATAGCAAGGCATTTTTTCTTTTTCGCTGATGCTCCCGACATTCGTCGTCCGTCCGTTGATCAACACCCCTTCGAGATAACATGGGCTCCAGCTTCGCCAATGTAATTGTGCTTCAGTCACTTGATCAACTTCGAACGGAAGGTTGAAGTATTGAGTATATTCTCCATTTCGGGTCACCCAGAAGGCAGGAGTTCGATATGGTTTTAGCAAATGTACTTCGTAGTCCCTCTCTAACTCAATGGTCTTATCCAATATCTGAAAATGAATAAGCCCGTTTTTTTCGTGGAGCCGTGCCCCTATTTTAACGGGTTGAGTTTGCTCCGAAAGCCAGGAAGTATTAAAGCGACAATTAAAGATCGGTAAGCGGGAATCACAAATTCGATTTTTAAGCTGACCTCGATGATAATAAGATTGCCAATCAGTATAACGTCCGTCTCCTGCTCGATGAACATCCTGGTAATGCGCTACTAATTCTACCTTATCAAATCGCAGTGGGTCAAACTCCGGAACTTTCATTGCATAAATTCCATTCTCTTCCTTTTTTAAATCGAGGCTTGCGTTTACACTTTGCGTTTTACTTTCATCATAGTAGATACGAAGTACCAATCCATAGATCAGATTTTGGGGCCAGTCCCAGGACTGGTGTTCACTGACTTGAAACTGGAATGTATTTTCAGCACCCGCTACGAGATGATTCAGTGGAATGTTAATCACCGGCGAATGATGAAACATATAATCCGTGGCTTTACCTGAGATAAAAGGAGGATCCGGTATTGATAACCATGGTGCTTTATTGAAACAGATTTCTAACTGCTTGGTATCCTCGTGTGACTGAACCCGTTCGAGAATGAGTTCGGCTCGTACCGCATTTTCCAGATCAAGGTCATGAGGTAAAGGGATGGCACCTTTGTGGTGCTCAGTAGAAGGCATATGATCTGGTGTAGTGGCATAATGTAACTTACCCCCTACTCTCAAAAACTTCCCTTCATCGGATACCATGGTTGGCGCCCAGGGATACTCCCGAAAAACGGAACCATTACGCGGGCTTGACTGGACCTGGTCATTGCGCCAGACATGCATATATTCATACGCATCCCAAGCTGCTCCGATAATATCCAGATCGCCATCATAATCCAGATCTACTAACTGAGTCCCAAGATGGTTTTCTTTACCCGTATCAATCAGATGTTTTGTAAAGTTACCATTGCTATCATTTTCCCACCATTGCAATTCAAGTGTTGGGCCTTTGTGTTCATTGGTTATTAAATCTATATCGCCATCCTGATCCAAGTCTGCATAATCGAGATTATTCATCGAGTACTGCGTGGTAATAATGTGTTTTTCCCAAATCGCTTTATCTGCAGTTTGCTCAAACCAATAGAAGTTTCCATCAGGTTCCAAGCCCGGATAACGTTCTTCAGTCGCGACGATATCCGCCTTTTGATCCCCATTCAAATCCACAACCTCGACACGATCGATTGGATGTACACTGTGCCCTATCTCGGTATCCAGCCAGGCTTGATTAACAGCTCCCGGGTGCTCAAACCAAACAAGTATCAACGGTTCTCCTTCCCCCTCCGGTCGGCGCCCCGCAGCAATATCCAGATCACCATCGCCATCAATATCTCCAAAGCCGATGCCTTCATCTGAGGTATTTTTACAGATTAAATTCGTTGGCCAATTATCTTTATTATCAAGAGATTCCGGCACTTCAATACAATAGATATTTCCATTCCCGGCAATAAGTATTTCGGGTTTTCCTCCTGTAATGATTTGGGCTTTTTCAAAACCCTGACTGTTGACATGTGAAGTGGCAGGCACTTCGGCAATACGACGACGCTGGTATGTTGTCCCTTCTTCATTGGTTGCTTCGTACCAGTAAATATTGGGTAAGGCCATAGCAATGATATCTGCATAGACATCATCATCTACATCTAAAAAAAGAATACCATCAACATTATCATCAAGCACACTACGCTGCCATACTCCCGTCATATCTCCACAAGGATTATGATAGACATATCTACCAGAAAGAATATCTACACATCCATCTCGATTGACATCTCCGGCATCTAGGCCAAAATAGCGTAACCACTCGGGTTGAGCCCAGTCCCCCCATTTTTGTTTGGTGCTATCAATTTGAATATATTCCCATTGAGCAGTCAAAAACAAAGGCAGGAGTAGAAGGACCATCACTAGCGAATAGCGATTGAAATAAAAAAAGGGGAGCATATTTGTTCGTTTATAATTATTATTCTAGAGCGAAGTTAAACCCATTTACATTACCCGTGATTAAGCTATTCTACAAAATCTACAAAGTATCTTTTGGTAATCCCCCATCGTAGCAAAAGGTACAACAAGAGACCAACAGGGCCCATCATAAATGTAAAAAATAAGCAGGGAATAATCAGAAAACGGTTAATATTTTCTCGTTTGGAATCCATCAGAATAAACCACCCGACCATGAGGTCAAAAGCGAGATAATGAATCCATCCTGCAAGGACTGCAACCGGATTACTAAATAACTCGGTCACCCCAATGAGACTACCAAAACTACTGAAGTCTTCGAGCTTGAGGGACTGGCTTATAAAATAGGCATAAGTAAGAGATAGGATAGTAACAATCACTCCGACAACAATTCTGCTTGTCCATTGCCAGCGCGGCATAATGATCATAAACAACCAGGTTAGTAAAGCAAGATTATTGGCGTATTGAAAAACTTGATCGGGCGTCATTTTTTCACTCAAGATAAAAATAAAGGTTCAAAGTGATTGTAATTGATGAATGGTACTACCAGTGGATATAGTTTAATGACAAAAGTATTGGAATTCCCTGGATAGGATAATTAAACTGGTAGTACCAATAAGTCTAAATATTTTCGTCCAAAAAAAAGCATATAACACCAAAATAAAGCAGCGCTTTCGAAAAATATCCGAAAGCGCTGTAAAGGTTTGATTGGTATTCCAAAACGGTAACTGGGTTAACGAATTACGGCGACAGGCATGTTCTTGTCATAGTCACCTGTAATCGTCGGTGTTTGTATGTTACTTGTATAAGAACGTACGTTTTTGTATACAAAATCAAATAGCTCCTGGATGGTAACAATTTTATTTTTGTTCTTATCCGCCTCTCCTTTTAACCCACGGATTAAGAAATGGCTGTAAATCCCTTGTCGCAGACCTTGATCTTCTAGAGAATACTCATCTCCTTTAGAGGAAAGTAATAATGCGGTACCTCCTTTTGATTCTGCAAAAGCTTTATAATAGTTTTTGATTGCGCCACCTGGTGCTTTCATCGCAGTCAGGGTTCCGGAGTGACAAGCGTCAGCCAGACAAAGCTTATGCTTTGCTTTGGTCTCACTAAAGATAGCTTGTACATCTTCGTGTTTTAGTTTATTATTATAGCCATCAAAATCAACCGGCAAAAACGAACCTTGTAATCCATGACCAGAGAAATAGAGTAAGACAACATCGTTTTCGTCTGCCTTTAAAAAGGTCTGGCGCATTGCTCTGAGGATATTCGTTCGTGTAGCATCCTCATCGATCAGGACTCTGATTTGATTATCTGGCAAAGCTCCGCCTTCCGGGCTTTTCAGAAAAGCATAGATTTGATAAGCATCATCGTCCGTATACTTGAGCACGGGCATATGTGCATATCGTGCGACTCCTACAACTACTGCCCACACCTTGATATCATCATCCTGATCCACATTTACTTTTTCCTGGGCCAGATACTCATCCGGATTATTAAGATCATCTACAGGTTTGCCATAGTCCCAGATTGCTCCAACTACTTTTCCGCTACTGAAGTACATAATACCTTCGCCATGCGGAGCATGCCTTTTCCAGTTCCCTATGTACTTATCGCCATTAGCGTAATAACAGGTTCCTGATCCTTCGGGCGTTCCGTCGCGGAATTTGCCAATCCATTTTGAACCATCCCGATAGGTGTAAACTCCTCGTTCATTATTACAAAAATTCTGGTTACAGTTTTTGAGTTCATCCTTGGACGCCAGCACCCCAGAGGAAGAATTATTATTTGAGCTATTACTTGGGGAACTGTTTTGTTGGCCATTGTATTTACCGGAAGACCAGGTACCCGCTACAGAAGATCCATCTGCTTTATAAAATCGACCCTTTCCATTCTTTTTGTTATCACTCCATCGGCCTTTGTACTTGGTGCCATCGTTATAAAACATGGTCCCCGTACCGTGAAACTTACCACGTTTGAAGTCCCCTTCATAGCGATCTCCATCAGCATAGTAGTACTTACCAAAGCCGTGTTGAATATTATCTGCCCATTTGCCTTCATAACGATCTCCTTTTGCAAAGACCATTACTCCGTAGCCATTCATTTTGCTGGCACGAAAAGCACCCGAGTAGACATCCCCATTATTGAAATGCATTTTCCCCTGTCCTTCCCGATAATGATTACGCCATTCTCCTGTATAGCGATTACCATTGCTGAAATACAAAGTACCTTTACCGTTTATTTTCCCATCTCGAAAATGACCTACGTACTTAGCGCCGCTAGGATATACATAAGTACCTTTGCCATTCCAACAGGAACCTTCCAGGCATTGGGCAATAGATAAATTGGGAATACAAAAAGAAAAGATAACCACCAAGCTCATTAACTGCTTCATTTCTCAAAAGTTTTAGATAAGTAAAGAGGTTTTAAGAAATGTAGCTGTTCAGGTTATATAGGCAGTGGATGTTTTGAAGATTTAAAAATAGATGGAACTAAAACTGAATAGAATTAAAAATATTGCTTTAACAGTATTAATGTTTTTCTTAAAATTCAATTGTGGTTTGCATGTTACAAAAGTTCCGTAACTTTACGACTCTTTATTACAACAAAGGTTTAAATATCATGAATAAATTATTCTTCTTAATCACTATAGTATTAGTTAGTTGTTTTGCTTGTGGCAACCAGGTTGACCCCAATGCCAGCACCTTCGGTGAAAGCATTACAAAAGATGGTACAATCACGTATGATCAGCTCCTAGATAAACTTAGTGATACAGATTCTATGAATACCAAAGTAGTAGGAACAGTAAGTGAAGTATGTCAGGCAAAAGGCTGTTGGATGACGATTGTTTCGGATAATTCTGATGAAGTGATGAGAGTACAATTCAAAGACTACGCCTTTTTTGTACCTAAAGATATCTCTGGTCGTAAGGTAGTTTTTCAGGGAAAAGCATACAAAGACGAAACTAGTGTTGATGAATTACGCCATTACGCTGAAGATGCTGGCAAAAGTGCAGAAGAAATTGCTGCGATAACAGAGCCTGAAGATTCATATAAATTTATGGCCTCTGGTGTTTTATTACTGGATTAAGCATCTACCACCCCACTCTGTAACACTATAGATTCCCAAATCCGATTATTAAGAAGCGCTCTATAGCCTTCTTAGCCTCCCTAAAGTGGTTTCCCAATAAAAAACCCTTGGTCGTCTACTGACTTCCAAAGGTTCACTTATTAAGCAATTAATTTTTTACCTTAATTAATTAGGGTTACTTATTTAATACGAAATATGGTAGGTGTGAAGCGAGAAGGAATTCTCGCCTCAGCACCTATTACTCCGTTCGCTAGTCTAAAGCATTATAAAGATATAGGGGAATCGTGTTAGATTCTTTGACAAAAGAACCCCTAATCAGACATTCAAATACAAATCAAATTAAATAAATAAAAAACGTAAAACCCTATTTACCAATTACTTACATTGAATCTATTTCTGTATCAATAATATAAAGTTCTATTTCTGCTTTATTATCATCTATGTGTTTTTGAGTAGCCTCCGCAGGAGAAGTAATAATTCCTAAGGCTAAAAGAGCGGCGATAAATATTTCTAACATCTTTGAACTGTTTTTTAAATGAATTAATCAAACAGTTCAAAATTCTTGATTAGACTTTACAAACTAATTAACAAGAAACAGCATTTGCAGACATTCAAATTCAATAATTTGTTTTTGTACATATTTAGTAAGATATTCACTATCAATTCATTACAATAATAGAAATGTGGATAGCCTAAAAGAATTAATCGGAATAATATCTAAGCACAAGACTAAAGGTTTGGAACCTATAAGCCCAAATCTGCCACTTAAAAACAAGTTATATGAGCTATACGAAGGCATTTATAGCAATGAATTTACAACCGAGGAAGAGGCAATAATTCAACTTTATGGAGACAAAAAAAATGCAAATACGAACTTTCAAAAACTGAAGAAAAGGTTAGAAGAAAGGTTATTAAATACTATTTTCTTTATTGACATAAACAAATCCACTCATAACGATATTCAAGAAGCATTTTACTCATCTCATAAAAATTGGGCAACAATAAAGTTCCTACTGGGTAAAGGAGCAAGAAGGACAGGAATCGAGATAGCAAAAAAACTGTTATCAAAAGCTGAAAAGTTTGAATTCAGTGGCATAGCTCTCGATGTTTCAAGAATTTTACGATCCCATTACGCAATAAGTGATTATAACACTGAAAAATACTCTAAATACAACACTCTAGTTCAAAAGCATACAGAGATTACAAATGCAGAAATCAAAGCAGAAGAATTTTTTTATTCTATCTCCACCTTAGCCAAAAACCCAAAACACTCAAAAACAGATCTAGTCAAGATTGCAAGTCAATATGCAGATCAATTAAAAGGAAGTATTTCTCACTTAAAGTCTTATCGACTCAATATAACTTCTAGGTTAGTTTATGTATATAGATATCAAGTTGCGAATGACTACATTAACTTAATCGAAGAATGCAGGAATGCTGTTAACTATTTTGAAACAAAGCCTCATCAAGCGTCTAAGACAGCGATATTTACTTTTTCTTTCAAAATGCTGGCATGTTATATTCAATTAAAAAAATTTACTGAAGGAGAAGAGGTCGCTAAAAAATGTATCAATCTCGTTCCAGAAGGTAAAAATAACTGGTTTAATGCCCACGAATTATACATAACACTTTGTCTTCATACTCGTCGTTTTCAACAGGCCTATGACGCTTACTTAAGGGCTTCAAGTCATAAAAACTTCAAACGCTTATATTCAAGAACTACTGAAGATTGGAAAATCTACG